>DATIWI010000295.1:0-3231 GCA_035519475.1 Opitutaceae bacterium
CCCGGCCGCCGCCACGCCCTCGCGGGTCGGCGTGATCGGCTTGATCGTACCATCGGCGTTATACTCCAAGTAATCGCACATCAGGTTGCGCACCTCGCCCAGGCCGCCGGAGAGCCACGCGCTGTGGTGCAAGGCGAGCCACCGGGCCTTGTACTCGATGATCGAGCCGTGATTCGTGCCCGCCTGCCCCGTGAACTTGGGAATATAGCAGCCGCGGAAGACATACGGGCCGAGCGGCTGGTCCGCGGTCGCATAGTACATGTTTTCCGGCCACTTGCCGCCGGGCAGGCCGGGGTAGCTCAGGTAGTACTTGCCGCGGTACTTGTGCACCCACGGTCCTTCGTAGACGTAGGTGAGCTGCTGCGTCAGTTCGACGGCGCTGCCGGGCATGACAGACCGCAGGTCGTCGGCGAGGCGGGCGGCGTGGCAGGTGCCGCCGGAGCCCCAGAACAGGTAGGGCGCCCCGTCGTCATCAACGAAGACGGCCGGATCCTGGCCCCATTCGACGCCGCGGATGTAACCGATGTCGGTGAACGGCCCCTGCGGGCGGGGGCTCGTGGCGAGGCCGGTGCGAAAGATGCCAGTGCCTTTCTCCTTGGCGCAGAAAACCAGGTAGTAGGTGCCCTTCCAGAGGACGCAGTCGATCGCCCACATGTGGCTGATGGCCCAGCTCACGTCCTTCAGGTGCAGCACCACGCCGTAGTCGGTCCAGTGCACGAGGTCCGACGACGAGAACACGTGGTAGCTGATCATCGTGTCGTGGGTGTTGGTGCCCGGCTGATCGTGCGAGCAGTACAGCCAGAGCCGGTCGTCGCCCGGCCAGACATGCGCGGAGGGATCCGCCGAATACACCGTCGGGATGAGCGGGTTGCCGGCGTAGGCGTGGCCGGTGGCACCGAAGGCCGCGACCGCGAGAATTCGAGCGAGGAATGGTTGCATCGGATGGCGGGGAAAGAGCTCCGTCCACGCGGTGGCCGGGGCCGAAAGCCCGCGCGCCCCCACTCACCGGCGAAATCGGGGCGGCGTCCAGCAGATTGTGCGCCGGCCGCGGGGTCCGAGCCGCGGCGCGGGCCCGACCAATTCAAGCTTCATTTCCCCGCCCGGGCTTGATAAAACGTCGTCGTGCACGACGTCACCGTCATGTTGGAGCGCCTCGAGCAGGGTGACCCGCAAGCGGCTGACCAACTCCTCCCCTTGGTCTACGACGAGTTGCGCAAGCTGGCCTCCGCCAAGATGGCCCGGGAATCCGGCGGGCAGACGCTGCAGGCCACGGCGCTGGTGCACGAGGCCTGGCTGCGCCTCGGCGGCGACCAGCAGCCCGCCTGGCAGAACCGCGCGCATTTCTTTGCGTCGGCCGCCGAGGCCATGCGGCGGATCCTGATCGAGCGCGCCCGCCGGCGCCAGGCTCTGCGGCACGGCGGCGGCCTCGAGCGCGTGGACGTCGACGACCCCGCCCTCGGCATCGCGGCGCCCGGCGCGCCCGACGACGAGTTGCTGGCGGTGCACGAGACGCTGGAGCGTCTTGCCGCGCACGACGCCCGCAAGGCCGAACTGGTGAAACTCCGCTATTTCGCCGGCCTCACCATCGAGCAGGCGGCCGAAGTGCTGGGAATCGCGGTGCCCACCGCCAAGCGGGACTGGACCTACGCCCGCGCCTGGCTTTTCAAGGAGATAAGCCAAAACCGGAAGGGCTGAAACCACTGCGCGACGCGGCCCGGAGAACCGCCGGCGGCACCCCGGCCATCGGAAATGATCCTTTTCGGGGGCAAATAGCGCTTTGAAGGTTGAATCCACTCACTGCTCTGAACCTCAACCTTGCCCTCCCATGAAGAATCTTTTCGGAATGATTGCCCTGTTCGCCGTCGCCAGCCTCGTGCTCCTCGTGGTCGCCGCGATCGCCGGCGTTTCGTCCCCCACCTGGACCGTGGCTTCGCGTGTGGCCAGTTTCGCCTGGGCCGCCGGCATGCTCGCGCTGTTCGTCACCGACTACACTCCGCGCCACTCGTACGCCGAGTCCATCACCGCCCGCGCCACGGTCGCGGCACGCGAGAGCGTCCCGGTGGCCAAGGCCGCGGCCAGCCAGCGCCGGATGGTCCCCGCCAGGACCCGGGCGGCCGCGGACCCCTCCCCGGCCGGGGCCCTGGCCACGCTCGGGCTGTACCACGACCCGGTGACGGTCTCGTTGCTGTAACCGCCTCCGGCCCGTCCCCAGCTTCCCGCCCTCAACCCAGCGGTCATGAACGAATCCCCCGAACGCGAAAAACGGAAATTCGCAGAACAACTATTCGCCGAAGCGCTGGCCCTTCCCCCCGGGGAACGGCCGCGCTTCCTTGAGACCGCCTGCCGGGGCGATGACGCCCTGCGCCAGCAAGTCGAGGCGCTGGTAGTGGCGCACGAATCGGCGGGCGGATTTCTGGAGGCGCCGGCGGATGTCGTCCGCGCCGTGGCGCAGTCCGGGGCGGCCGATGCCGCCGGCAGCCGGATCGGCCGTTACCGGCTCCTTCAGCAAATCGGCGTGGGCGGCTGTGGCGTCGTCTGGATGGCCGAGCAGGAGGAACCCGTGCGTCGCCGGGTCGCGCTCAAGATCATCAAGCTCGGCATGGACACCAAGGCGGTCATCGCCCGCTTCGACGCGGAGCGCCAGGCGCTCGCGCTCATGGACCATCCGAACATTGCCGGAATCCTAGACGCGGGCGCGACCGAAACCGGCCGGCCGTTCTTCGTCATGGAGCTGGTGCGGGGCATTCCGATCACGAAGTATTGCGACGAGAATAGCCTGCCGATTCCCGCGCGCCTCGCGCTGTTCACGCAGGTCTGCCAGGCGGTCCAGCACGCCCACCAAAAAGGGATCATCCATCGCGACCTCAAGCCGTCCAACATCCTCGTCACCCTCCACGACGGCGTGCCGGTGCCCAAGGTGATCGACTTCGGCATTGCGAAGGCGACGCAGGGCCGGCTGACCGACCAGACGCTGTTCACCGCCTTTGAGCAGTTCATCGGCACCCCCGCCTACATGAGCCCGGAGCAGGCGGAGATGAGCGGGATCGATATCGACACGCGCAGCGACATCTACTCGCTCGGCGTCCTCCTCTACGAGCTCCTGACCGGCCGGCCGCCCTTCGATCCCAAGTCGCTCCTGCAGGCCGGCCTCGACGAGATCCGCCGGATCATCCGCGAGGTCGAGCCGCCCAAGCCTTCGACGAATCTGTCGACCCTGGCCGACGCCGACCG
>DATIWI010000296.1:0-19398 GCA_035519475.1 Opitutaceae bacterium
TGGTTTTCGGCGTCGGTGATTCAGCCGGTGTCAGCCATGCCCCTGGCAACATCGGCATGGGCGCGAACAACGAGGCGCTGGCCGGCCCGCTCGCCCCCAACCAGAGCGTCGAATGCTGCGCGGTCGTCACCGTGCCGGGCAATGTCGATGCGCAGACGCTGACCGTCACGTGTCCCGACGGCGGCGCGCCGCAGACGCTCAACGTCGCCGGCAAAACCGCGATTCGGGAGACGTTCGCGCGGGACGCCTCCGCCGGTGCCGCCGCCCGCTACACTGCGCTGGCGGAAGTGCCGGCCAGCACGGGCGCGTATTATCCGATGCAAGACCTCGACTGCCGGCTTGACAGCGTCGCGTACGGCGCCCGGCCCGCCACCGGCTCCGATACGCCGCCGAATACCCGGTGCCTGATCGCCACGGCCACGATTCGCAACCCCCTGGCGGCCGCCGTCCATTGCGATAGCGAAACGATCGGCGCGACGCTGGCCTTGTCCGATGGAACCTTGCTGCAGTGGCGTGGCTACCCGTTGTCGGGCCAGAGCGACATGCCGATCGCCGGCGATGTTACGCCGGCACAGGAGGTACAGGTGCGGGTCTTCTTCGACGTGCCGGCGCTCGGTGTCGTGAAGCCGGCTGCGCTGCGCGTCTCCGAGCGCGCCAGTCGGGTGTATGTCTACACCGTGGCCGGGCTGCAATAGCCGGCACGCGCCCCGCCGGAGCCGCGCTGGCGGCCCGGCGCGCCCGCCTCAGGCGTGCCCGGGCGCCGTCGCCGCCGCGCGCTTTCGCGCCTGGTCGCGGGCGATCAGCATGTAGACCGCCGGCACCACGAAGAGGGTGAAGAGCGTGCCCACCGACATGCCGGTGGCGATCACGATGCCCATCGCGAACCGGCTGCTCGCCCCCGCCCCGGTGGCCACGACCAGCGGCACCACGCCGAGCACCATGGCGGCCGTCGTCATCAGGATGGGCCGCAGGCGCACGCCCGCCGCGTGCTCGACGGCCGCCAGTTTCGGCAGGCCTTCCCGCTGCAGCTGGTTCGCGAATTGCACGATCAGGATGCCGTGCTTGCTGATCAGGCCGACCAGCGTGATGAAACCCACCTGGGTGTAGATGTTGATCGTGGAGACGCCCAGGAACAGAAACACCAGCGCGCCCGCCAGGGTCATCGGCACGCTGCCCAGCAGGATGATCAGCGGATCGCGGAAACTCTCGAACTGCGCGGCCAGCACCAGGAAGATGATCACCGCCCCGAAGGCAAACGCCACCACCAGCGCGCCGCCTTCCTGCACATACTGGCGCGACTGGCCCGCGTAATCCGCGCTGTACCCTTGCGGGAACATCCGGGCCGCCTCGCCCCGCAGGTAATCGAGCGCCTGCCCCAGCGACACGCCCGGCCGCGGCGCCGCCACGATCGTCGCGGCGTTGAGCTGCTGGAAATGATTCAGCGTCTGCGGCTGCACCGTCGTCTTGAGCGTCGCGAACGTCGCCAGCGGCGCCAGCCGCCCGCCGCCCACGCGCACGTAGTAATTCTTCAGCTGCCCGGGATTGAGGCGGCCGACCCGTTCGACCTGCGGGATGACCTTGTAGCTGTTGCCCTGGATGTTGAAGTAGTTCACGTAGCCCCCGCCCAGCAGCGCGCCGATGTCGCCCGCAACCTGCTGCATGTCCACGTTGAGCTCCGCCGCCTTGTCGCGATCGATGGCGATGTCGACCTGCGGCTGGTCGAACTTCAGGTTGCTGTCGGCGAAGAAGAACAGGCCGCTCTGCAGCGCCTGCGCCACCAGCGCGTTGGCGACCTGGGCGATGCGCTCGGGCGGATCGGTCGACAGCACGGCGAACTGCACGGGCGCGCCGCCGCCGGCGCCCGGCAGCGGCGGCCGCAGGAAGGCGACGGTGTTGAAGCCCGCGATCGCGCCGAGCCGGGCGGCGACCTGCGGGAGCAGCTCCAGGGTGCCGCGCCGCCGCTGCCCCCACGGCTTCAGCACCATGCCGCCGATCGCGGTGTTGGCGATGCCGCTCGGCGCGCTGCTCGACGTCGCGCCGAAGAGCTGGAAGATGTTGTTGGTCTCCGGAAAGCTCCGGTAGATCTGCCCGACCTGCGCTCCAAACAGGGCCGTCTGGTCGACGTTGGCGTCGGGCGCCCCGGTGGACAGGGCGATGATGATGCCCTGGTCCTCGTCGGGCGCGAGTTCCCGCCGCGTCATCGTGTAGAACGGCCCCAGCACCGCGAGGGCCGCGGCCGGGATCACCAGCATCGCCGGCCAGGTCTTCATCACCTCGTGCAGCCGGTGTTCGTAGCGGGCCCGGAGTCGCTCGAAGGCGCCATCGAGGAAATGAGCGAAGCCCTTCTTGTCGGCGTCGTGGCGGAGCAGCCGCGAACACATCATCGGTGACAGCGTGAGCGCGACCACCCCGGAAATGATCACGGCGCCGACCAGCGTGAAGGCGAATTCGCGGAAGAGCGTGCCGGTGAGCCCGCCCTGGAATCCAATCGGCGCGTACACGGCCGCCAGCGTGATCGTCATCGCGATCACCGGCCCGCCGAGCTCCCGCGCACCGCCCAGCGCCGCCTCCAGCGGCGGCAGGCCTTCCTCCATGTGCCGGTGGATGTTCTCCACCACCACGATGGCGTCATCCACCACCAGCCCGATCGCGAGCACCATCGCGAGCAGGGTCAGCAGGTTGATGCTGAATCCCATCGCCAGCATGAAGAAGCAGGCCCCCACCAGCGAGAGCGGCATGGCCACCACCGGGATCACCACCGAGCGCACCGAGCCGAGAAACAGGAAGATCACCGCAATCACGATGAGGAGCGCCTCGATCAGCGTGTGGGTGACCTCGCGGATCGCATCGTGGATGTATTCCGTGGAATCGTAGGGAATCGTCAGCTGCAGGCCGGCCGGCAGCGCCGCCACGATCTCCGGGATGAGCGCCTTCACGCGGTCGATCACGTCCAGGGCGTTGGCGGTCGGGAGCACGAAGATGCCGATGAAGGTGGCCGCCTGGCCGTTGAAATGCACCACGGTGTCGTAGTTGTCCGCGCCCAGCACGACGTCCGCGACGTCCCGCAGGCGCACGATCGCCCCGGCCTCCTGTTTGATCACCAGCCGCTTGAACTCCGCGGCGGTGTGCAGGTCGGTCGCGGCGTTGAGGTTGATGCTGGTCAGGGAGCCCTTGGTGGCGCCGACCGCGGCGAGCGCGTTGTTCGTGGCCAGCGCCCGGCTCACGTCGGCCGGGCTGAGGCCGTAGGCGGCGAGCCGGTCCGGCTTGAGCCAGACGCGCATCGCGAAATTGCGCCCGCCGAGGATCGTCGCGCTCTGCACGCCGCTGACGGCCGCCAGCTTCGGCTGGACCACGCGCGTCAGGTAGTCGGTGATCTGGTTGTTGCCGAGCTGGTCGCTGGAGAAGCCCAGGTACATCGCCGCGGTGGTCTCGCCGACCTGGACGTCGATCGTCGGCGGCAGCGCCCCGGGCGGGAGCTGGTTGCGCACCTTGTCGATCTTCGAGATGATCTGGGCGACCGCCGCGTTGGGATCGTAGTTGAGCACCAGGTGCACGGTGATGGTGCTGGCGCCCGGCGCGCTGCTCGACTCAAGGTAGTCGATGCCGTCGGCGCTCGCGATCTGCTTCTCCAGGGGTGTCGTGATGAAGCCCTGAATGAGCGCGGCGCTGGCGCCCGTATAGATCGTCGAGACGGTGACGATCGCGCTGTTGCTCACCGGATACTGGCGGACATTCAGCAGCCCAAGAGCGCGCCAGCCGACGAGCAGGATCAGCAGGCTGATGACCGTCGCCAGGACCGGCCGCCGGATGAAGAGGTCGGTGAAGCTCATGGCCGCGGGCCCGGCTGTCCCGGAGGCGGGGCCGGCGCTCTTCCCACGCGATCAACGGAGATCATGCGGACGGGCAAGGTGGTCGGCCTCCGCGCTAGGTGTTGGGCGGGGTCGGGGCGGGATTCGCGGACGGCTGGACCGCGTTGTTGATCTGCACGAGTGAGCCGTTGCGCAGCTTCAGCTGACCGGCGGTGACCACCTGTTCACCGGGCCGCACGCCCTTCACCACCGCCACCTGGTCGCCGCGGGTCTCGCCGAGTTCGACGAAGCGCTGGCGCGCCACCAGCGTCGGACCGCCCGGCGGGTCCGCCCCCTCCTCGATCACGTAGACGGCGTCGCCGTAGGAATTGTAGACGATGGCGGTCGCCGGCAGCGTGACGAAGCGGTCCTCGCGCGGCAGCACGACGTCGGCGCGCACAAACATGCCGGGCACCAGGCGTTCGTCGGCGTTGCGCACCGTGGCCTGCACCTGCAGGCTGTGCGTGGTTTCATCGACCTTGGCGTTGAGGGCATTGATCGCGCCGTCGAAAATCTCGCCGGGATAGGCCTCCACCGCCAGGCGCACCGCCTGCCCCGCCTTGAGTTGGGTGACGTCCTGCTCCGGCAGGGAGAAGTTGGCATAGATGGGATCGAGCGCCTGCAGGGTCACGATGGCGGCGCCCGCCGCCAGATACTGGCCGAGGTCGATCTGCCGGATGCCGAGCAGTCCGGCAAACGGCGCGCGGATGGTCTTCTTGGCGATGACCGCCCGCTGGTTGTCGACGTTCGCCAAGGCCTGCTGGTATTGCGCTTCGGCGCTGTCGAGATCGGCCTGGGAGTTGGAGTTGGCGGCGCGCAGCGCGCGTCCGCGTTCCAGGGTGATCCGGGCCAGGGTCGCCTGCGCCTCGAGTCCACGCAGTTGGGCCTCGTCCGTGGAAACGTCGAGCTGCACCAGCAGATCGCCCCTTTTCACGTGCTGGCCGGATTCGAAGGCAATCTGGGCCACGGTGCCCGCCAGTTCGTTGCTCACGGTGACGCCCTCGACTGCGTCCAGCGTGCCCACGGCGTGGAACTGGCGCTGCCAAGCGGTTTCCGCGGCGGCGGTGGCGGCCACCGACACCGGCGGCAGGCGGGCCGCCGCGCGGGCGCGCGCGGCCTTCTGCAACGAGTAGTATTTGAACGTCGCGATCGCGCCGAGCACGAGGATCACCGCGCCGAGCGTGCCGAGGGTGCGTCTGGTCAGGAGGGTCATGAAAACCGGTAGCGTGCGAACCAGGCTCATTATGACTGCGATTGGCCTCCGCCGCAACCGACCTTGCGATTGACACCGGGGGCATTCGCGCGATGGTGTCGGCCTCGCGTGACACGGGGTGTTTCCCCTCGGGAACTGAGAACATACCCGTCGAACCTGATCCGGATCATACCGGCGAAGGAATCGTCACGGCCGACTGCGGCGCCGCATGCGCCGGGCCGGCTGCGACGTCTCCGCCGCCGGGCCCGCCGCCCTCCCGCCATGTTTGCCGCCGCCGCCTGCTCCTCCCTCCTCGCCGAAATCCGCGCCCGGAAACCGCTGGTGCACAATATCACGAACTACGTCGTGATGAACAACACGGCGAACGCCCTGCTCGCGCTCGGCGCGTCGCCCGCCATGGTTCACGCCAACGAGGAGGTCGGGGAGTTCGTCACCCTCTCCGCCGCCGTGGTCATCAACATCGGGACGCTTTCGCCCGCGTGGGTCACGGCGATGCACACGGCGGCGGAGGCCGCGGCCGGCCGCGGGATTCCGTGGGTGCTCGATCCGGTCGGCGCGGGGGCCACGGCCTATCGCACCACGACCGCCGCGGCGCTCGCCCGCCACCGGCCGGCGTGCATTCGCGGCAACGCCAGCGAAATCATGGTGCTGGCCGGCGCGACCGCCGAAAAGACGCGCGGCGTGGAAAGTTCGCGCGGCTCGGGCGACGCGCTCGAGGCCGCCCGGCAGCTCGCCCGCTCCACCGGCGCGGTCGTCGCGGTAACGGGGGCGATCGATTATGTCACCGACGGTCCCCAACTGATCAGCCTCGCCAACGGCCATCCGCTCATGGCCCGCGTCACCGGGCTCGGCTGCACCGCCACGGCGTTGGTCGGCGCCGCCCTCGCCGTCGAGCCGGACCGCATGACCGCCGTCGCCGCCGGGCTGTCGTTTCTGGCGCTGGCCGGGGAAATCGCCGCCGAGAAGAGCCCGGGACCCGGCTCGCTCCAGCTGCATCTGCTGGATGCGCTGCACCAGCTCGATGCGCCCACGATCGCGCGCCGGCTGAAGGTCTTGCCCTGACCAGGGCGGAGCCGGCCGGCCCGGCTGGCTTGCCAACCTGCCGGGGAGGCAGATTGTCCCCTTCTTCTGTGAAACCGCCTTTCGACCTTTCGCTCTACCTCGTCACCGACCCCGAGATGACCGCGCGCCGCGGTCTCGTCGAAACGGTGGCGGCCGCGGTGGCCGGCGGCGCGACGATGGTCCAATTGCGCGACAAGGGTGGCACGGCGCGGGCCCTGATCGAGGCCGGCGTCGCGCTGCATGCCCTGCTCGCGCCGCGCGGGATTCCCCTCATCGTCAACGACCGCGTCGACGTCGCCCAGGCCATCGGCGCGGAGGGAATCCACGTCGGCCGCGAAGATCTGCCGCCCGCCCGCGTGCGGGCCAGCCTCGGGCCCGACGCCATTGTCGGGTGGTCCGTTGCCAGCGAAGACCATCTGGCGGGCTTCGATCCCGCCGCCATCGACTACATCGGACTGGGACCGCTGTTTCCCACCGGCACCAAGGCCGACGCCGCCCCCGCGATGGGCGAGGCGGAGTTTGCGCGCCTCCGCCGCCGGCTCCCCTGCCCCGTGGTGGCGATCGGCGGGATTTCCGCGCTCAACGCCGGACGGGCCATCGCCGCCGGGGCCGACGGAGTCGCCGTCGTCTCCGCCATCTGCGCGGCCCGGGATCCCCGCGCCGCCGCCCGCGCCTTGCGCGCCGCGGTCGACGCCGCCCGGCTGAAGCCCCCGGCGGCGTCCCGTTGAGACCGGATCCATTCCGAACCCGATGGGTCCGCTGCCATCGGCGCCGGGTCACTTCAGCATTTCCCTCCGCGGGCAAATCGCCAGACTCGTCCCCGTGCACCGCGTCCGCCTGCTCCCTGCCTGCCTGCTCCTTTCGGCGGGTGTCCCGCCGGCGCCCGGCGCCGATCTGTGGAACGGCCGGGATTTCGCCGGGTGGGAGTTCGTCACCAGTCCCGCCACCGACCTGGCGTTGGTGTGCCACGCCACCGCCGACGGTGCCCTGGCCGCCGCCGGCCGGCCGATCGGTTACCTCGCGACGACGGCCCCCTACGCCAGCTACCGCCTCCACGTCGAATGGCGCTGGACCGAGAAGCCCGGCAACGGCGGCGTCCTCGTGCACATCGCGTCGGGGCCGAAAGACCGCCAGTGGCCGGTGTGCTTCCAGGTCCAGCTGAAGGCCCACCGGGCCGGCGACGTTTTGCCGATGGCGGGCGCGCGGTGCGCGGAGCTGCCTTCGCCCGCCGCGACCCAGGTCGACAAGACCGGCGGCGACAGCGAGAAGCCGGCCGGGGAGTGGAATGCCTGCGACATTGTCTGCCGCGGCGACACGATTGCGTGCTCGGTCAACGGCGTGCCGCAGAATCGCGTCACTGGCTGCACGCCCGCCGCGGGCCGGATCGGCTTCCAGTTCGAAGGGGCGCCCTTCGAGCTGCGCCGCCTCGAGCTCACCCCGATCCCATGAGCCGATCGCTCGGGTCGGCTGGTCCGGCATGGCGTCGCCGTGCGGTCATCGGCCGGAGTCACCCGGTGGGGATGTTTGTGCTCGCAACAGGACGGGCGATTAACAAACTGCCCGGCGTTTCTTGCATGAACGCCTACTGCCAGGAACGACGGGCGGCCCGAATCGACGGACCGGCGCGCCCGACGCCGCAAACTTGGCGCGTGGCGGCCGCCTCGAACTGAGGCGCGCCGCCCGGCGAATCCCCGAGTGACCCGCGCTGGCGCCCTCGCTGCCTTTCATCCAACCCCCCGGCTGATGATCTCCCCCCTATGAATACCCTGACTCCGCTCTTCGCCGCCGCGGACACCGCCACCCTCGGACCGGTGGACTGGCTGGCGATCGCCCTCTATTTCTGCGTGCTGCTGGTCGTGGCCTGGTGGGTGGTGAAGCACCGCAAGGACACCGCCGCCGACTACTTTCTGGCGGGACGCAACCTCGGCTGGTGGATCATCGGCGCTTCGATCTTCGCCTCGAACATCGGCTCGGAGCACATCGTGGGCCTCGCCGGGTCGGGGGCGAAGGACGGCGTGGCCATGGCGCACTACGAACTGCACGCCTGGTGCCTGCTGGTGCTGGCCTGGGTGTTTGTGCCCTTCTACGCCCGCTCCCTCGTGTTCACCATGCCCGAGTTCCTCGAGCGGCGCTTCTCCACCAGCTCGCGCTACGTGCTCTCGATCGTGTCGCTGATCACGTTCGTGGTCTCCAAGATTGCGGTGGGCATCTTCGCCGGCGGCGTCGTCTTCTCCACCCTTTTGCCGGAAATCCATTTGAACGTCGGCGGCATCGAGATCAACAGCTTCTGGATCGGCTCGGTGGCGGTCATTGTGCTCACCGGCCTGTACACCGCGCTGGGCGGCATGCGGGCGGTCGCCTACAACGACGCCGTCCAAGTGCTGGTGTTGATCTGCGGATCGGCGACCCTCACATTCTACGGGCTCTACAAACTGGGCGGGTGGCACGAGCTGCGCGTGCTCTGCGGCTCCGACATGTTCAACCTGTGGAAGCCGATGACCCCGCCGGGAGTGGAATCCACCTGGGCGCCGGTGCTGGAACGCGCGGCTGACGGGCACCTGGTGAAGCAGGCCTGGTATTTCAACACTCACTACCCGTGGCTCGGCATGCTCATCTGCGCCCCGGTGATCGGCCTGTGGTACTGGTGCACCGACCAATACATCGTGCAGCGCGCCCTCGGGGCCCCGAACGAGCAGACCGCCCGCCGCGGCAGCATCTTCGCCTCCTTCCTCAAGCTGTTCCCTCCGTACTTGTTCATCATCCCCGGCATGATCTGCTTCGCCCTCGTCAAGAGCGGGAAGGTGCCGGACATGGCCGCGAACTTTGACGCCCAGAACGCCTTCCCGCTGATGGTCAAATATCTGCTGCCGCCGGGGCTGCGGGGCCTCGTCGTCGCCGGCCTGCTGTCGGCCCTGATGGGCTCGCTCGCCGGCGTGTTCAACGCCTGCTCCACTCTCTTCACCGTCGACCTGTATGAGAAAATCCGGCCCGGCGCGTCGCAGTCGCAGATTGTGCGCACGGGCCGCACCGCCACGACCATCATGGTGCTGATCGCCCTCGCGTGGATCCCGGTCGTTCAGGGCGCCCACAGCCTCTACGACTACCTTCAGTCCGTGCAGGGGTACCTGGCGCCGCCGATCTTCGTCGTCTTCTTCTTCGGCGTTTTCTGGCACCGCCTCAACGCCAAGGGGTGCCTCTGGGCCATGGTGGTGGGCTTCGCCCTCGGCATCTTCCGCATGCTGGTGGACACGCCCGTGACCATGAAACTGGGGAGTCTTGCCGCCGGCTACACGCCGGGCTCGTTCCTCTGGGTGATCAACAACATCAACTTCCAGTATTTCAGCATCCTCATCACCTTGGTTTCGGCGATTGTCATGATCGGGGTCAGCCTTGCGACCGGCGAACCGGATTACGGACGAATCAAGAGCCTGACCTTCGGGACCGCCACAGCGGACGACAAGGCCAAGACCTACGCCAGCTGGGATTGGCACGAGCTGGCGGCCTCCGGCTTCATCCTGCTCTGCATCCTGGGCGCGTACCTGTATTTCCGCGGTTGAACGCGGGCGCCGGCCCGCGCCGCCGCGCACGCCCACGGTCCCGCGCCGAGCCGCGGGACCGGGTCTCCCGCCTTTTCATTGGACAACGCGGGTCGCGCGCACACAGTCTGCCCCGTCATGTCCGTACTTCCACTGCATCCTGATTTTCGCAACGCCGCCCCGCCCGCCCGCCTCGACGACGATGACGACGAGCCCGAGCAGGAGCCGAAACCCGCGTCGCTGCCGCCGGCCGTCGGCGCGCTGATTCAGCGCAAGTTCCTCGACGCGAGGAAACTGTTTCTGTGGGGACCAGTGACGGATGAAACGGGCAAGGACGTGTGCGAAAAGCTGCTCTATCTGGAGGCCGCGGCGCCGGGCAAGGACATCACCTTTTACATCAATACGCCCGGCGGCTCGATCACGGCCGGCATGGCGATCTACGATACGATCAAGCTGCTGACGTCGCCTGTCACGGTGGTGGTCACGGGCATCGCCGCGTCGATGGGCTCCGTCCTGCTCTGCGCGGCCGCCAAGGGCCGGCGCCTGGTGTTTCCGCACGCGCGCGTGCTCATCCACCAGCCGCTCATCGCCGGGCGCTTCATCGGTCCGGCCACCGACATCAATATCCAGGCGAAGGAAATGGAGAAGCTGCGCGATGAGCTGAACCAGATCTTGGCGCACGCCTCGGGTCAGCCGATCGAGAAAATCGCCAAGGACACCGATCGCGATTTCTACCTGAACGCGCGCGAGGCCATCGATTACGGCCTGGCCGATCGGATCGTGGAGAAGCTGTAGACGGCGCCACCGCGCGCCCTACCCTTCGGGCTTGGCGAGTTCGTTCTTCCACTCGGTCGCTCGGGCATGGTCGCCGGCCGCGAGGGCCGCGCCCAGCGCCTCGCGCAGGACCGCCGTGCGCCAGTCGAGTCCGAGATCCGGGTTGGCCAGAATCGCCCGGTACATCGTCACGGCCCTCGCCGCCCCGTTGCCGCCGATCAGCAGCCTCGCCGCCTCCTGCGCGAGCGGCGCCTCCGCGGCGGTGAACGCCGCCGGCACAGGCACCGCCTCGAGCGCGCGCGCCGCGCCCGCGGGATCGCCCGCCGCGGCCTTCGCGCGCGCCAGCGCCAGCCCCAGCACCAAGCCGGGGTGCTCGCGCATTCCTTCTTCGAGGACGCGCCGGGCCTCGGCGGGCCTCTTCTCCTGTTCGAACAGGCGGGCCCGGCGCAGCAGCGCGTAGGGCGCGAGCGCCGGCGGCAGCGTGTCAGCCTTCGCGAGCTGCTCCTCCAGCGTCACCGCGAACGGCCGGTACAGCGGATCGCCGATGACGATCGTCTGCCAGCTCAGCGCGGGTGTCGCGTAGTAGGCGGCGTCGCCCAGCGTCTTGCCGGCGGCCAGCGCCCGCACCAGCAGAGGCGGTTCGAGCGTGAGTTGCAGGTACGGCTCGAAGACGTTGCCAAAGGTCGCGCTGACACCCCGGGCGACCAACGGTCCGCACCAGCCCGCCGACGCCGAGCGCAGCGTCTGCGCGGATTCGCTGTGGATGTGCAGGGCGATGGCCCCGGGCGGGAACTGGAAACCGTCGCGGGCCATCGGGCCCGTGAGATCACTGGCATACCAGCCGAAGTAGAGCACCGGGGCGTCGAAACGCGCGGCGGCGGGTCGCGGGCCACCCTCGCGGTAGACATCCCCGTCGATGCCCAGGTCCCGCAGCAGGCCGGCGGCGCGCTCCAGCCATAATTCGCCGTCGGGGTTGGGCCCGCGCCAATCGATGTAATAGCGTCCGAGCAGTCCGGTGCGTTCCGCGTCGAGCGCGTGATCGACGAGCCGGCGGGCGGCGGCCGGCGTCGGCCCGTCGAGCCGCGCCACCCTGACCACGGGTTCACTCGCGAACGCGGGCGGCCGCTCGACCCGGAACAGCGGATTGGGCACCCAGCCGTTGATGTCGTACGTGCCGTGCGCGAGCAGGGTGAGCTCGGAATCGACCGCGCCGCGGTTGGTGCGGAATTCCTCGCGCAGCCGCAGCCGCGGCTCGTCGGCATAGAACCGCGGCTCATGGTTCACCCGCAACGGCACGCCGCGGCAAACGACCAGATAGCTGATGCGATGGTCGAAGACGGCGTAGCGCTTGCGGCCGAGGGCGTCGGTCAGCGTCGTCGCCGTGGCGTCGATCCAGCCGCGCGCCACCAGCTCGTCCTGGAGTGGCTGATAGATGGTGGCGATGAACTCGGGCCACCCGATGGTTTCGTCCGCCGGCAGGGGCAGCGCGAGGATATTGGCGGCCGGCACGCCGCGCCGGGCGGCGTAGTAGCGGGCGAGCCCCACGGAATCGGCGTCGTTCGCGTTGGCCAGAATCACGACGCGTGCCGCGAGCTCCGCCCCGGGGTTGCCCGCGGCGGGGGCGGCCGCGACCGGCAGACCGGCGACGACGCCGGCCAGGGCCAGCCATCTGCCATGACGGAGCATGCCCGGAATCTAGAAGAGGCCGGCCGGTTTTCGAGACCGGTTTCGCCCGGCTTGCTTTTCCCGCCGACCTCCTCTTACGTGAGCCCGGCGATGGATTCCGCCTACCCGCAAGGGTGAACCGCCCCCGTCGCTCCGGCGGGGCGCCGATGATTCCTGCACAACCAATCTTGGAATCATGATGCGCCTGTATCTCTGGGTCACGTTCGGCGGCGCGCTGGGAAGCGCCGCCCGGTTTCTGGTTTCCGGCTGGGTGGCGAACCGCTTCGGGCAGACCTTTCCGTGGGGCACGCTCCTGGTCAACGTCACCGGCTGTTTCCTCATCGGCTTCTTCGCCACGCTCACGGATCCGGCCGGGGGCCGCGTGTTCGCGGGCGCCACGGCGCGGCAGTTCTTCATGACCGGCATCTGCGGCGGCTATACCACCTTCTCCTCGTTCAGCTTGCAGACTCTCAATCTCGCCCGTGACGGCGAGTGGTTGCAGGCCGGCGGCAACATCGCCGGCTCGGTGTTCGCCTGTCTGCTCGCCGTGTGGCTCGGCTTCGCCGCCGCCGCCTGGCTCAACCATTGGAAAGGCGCCTGACCATGGAAATCCCCCACGACTCCGTCCTCCTCCGCGTTTTCATCGGCGAATCCGACAAGTGGCATCATCAGCCGCTCTACGAGGCCATCGTGCTCAAGGCGCGGGAGCAGCATCTCGCCGGCGCGACCGTGCTGCGCGGCGCGATGGGCTTCGGCAAGACCAGCCGGCTCCACACCACCAAGATCCTCCGGTTGTCCTACGACCTGCCGGTGGTCATCGAAATCACCGACAGCGAGGAGAAGATCAACGCGTTCCTGCCCGTGCTCGACGGCATGATCAGCGGCGGGCTCGTCACCCTGGAGAAGGTGCGGGCCATCCGCTATCTAGGCACCCCGCGGCCGGCCTGAGTCCACCGCCTAGGGGGCGGCCTTGGCCGCGGCGGACCGCCGGGCCAGCCAGTCGAGGAGGTATTGATCCGGCGGCGCCGTGCGCCAGGCCGTGAGCCAGATGCTGCCCAGCATCTCGCCACCGCGCAGCAGCTGCTCCTCGATGAACTCCCGGCCGTCAAAACTGCCGGGGGAGCCGTCGGCCTTCAGCTTGCCCGCCTTCTCCAGTTCGTAGAGCGGGACCACGCGCTCGTTCTGTGCCTGCAGGTAACGCATCACGTCGGAGAACATCGCGTCGCGCTCCCCGGCCGCCGGTGCGGTGGGCAGCACGCCGGCGGGCCGGGCCCGCGCCTTCAGCCCCGCGAACGTGATTCCGGCCCGGGCGATGAAGCCGCCGTCGATCCAGGCATGGAACTTCGGGTCGGTGGTGAAGCCGCGCGGATTGTCGCCCCACCAGCCGTGGTGGTAGACCGTGACGTGCAGCGGCTGCGAGCCGTCGCCCACATAATGGCCCATGACGCCCATGAGGTAGACGATGTTCGACTCCGCGTTGGCGATCTCTGTCTGCGTGCCGCCGCCCTGCACATAGGCGCGCAGGTAGGAGAACGCCGACTTCAGCCGGTCATAGTCCTCCGTGATCTCCCACGGCAGAAAGCCGGCCCATTCCCGGGTGTGTTCGGCGTCCTTCGCCGGATCGATCGGCGGAAATTTGTCGAGATGGGCGGACCGTCCCGCCGCGAAAGCGAGCGCAAACTCGTACCGGAGCGGGCTCACCGTCGCCGGGTCGAGGCCGGCCCAGCCGAGCTGCTCCAAGTCGAGGTAGTGGTTCGGATTGTTCTCGTGCTGCAGCGGCAGATCGGGCGAATTCCGCCAGCGGTCGGGTTCGCCCGCCAGGAAGGCGATGCGCTCGGCCGCGGTCGGCGTGTGCACGAAAGCCGGGAAATCGGCCGGCAGGCCGGCGAGCGCGAGTTGGTTGATGAGGCGGTGGCCCGGGTAGTCCCAGGCGCGGGCGGCGGGCAGACCCAGGACGGCCAGGATGGTCAGCGCAAGGGGACGGAGGTGGGGGCGCGGATTCATGGTTTCAAGGAGACGCTGCATTCGGGGGATGAGTTTCAGGCGGGGCGGGAGCGGGCGGCGGGTGAACGGCGGCCAGCGCGGCGGCATAGGCGTCGACCCCGTCGGCGATGGCTTGGGCGATCTGCTGACGATACTCCGGCGTGGACAACCGGCGCGCCTCGCCGTTGTTCGAGAGGAAGGCGGCTTCCACCAACGCCGCCGGACACTCGGCATAGCACAGCACGATGTAGCGCGCCCGCTTGTAGCCGCGGTCGGAGCTCTTGAGATCAGCCAGCAGCGTCCGGTGCAGGTTGTAGCCGAGCACGACGTTGGCGTAATCCAGCCGGTTGCCGGGAAACGCCAGTTCCGCCCGCTTGTCCTTCTTCTCGTCGCCGCTCGAGCGCTGGAACTGCGGCGTCAGCGCATACGTCTCCGCGCCGGTCACCCGGCCCGCCACGGCCGCCGGCAGCGCGTTGAAATGAACGCTCAGGAACAGGTCCGCCTTCGCCCGCGCGGCGATGTTGGCGCGCTCCTCGAGCTCAACGCGGCGATCGTCGGGGCGCGTAAGCACGGCGGCGTAGCCGCGCGCCTCCAGCAGCTTCTTCAACCGCTGGACCACGTCGAGCGTGAGATCCTTTTCGTCGAGATGCAGCAGGGTGTTCTGATTGCCCGGATCGTTGCCGCCGTGCCCGGGGTCGAGCACAATGAGCTTCGGCGGGCGCGGGAGCAGGTCCGGCCGTTCGGCCGGGCGCAGCAGCGGTGCGACCGTCTTGATCACATCCACCTTGCTGACGTAGAGGCTGGCCTTGTGGAAGACGGTCGTCTCACCCATGAAGACGCGCACGCCGTCGAGATAGAAATCACGGCTGCGATCCTCGAACTTCAGGCGCACGCGGCCACGCTCGTCCGACAGCTGCATGACCCGGCCGCTGGTCACCCACGCCGCTTTGAGGCCGTAGCGCTCGGCAATCGCGCGCACATCGACGTAGTCGACGTTGTAGAGGCGGGTAAAGGGCCAGAGGCGGCTGACCGGCGCGGCGGGCGGCGGCGGCACGGCAACGGCTGCCGACGGTCCCGGAGGCGTTCCCGGCCGGGGCGGGGTGAGCGCGGCGGGCGCCGGCGTCGCGTCCGCCCGATGCTGCGCGGAGGCGGGTGCGGTGCATCCTCCTCCCAGCATCAGCACCACCATGGTGGCCGGCAGGCCACGTGCATGGGACCGCGCCATGGCCTTTTCCCCGGATTCAGGCCGGCGGGGGGGCGGCGGGCACCGGGGGGGACGCGGCCGACGGCGCCGCGGCCTCGCGGGTGTGGAATCTCAGCTTCCGCTTGTTGGTGGGCAGCGGAGTCAGCATCGCGTAGATGTTGCGGCCGGTCAGGCGGGGCGAACCGTCGGGATGCCCCATCGTGGAGAGTTCGGCGAGCGCGCGGTTGATGACCTCGAAACCCATCTCGGTCCGCGCCATCTCGCGGCCGCGGAACTTCAGGCGCAGCTTCACCTTGTTGCCATGATCGAGGAATTCCTCGGCGTGGCGCAACTTGGTGAGGAAATCGTTGTGCTCGATCCGCACGCTGAACTCGATCTCCTTGATCTTGCTCGCCGTCGTCTTCGCGTGGGAGTGCTTTTTCGACTCCTCGTACATGTACTTGCCGAAATCCATGATCCGGCAGACCGGCGGGGTGACATTCGGCGCAACCTCGACGAGATCGAGATCGAACTGCTGGGCGAGCTGGAGGGCCTTGCCCGTCGCCAACACCCCGAGCTGTTTGCCCTCAGGGCTGATGACGCGGATCTGCTCGGCCTTGATACGGTGGTTCCGACGGATGTTGGCAAACGGATCCGTGTTGCGGCGCGGAGGGTAGCCGGGGCGGCCACCGGAGGGAAATGCTATAGCCATCAATCAGCAGGAAGGAGAGATCGGGTCGAGGCGTGGTTCTTGCGGCAAAGCGGGGCGTTGACAACACCTAATTCGCGGCAAAAACCCTGCGGCAAAAGACGGGGGCGGAGGGGCATCAGCCCTTGGATCCCGTCGTCGCCAGGCCCTGGATGAAGGTTTTCTGCGTCAGGAAGAAGAGCAGAATGATCGGCAGGGTCGTGACCGCGCTCGCCGCCATCAGGTAGTGCCACTGGACCCCCCCGGTCTGGGACTGGTAGCTCTGCAGGGCGAGCGACAGCGTATAGGTGCTCTTGCGGGTGAGGTAGAGGAGCGGCGCCATGAAATCGTTCCAGGCAAACAGGAAATGCAGCAGCGCGGCCGTCGCCAGAACCGGTTTGCTCAAGGGCAGAATGATGCGCCAGAAGATCCGCCACTCGCTGCACCCGTCCATGCGCGCGGCCTCGCTGAGATCCTCGGGAATCGTCCGGAAGAATTGCCGGAGAAGAAAGATGTTGAAAGCGCTGCCAAAGAAGGCCGGCACCCACAGAGGCAGCAGCGTGCCGATCCAGCCCAGGCTCCGGAACACGCCGTAGAGCGGCACCATCAGCACCGGGAACGGCACCATCATCGTGGCGAGCGTGACCGCAAAAAAAGCGTCGCGACCCCGCCATTTCAGGCGGGCAAAGCCATACGCCACGATCGCGTTCGACAGCACGGTGCCGATCACGCCCAGCACGCACACGGTCAGGGAATTGCCGAGGAAGACCCAGAAGCTGATGTGGCCGACGCGGCCCACGGAATCGTCCTCCCCGGTATCGCCGCCCAGCCGTTTGAGGGCGCCGGGATAGTTGGCCCACCGGAGGCGGAGGCGCGCGCCGATCGCCTCGGGCGGGACGATGTCCCAGAGCGGCGGACGCTCCGAACGCCGTTCGCCGAGCCGCTCGGTGACATGCCACCAACCGGGAGCCACCGGGTGCAGCACACGCCAGGCGCCGCCCGCCGCAGCCTGCGGCGTGGACAGGAACACGCGCCGGCCCGCCTCCGCGCCCCCCGTCAGCTCGACCACCACGCCGGCCTGGCGCAGGACGAAGTCCAGGGTCACCTCCACCGGCCGGCCGTCGAGCACGGCGGTGTATTCGCGCGGGATCCAGTCCGGCGGCAGCGACATCGCCTGCTCGACCGGCTTGAGCGACGTGACGACCATCCACGCGAAGGGAGCGAGAAACACGGCCGAGGCCGCGCCCAGCAGGGCGTAGAGCAGAAAGCGCGGGAAGGGACGGCGCGGGGGCATGGGAATCACTCGAGCTGGCCGATGCGCTCCCGCGCCAGGCGCGTGGCCATCCAGGTGAGCGCGGCGATGACCACGAAGAGCACGTAGGCCATGGCGCTCGCGTAGCCCATCCGCAGATCGTAGAACGCGGTGGAGAAAAGGTAGATCGTGTAGAAGAGCGTCGCGCGGGCGGGATTGCCGTCGGAGCCGTTGCCGTTGCCGTTGGCCGCCTCCGACATGATGAACGCCTGGGTGAACACCTGCAGGGCACCGATCAGGCTGATGATGACATTGAAATAGATCACGGGGGCGAGCAACGGCAGGGTCACGTGCCAGAACCGCCGCCAACCGGTGGCGCCATCGATGGCGGCGGCCTCGTACAGCTCCTTGGGCACGTTCTGCAGTCCCGCGAGAAAGATGACCATCGCGTTGCCGGTGCCCCACAGGCTCATGATCACCAGGGCGGGCTTGGCCCAGTTGGGGTCGGCCAGCCACGCGGGCGGCGCCAGCCCGAAGGGCGCGAGCAGCGGCTGGAGCGCCGCGTTGAGCAGGCCGTACTGGCCGTTGAAGATCCACAGCCAGAGCATCGACGACGCCACCACCGGCACGATCGACGGCAGGTAGAAGAAGGTGCGGAAGATGGTGCGGCCGCGGACGTCCTGGTTGAGCAGCACCGCCAGCGCGAGCGAAACGACCGTGCCGAGCGGCACCGCCAGTCCGGCGTAAAACAGGGTGTTCCGGAGCGACTTCCAGAACAGCTCGTCGTGCACGAGCTGGCGGTAGTTCTCGAGTCCGGTCCACACCGGCGCCTTCAGGATCGAGTAATCGCAAAAGCTGAAATACAGCGACGCCACCACCGGGTAGGCGGTGAACGCCACCAGGCCGACGATCCACAGGCTGGTGAAGCCGAGGCCGGCGAAGAGGTTCTTGCGCTCGCGCGGTGTCATCGCGAATTCGTGATCGCGACCGGCAGCGCCTGCCCGTGGCGCTGCAGGCTCTGGACATAGCGCGCCCAGCTTTCGTCGAGCCGCTTCTGGGCGAAATTCAACGCCTCCTCGGGCGAGGCTTCCAGCAGGCGCACCCGTTCGAACGCCGCGATGAACTCGCGGTAGTACTCCGCATAGATGCCGATGTCGGGCGTGGCGACGCAGTGCGCGCTGGCGGCGAGCGCGCGGAACACCTTGATCGCAGGGTTGGGATGATGCTGCTCGAAATACGGGCTCCATTCGCGCAGGGGCGACAGTTTCTCCTGGTAGAAGCAGACGCGCTCCATGCCCGTCATCTCGTCGTAGCTGCGCGCGCGCAGGTTGCAGGAGTTGACGTATTTGATGAATTCCCAGGCCGCCTCGGGATGGCGGGCGCCACGCGGAATCACCATGATGTCCGCCTCGGCCATGGCGAAATCGGTCACCCCCGGGACTGCCTCCGGCCAGGGACCGACGCCGTAGTCGAGTCCGGGTTTGTACTGGCGGATGTAATTGGGGTACCACACGCCTTGGAAGACCATCGCCAGTTTGCCGGTGAAGAACGGCGCGGTGGGCGAACCCCACGCCCCGAAGCCCGAGGCGAAGATCTTCACCGCCTCGCCGCCGTTGTCCTTGGAGAAGCCTTCGATCCAGCGCATCGCCTCGAGATTCCGCGGGTCCGTGGCGAGGGTGATCTGCCGGCCGTCGAACAGGCGGCCTCCGAACCAGCGGCAGAAGACCCACGGCCACCAGCCCGGCTCCTGGGGCAGGAAGCCCATCTGGGTGATCGCGCCGGTCCGGGGATCGCGCTTCGTGAGCCGACGGCAGTAGTCGTTGAATTCCGCGAGCGTCCGCGGCGGCCGGTCGGGATCGAGGCCGGCCTCGCGAAAGAGCGTCTTATTCCAGAACAGCGCCATGGTGGCCGGCGTGGTGATGCCGGCATAGACGTGGCCGCCATGCTGGATCATCTCCTCGTAGATCGGGTAATAGCGCGCGAGCCACAGCGCCACCGTGCCGCCGTCGCGCCGGATGAAGCCGTCGAGCGGCGTCAGCGCCTCCGCGTCCGCATAGCCCGGGATGTTGTAGGCCCACAAGCCGGCGACATCCGGCGGATCGCCGCCCGCCGTGGCGACGATCATCTTGCGGTCGATCTGCGACGTCGGCAGGTAATCGACGACGATCCGGTCCTGCGAACGGTTGAAGCCGTC
>DATIWI010000297.1:0-8534 GCA_035519475.1 Opitutaceae bacterium
GATCGTCAGCTCGGGATTCTCCTCGATTGGATAGTCCTTCAGGTTCTCGTCGCCGCCGTCGCCGTCGACCAGGAACCGCCACTCCGGATAGCGGGCGCGGATGCCGCGGCAAAGGGCGAGCCCCATCGAGGCGCACTCGACATCGAGCGGCTTGTAGTCTTCGAGGACGCGCAGCGTCTCCGCCGCGTCGAGCGACGCCGGATCGGCCTCGATCGTCTCGAGGAAAAGGCCGAGCCCGAGCCGGTCGAGGAATTCGCGCGCCTGGCGCAGATCGGGGCCGTCGCCGAAGTTCAAGGTGAACGCCTTGAGCCGCGCCGGATTCAGGCCGAGCCTCCGCATCACGTGGTAGACGGTGAGGAAGACGGCGCCGCTGTCGACGCCGCCGGAGAAACACACGCCGACCGGCTCGCGCTCCGGCAGGTCGCCGAGCCATTTCGCCGTCTCGTCCGCCAGCGCGCCGATGTAGCTCCGGCCGATCACGTCGAGATCGGCGGGGAGGGCGTTGCGCCGGGGTGTGAAGAAGCGCGTGTAGGTGGGATCGGGGTCGGGGCAGCCGACGAGCTGGAGCTCGACCACGTGGTGCGCCGGAACCATCCGCGTGTAGCTGGGGTGAAACTGCCGTTCCAGCCCTTCGCTCCGCAGGTGCCGGTGGATCGCATCGATCCGGTCGGAGACGATGAGCGCCGGGCCCTCGCGGCGCTTGGCGAGGAAATAGCGCATCGGCCGGTCGAGCGAGCGCGCCATCCGCACGCGCTTGCCTTCCCGCGCCACGAGCGCGAAGGAGCCGTCGATCGCCAGGACCGCGTCAGCGGAGCCGTGCAGGAGGCGCGCGCGCGCCTCTTCGATCGTCAGGTTGCGCAGGCGCTGGGTGGCCGGATCAATGAGATCGACGAGTCGTTCGATGTATTCGTCCATGGCAGGAAGGAGGAATTTCAGATGATCATCGGTGCCGCCGGGCAGTTCCGATCCGGATAGCGGCGGAAGCCGGATCGGGTCAGCAACCCAGCGGTTCGCGCCGCGCAAGGCAATGCGAAACGACCCCGCTATCGCGGGGCGAAAACCGGTCCCGCAACTGGCCCCGCGTTTGCGGCGATTCGCCCCTTTTTCCGCCTCGCGTCCGGCGATCGCTCGTATTGTCGGCGGCGATCCGCTTCCCACCGCCGGGTCCGCACCTATCTCACGGTCCCCCGGGTTCCGGCGCCTCTTGTGTGCTCACGTGCTCATTCGAATCGATGCAGTTCAGCCACAGATTCACACGCGATGTCCAGCACCGTCTGCTGGTAGGGCCGGACCTTGGTCCGCGCCGCTGTTTGCGAGTGTACGGTACGCGCCCCAGCCTTCGTCCCGCCGCCGCGGGACTACGGCGAGGCAAGCAAGGCGCGGCCCTACAAAATATATCGAATCGTTCCGGCCCATCACGCCATGAAATCGACCGTGCTTGCACGAGCGCTTCATCGTCTCCCTTTCGTTCGATCCGAAAATGCCTCCGACTAATGACAGTTGTGAAGCCGCGCTCCTCTTACTAGTGACTGGGCCATGTCCAAGCGCCTGATCTGGGTCGGCGGTGCAGTCCTGGCGATCGCGCTCGTCGCGGGCATCGTCTGGTGTCGCCGGCCGACGACGGCGTCCGCCCGCTTCACGCAGCTGATGAACCGCGGCAACGGTCTGCTGGAACAGGGCGATGCAGCCGCCGCGATCGACGTCTACACCCGGGCGCTCCGGCTCGCGCCGGCGGGCACCGACGTCCGGCTCAACCTGGCCAACGCCGCTCTGCTCGCCAACCGGCCGGACGACGCGGCGCGGCTGTGCCGGGAGACCCTCGAACTCGATGCGAATAGTGCGGCCGCGTACTACCTGCTCGGCTGCGCGCTCCTCCGGCAGAATCAGCCCGAGCCGGCCGCGGAGGCGTTGCAGCAATCGTGGAAGATCGATCCCGCGGTGCCGGCGCTCGATTTTCAGACGGGCATGGCGCAGCAGCAACTCGGGCAGATCCCCGACGCGATCCGCGATTTTGAAGGCGTGATCCGGGCCGTGCCCGAACATCCGTCGGCGCATTTTCAACTGAGCCAGCTCTACCGGCGGGTCGGCCGGGCCGACGACGCGGCGCGCGAACTGGAGGCGCACCAGCGGATCCTGGCCCTCCGGAAAGGCGTGCCCGTCACCGGAACCGAATTGGAGCGCTGCCAGTACACCCGACCCCTCTCGCCGTTCGTGCTGGGCCCGCCGGATCCTCACGGGATCCCGGTCCGGTTCGCAGAGGAGACCGCCGCGGCGTTGGGCGCGCTGGCGACCGCTTGTCGCGGCCCGCTGGCCGTCCTCGACTACGATCACGACGGGCGCGCGAGCCTCTTCGCGCAGGACCGGACCGGCGGCTTTCTCCTGCTCGACAACCGGGGCGGCCATTTTTCGGCGCTCGGCCGGCCGCTGCGCGTGCCGACCGCGGCCGGCTACCGCGTCGCCCTGGTCGGGGATCTGGACAACGACGGTTTCGACGATGTGGTCGTGCTTGGCGAACAGGATTCGCGGGTGTTCCGGTTCTACGCCCACGGCCAGATCCGCGATGCGACCCGCGCGGCGGGCCTCGAAGGCCTGAAGGCGAGCGCCGGACTGCTGGCCGATCTCGATTTCACCGGCAACCTGGACCTGATCGCCGTGCCGCCTGACGGGGCCGGCCTCGGCCTCTACCGCAATCTCGGCAACTTCTATTTCGACGGCAATTGGAGCGACACCGGACTGCCGAAGGCATTGCCCGGCGCCGCGGCGGCGATGACGGAGGACTGGAACAACGAGGGCCTGCCCGGCGTGTTCGTCACCCGCGCCGGCGCGCCGCCCCTGTTCTTTGCGAAGAAACGCGCCGCGGCGTTCACGGCGGACACCCTGGCCCAAGGCTGGCCGGCCGGCGCGGTGATGGCGACGGGCGACTTCGACAACGACCTCCGCCCGGAAGCGGCGATCGCCGCGGCCGCTGCGCTCGAAATCGTCGGCCGCGATCCGGGTCGGAAGTTGAGCCTGCCGCTGAACGGCTTCACAGTCGCGGGCCTGCTGCTGGCGGACTACGACAACGACGGCTGGCTCGACCTGTTCGCCTACGGCAGCAGCGGCGTGCGGGTCTGGCGCAACGCCGGCCACGCCGGCTTCACCGAGGTGACGAAGGAGCTCGGACTGGATCGCGTCGGCCCGGTTGACGGGATCGTCGCCGCCGATTTCGACGGCGATGGGGACACCGACCTGGTGACAAGCTCAGACGCCGGACTGCGCTTCTGGCGGAACGACGGCGGCAATCGGAACCTGCAACTGAAACTCCGCCTCACCGGCAACCGGTCCAATACCACCTCGCTGGGGGTGCGCGTCGAGGTGATCGCGGGCGATTGGCGCACCCGCCGCACGGTCCGGCGGATGCCGCTGGAGATCGGCGTCGGCCAGCACCGGCAGCTCGACGCGCTCAAGGTGCACTGGTTCGACCTCTCCACGGCGCAGGTCGACGTGCCGGTCGGTCGGGACGTGCACACGGTGACCGAGCCGACGCTCCCGAGCGGCTCCTGCCCGTATCTGTACGCCTGGGACGGACAAGGGTTCCGGTTCGTGACGGACATTCTCGGCGCCTCCCCGCTCGGGCTGCCGCAGAACGAGAAACGGTACGTGCCGGCCGACGCGGAGGAGCTGCTGGCGCTCGGCGATGAGACGAAGTTTCCGCCGCGGAACGGCGCCTACGAAATCCGGCTCACCGACGAGCTGCGCGAAGTGTTCTATCTGGACGAAGCCCGGCTCATCGCCGTCGATCACCCGGGCGGCACCGTCGTTCACCCGACGAGCAAGATGCGGCCCGCCCCGCCGTTCCCGCCGCACGAGCTCTGGACCCTGCGTCCACTCGCCACACCCCGGCACGCGGTGCGCAGCGACGGCCTCGACGTCACGGCGGCGCTCGCCCGGGTCGACGACCAGATGGTCTCCCCGGTGCGGCTGCGCCGGCCGCAGCTGCGCGGGCTGGCCGAGCCGTATGCCGTCACACTCGAATTCGATCCGCTGCCGGTGGAACGTCCGCTGGTGCTGGCACTGACGGGCTGGCTCCATTTCGGAGGCGGGATGGCGAACATCGCCGGGTCGATTGATCCGACGCTGCCGTTCCCGTTCCCCGTGCTCGAGGCGGAGCTCGCGGACGGTGCCTGGCAGAAAGTGGACGTCGAGGTCGGCACGCCCGCCGGCAAGACCAAGACCATCCTCGTCGACTTGGAGAACAAGCTGCCCGCGGGGACGCGACGGCTCCGGCTCTCCACGGCCTACGAGATCAACTGGGATGGCGCGCTGCTGTGCGAAAAGGCGGCCGCGACGGACACGCGGCGATACGACCTGCCGCCCGCGCGCGCCGATCTGCGCTGGCGCGGGTACGGCCGCATCGCCGACCTGCCGCCGTCGCTGCCCCTCACGCCGATCTACGCGGAAGTCTCGCCCACGCCGCCGTGGGACCGAACGCCGTCCGGTTGGTTCACTCGGTACGGCGGGGTGGGGGATCTGGTGGCGCGGCGCGACGACCGGCTGGCGCTCCTCGCAGGTGGCGACGAGGTGGCATTGACGTTCGACGCCGCGCAACTGCCGCCGCCGGCGCCCGGCATGACGCGCGACTTCTTCCTCCATGTGGTCGGCTGGGACAAGGACGCCGATTTCCATGTCGGAGCGGGCTGGCAACTCGGGCCGTTGCCGTTTCAGGGGATGGACGACCAGGCCTACGGGCACGAGCCGCGGCCCAGCGGCCTCGACGACGCCTGGATCAAGGAGTACAACACCCGCTGGGTCGGCCCGGTCGTGGTGAGCCCGGGCGGCCAGGTGCGCCCGGTGCCCTGATGCGGATTCATGCAGTTCAGCCACAGATTCACTCGCGTTGTCCGGTTCCGTCCGATTGTAGGGCCGGACCTTGGTCCGCGCCGAGTTCTGCGAGCGGACGGCACGCGCCCCAGCCTTCGTCCCGCCATCGCGGGACTACGGCGAGGCAAGCAAGGCGCGGCCCTACAAATTCAACCGCATCGTTTTGGCTAAAGCGTTATGCCGGACACGACACGCCTTCTTGAGTTCGGCCGGTTGCGGCATGGCGTTCGCGCCCGCGCGGTGCTGGCCGGGGTGCTGGCGGCGCTCGCCCAAGTCCAGATTTTCCATAGTCGGCTTGGCGCCTCCGCTACCGAGTCAACTGGAGCGGCGACGCCCTCGTCGCCGATAACCGTTGAGCACGCGACGGGGGCGTCGCGTCCCCATGGAATACCTGAGTTCGGCGCTTTCGCGGTCCCAGCCGGTCCGGCCCAGGCGGCAGGCGCCATCGAGGAGCAGCCGCTCGCCCCGCGCTCGGGCCCGCGCGGCCAGACCCTTTTCATGGTCGTGCCGCCCGAGGACAGCGGCGTGCGCACCGAGAACAAGTACGACGACCCCGAGATCTGGGGCCGGCGGTCGCGTGAGTTCGATCTCGGGGCGGTCGGCACCGGCGTCGCCATCGGCGACTTCGACGGCGACGGCCGGCCGGACCTGTTCATCGTCAGCAAGACGGAGAGCTGCCGCCTCTTCCGCAATCTCGGCGGCTGGAAGTTCGAGGATGTCACGGACAAGGCCGGGGTCGGCGATCGCGGCCCGGCCGCCCGGATCTGGAAGCAGGGCGCGACCTTCGTCGATGTGAACAACGACGGCCGGCTCGATCTCTATGTCTGCCGGTTCGACGCGCCGAACCTGCTCTACATCAATCAGGGCGGCGACACGTTCAAGGAGGAGGCGCACGCCTACGGGCTCGACGTGAAGGACGCCAGCGTCATGGCCTACTTCTGCGACTACGACCGCGACGGCTGGCTCGACGTTTTCATCCAGACCAACGTGCTCGACGCGGCGGCCCATCCGGAGGGCCAGCGGGACTATCTCTTCCACAACAACGGCGACGGCACCTTCACCAACGTGACCGATAGCGCCGGCGTCGCCCCGGGGCCGACGCACGGGAACTCGGCGGTCTGGTGGGACTTCGATGGCGACGGCTGGCCGGACCTGTACGTCGCGAACGACTTCGCGGTCCCCGACGCGCTCTACCGCAACAATCACGACGGCACGTTCACCGACGTCATCGCCCGAGTGGTGCCACACGCGCCGTACTCGTCGATGGGCTCGGACTTCGGCGACGTCGACAACGACGGCCGCATCGACGTGCTCGTCGCGGACATGGCGGAGCCCGACCATGTCCGGGACCAGCGCGACATGGCGGGTTCGCGGGCGCGGATGCGCGTCCCGCCGGAAGGCTCGGACGAAGTCCGCCAGTTTCCCTGCAACGCCCTCTATCTGAACACCGGCACCGGCCGCTGCCTCGAGGCGGCGCACCTCGCCGGGCTCAACGCGACCGACTGGACCTGGGCGCCGCGGTGGGAGGACCTGGACAACGATGGGCGGCTCGACCTGTACATCGCGAATGGGATGTATCGGGAAATCCACAACCAGGATCTGATCACGCGCCGGACCATGGCCGGCAGCGTCCCCGCCGGCGGGCAGATCGTGCACAACAGCCCGGTGTTCGCCGAGTCACATCTCGCGTTTCGCAACCGGGGCGGACTGCGCTTCGAAAACGTCTCGACCGCCTGGGGATTGGACCAGCAGGGAGTGAGCTTTGGAGCGGCCTTCGGCGATCTCGACGGCGACGGGGACCTGGACCTCCTTTACAGCAACTACCGGGCGGGGGCGACGCTGCTGCGCAACGACAGCGACACCGGGCACCGCGTCATCATCGCGCTGCGCGGAACCCGCTCCAACCGGTTCGGAGTCGGGGCAACCGTGACGCTCGAAAACGCGGCGGGCAAACAGGTCCGCGCGCTGGTCCTCGGGCGCGGGTTCATGTCGAGCAGCGAACCGATCGTGCATTTCGGTTTGGGCGAGGAGGCGGTGATCCGGCGGCTCAACGTGTCGTGGCCGGGTGGCGCGGTGCAGACGTTCGAGAACCTGCCCGCTGACCGGCGCTTCACGATCACGGAGCCCTCGACGCCGCTGGCGACCCGGCCGCCTGCCCCGAGCTCAGTCGAGGGGGAGCCCCAATTCACGGAAACGAGCGAGGCCGCGCACCTCGCGTGGACGGCGCCCGAGGAGACCTTCGACGAATTCCTCGACCAGCGTCTGCTCCCCGCGGGTCTCAACCGGCGCGGGCCGGCGATCGCCGTGGGCGACCTCGACGGCAGCGGACGCGACGGCGTGTGCATCGGCGGAACGACGCGGCAGGCCCGGAGGGTCCTCGTGCCGCAGGGTGCGGAGGCCTGGGCGCCCGCGGCTTCGCCGGCGGTCGCAGCGCCACCCGACGTGGACGACGGCCCGCTGCTGCTCTTTGACGCTGGCCTTTCGACTCCGCTCAGGGCAGGCCCTTCGACTCCGCTCAGGGCAGGCGGTGATGGCCGGGCGGACCTGCTCGTAACGGCGGGTGGAGCCAGCCAGCCCGCGGGCGCGTCCGAGTACCAGGCACACCTGTTCCTTAACGACGGCCACGGCCATTTCGAGCCGGCGCCGGAGGGCACGCTCCCGCCGCTCTCCATCAGCGCCGGCGCGGTCTGCGCCGCCGATTTCGACCGCGACGGGCGGCTCGACCTGTTCATCGGCGGACGGGTCTCGCCCGGGCTCTACCCGGCGGCGCCCACGAGCGCCCTGCTGGCGAACTCCGCCGCGGCGACGCGAGCAGGCCGCGGAGGGAGATTCGTGGACGTCACCGACGACGTGGCGCCGATGCTGCGCAATGTCGGCATGGTCACCTCGGCCCTCTGGAGCGACGTCGACGGCGATGGCTGGCCGGACCTGCTGCTGACGCTGGAGTGGGGCGAGGTGAAGTATTTCCACAACGCCGGCGGGAAGAAATTCGAGGACTGGACGGAGCAGGCGGGCTTCGCCGCGGCGGGAGTGGGCTGGTGGCGGTCGATCGCGACGGCGGATTTCAACGGCGACGGGCGTCCCGACTACGCGGTGGGCAACGTCGGGCTGAACACGCAATACCGCGCCGATCCGGATCATCCGGCGCTGCTCTTCTCCGGCGATTTCTCCGGCCGCGGCTCCGCCGAGATCGTCGAGGCGTATGAGGAGGACGGCTGGCTCTATCCGTGGCGCAGCCGCACGGACCTCGGCGCCGCGATTCCCCCGGTGCTCCGGCGCTACCGCTGGACCAACGATTACGCCAAGGCGACGCTGCCGGAGATCCTCGGTGCCGACCGGCTGGCCGCCGCGACGCGCCTGGCGGCGACGGAGCTGCGCAGCGGCGTGTTCCTCAGCCAGCCCCGCCGCAGCGGCGCGGGCCAGCCGGACGGCGCGCAGGGCGCCAGCGCGCGCGGTCAGTATCGTTTCGAGCCCTGGCCGCTGATCGCACAGATCGCCCCGGCCGACGGCCTCGTGGCCGGCGACTTCGATGGCGACGGGCACGCCGATCTCTACGTCGTGCAGAACTCGTACGCGCCGGCGCCGGCGATCGGCCGCTTCGATGGCGGGTTGAGCCAGTTGCTCCGCGGAGATGGCCGCGGCAATTTCGTTCCCGTGCCGCCGATCGAGAGCGG
>DATIWI010000298.1:0-8373 GCA_035519475.1 Opitutaceae bacterium
GGTCACGGACTGGAACACAGCCTTTGAGAACACCCTGCTCGTTCCCGCCGAACGCGGACCAACCCTTCCGTACCGAACGCTGGCCATCATGCACGCCGCCATGTTCGACGCCGTGAATGGCATCGAGCGGAAATATGAACCGCTCCATGTCACCGACGCGCCTCCGCCAGGCGCCGGGGCCGAGGCCGCGGCCATCCAGGCAGCTTACACGGTCCTGTCGGCCCTGCGGCCGGGATCGCAGGCCGCGTGGGATGCGCAACTGGCCGCTTCCCTCGCGTCCCTCCCCGGCCGCCCCGGCGCGGCCGAAGCCACCGCCCAAGGCCGCGCCTGGGGCGTCACCGTGGCGAACGCGATCATCACGTGGCGATCGACCGACGGCACCACCACCCCGCCGCCGCCGTTTGTCGGCAGCGCAGAGGCCGGCTTCTGGCGTCATGCGCCGCTCGGTGCGGCGCCAGCCGGCGGCTACCAGTACGTGGGGGCGGCGCCATTCCTGCTCGCCGACCCGTCGGTATTTGATCCCGGGCCGCCCTACGGCTTCGCCAATCGGGCGGACGCTCTCGCCAGTGCCATGTATGCCGCCGACGTGAATGAAACCAAGGCGCGCGGCGGCGCCACCAGCGCGGTGCGCACTCCGGCAGAACTCGATGAGGCACTCTTTCTCGACGCCTGCGACTTGGCCAGTTTGAACGGCCTGCTGCGGTCCAAACTGCCCCCGCGGGCCCGACTCGTCGACAACGCCCGCGCGTTTGCGCTCCTCAACACGGCGTGGTTTGACGCGGTCATCGTCGCCTGCCGGTGCAAATATGAATATGCGCTGTGGCGCCCGTTCCAAGCGATCCGCTATGCGGATGAGGACAACAACCCCGCCACCGTGCCGGACCCCGCGTGGAATTCCTACCTGCCGACTCCGTCACACCCAGCGTACGTCTCGGTGCTCGTCACGACCCGCGCTTGCTTGCTGGAAGTGATTGCGCGCCTCGCCGGGGACTGTGGTCCAGTGGAACTGACCGCCTATCATTCCGCCGCCTATCCCGGTGGCACCAAGACCTTCGAAAGCCTGGATGCCGTTTCCGACGCCTGTGTCGGCGCCCGCATCGACGTCGGCCTCCAATACCGCGATTCGGCCGAAATCAGCCAGATGCTCGGCGGCCATCTCGGCGACTACTTGGCGAGGAACGCCCTGCCGCGCGCGCACCGGCAATGCAGGCCGGATGAGCGCTGAGCAGCGATGATGGCAGGCGGGGGGCCACCCCCGCCTTTTTCTCAATCGTATTCCGCAGCACCGGTTCAAGGAGTCGTGCGAACCTGCGGACCCGGCCATGGCGCCCCCCAAGGGGACCAACCAATCAGAAGCGGGAGCCCAAACCACCTGCCGTCCTCCCTGCCGTTAGCCCGGTAAACCTGATACCACTGCTCTGGGCGAGTCAGGCGGCGATACGCGGCCGGGACGCCGAATGACCAAGCTCAGCTCCGCCGCGCCCGCGGCGTTGGCCGAAGCGCGTTCGGTTTCGTAAGATTGAACTCTCCCGCCAACCATCTCTGAACCAGCCCATGGAACGTTTGTTCCTCCGTCTGAGCCGTGGAATCGATGGCGTGCCCTTCCAGCGACCCCAAGGCGGCGAACTGCTCATACATGTGCCGCACGACGCTTCCCTCGGCCGGCGCTGGTCGCGAGGCGGCCCGCCGCAACGTTTCTCCAAGACTGGCGCGGATGACGATGTAATGAAGCGGCAGAGGAACGCCTTCCAGCGCGTTGACAAAGGTGGGGAGAAACCACGGGCCGACAATCCCATCCACGAACACCTCGTACCTGCCCAGCGCATACATCGCCGCGGTTCGCGCGATTGCTTTGATGACCACCGTATTCTGCTCGTGCGACTCCGGAAGTACGGGCGGAATCGGATGAGCAATGAAATCATGGAAAACGTCGCCCGAGAGGTGGACGCCGCGATCCCGGCCGTCCGCCAGCCGGGAAGCTAACGTGGTCTTGCCGCTTCCGGGGCAACCCGTGATTACGGTGATTGATCCCGCATCGTGTGGCATGACTCTTGATGCAAATGTTGGAGAGCTGACCGACGCCGGGTGCAGGGGCGACCGTTGTCCCCCGCCGTGCCGGTGCCGCGGCCGAGGCGGCGTACGTTGGTTGGGCACATCATCCTGCTTCACGTCTGGGCAAACACAAAGCGTACCTCCGGGTCGCAAATATGCGCATGACCAGAAAAGTATCCGCGTAGCCAAAGAGTCCCTTTGATCCGTCGCAGGTAAAAGCCCTGAGGGAATTCATCACTCTCCAAAAGTGTTTCCGAGGCGATGATGATTGAACCAGGCGGCGCCCGATGCGGCCACACCGGATGCCCAAGGAACCCTTCAGGCTGGTCAAGGAATTGCAGCCTCAGGTGCGGCCCCAACTCGATCGGACAGAGATGTAACCCAAGACGTGCTGCGCATGCATGAACCTCTGTCATCGTGCCTCCCTGCGGTAGCCCGAGATTTCGGCCTTTGAGTTCCACTGTCGGCAGGTGCGCCCGCACGTCGGAGGTTATGAATCTGTCGCTCGCGAAGAGGACCCTCCCCGCTTCATTGATCTCGACTCCGTTCCGCGCGAGTCGCGCCAGCAATTCCGCCTTCGTCTCACCGCCGATCCGGACCGCCCTAGCGATCATGGGACAAGCCGGATAGATTGCGAAGCGGTCGGCTATTGGCATTTGAGAGCGCGTCGCGACGGACGTAAGCAAGGCTGGCGCGCCTTGAGCGGGAGGGGGACCGTACCGTTGCAACTCAACGCGGTCGCAATTCCGAACCGGTCAGAATCCGTACCGGAAGGCAACGCGGATGTTTCTCGGCGTGCCGGGGAATACGGCAAAGCGGGAATTGCTCGCGAGCAGGTAGGCGTGGTCGAGCAGATTGTCCACGTTTACCTGGACGCTCCAATGACGATTGGATTCGTAGGTCAGGGTGAGGTTTACCAGCGTGCGGGCACCCAGGTAGAAAGAAGGCAGGGTGGGGATCACCTGGGTTGGCGTACTCGCGACGGTGATGGAGTTGAGGGGAGTGTCGCCGGGCCGGTTGCCGAGGTAGTCGATGCCCACGGCGATCCGGAATCCAGCGAGCGCGGGGACATCGTCCTGGCCGAAGGCATAGCTGGCCAGCAGGCCGCCCGCGTGTTCCGCGACGCCGCGGAATTCGATGCCATTCGGATCGCGGTTCCGGAAATGCGTGTAGCTGGCGATGAGCGAGAGATTGCGGGTGGGGTTCGCGCGCAGCTCGTATTCCCAACCCCGAGCCTTGCGGTCCGAGAAAAGCGCCGGCAGAAGCGGATTGGGCGGGGGCGTGGTGAGATTCGCCGGGTTGGGGGTCGCGAAATTGTCCTGCACGATGGAGTAGTGCGCGACGGTGAAATAGCATCGGTTGCCCCACGGCATGAATCGCGCGCCGAATTCATCCTGCTGGGAAGTCGAGAGTGGGGGCACGCTTGCAGTCGTCGATGCGCCGTTGGACGAAGACTGTTCGGTGCGGGAGTAATAGAACGAGAAGGCATCCCGGCAGGGCTTGATCACCACGCCGTAGGAAGGCAGCGCTGTGTTAGTGGTGACTGTGGCGCTCCTTTGGGTGAGCAGATCGTCGACGTGGCTGTCGTAGTGCTGCCACGATTCCGCCACATTGAGGAACAGCCGATTTTGAAAAAGGGCCAGATTCTCCGAAGCATAGAACTGGGTGAACCAATTCACAGTGTGGTTGGAGTAGTTGAACGAAGCCCGCGCCCACGGAGTGGGGGTCACGCGATCGATGTCAAAGGTGGGGACGGCGACGGTCAGGTTGTAGGCCTTGGCGTTGTCGTTCCGGATTTCGGAAGAGGCGAAGCCGGCCAAGGTCGTGGACTCGAGTGCGCGGTTTTCGAAGATATAAGCGTAGTCGTTCTGCAGGTTGAACTGCCGCGGATCGGCGATGAGCTCGATCCCAGAGCGGGTGTAGACCCGGGTCGGAAGGGTGGTGAGAGGAGACGGGGCAAAGGGCGGCGTCGATGCGTAGCGCACGCCGTAGTTCCAGATGCCGGTCAGGGGATCGGTGCTGCCGCCCGGGCCGCCGGTGCTGGCGCCGGTATTGATCTGCACGAGATGCTCCGAGGCTATGTTGTAGGCGGCCACGAACCGCATCTGGACGCCCGGGCAGAGCGCGGTCGTGGCAATGACCTTGAGCTCGTGCTGGCGGGTGGCGCGGGAAACGTCGCCACTATAGGGATTGAGATCGCGGGGCACCCCGGCGAGGAGGTGCGCTGCGGTGGTCGTGCTGGAGGTTGGGTCGATCGGAAGACCAAGATAATTCTGCGCATTCCAGTCGGTATAGGTGTATTGGAAGGTCGCCTGAGTCTTTGCGGAAATCCGGTAAGTGAATTCGGGCATCAAGGTCGTCGAGTGCACATACGCGTTCTCCCACCAATGGTCTCCGTAGCGACCCGATCCGACGAAGCGGAAGGCGAGCCGGCTGTTCGCGCGGTGGTTTACATCGATGATGCCCGAGTTGGCGTCGAATTGCCCCCATTGCACGCCGACGACGTCGAAGTCGCGAAACTGCGGCTTTTTGGTGGCGAGGTTGATGGTGCCGCCGGGCGACGTCGGCTGCGGAGCGAGGATGGAATTCGGTCCCTTCACGATCTCGATCCGCTCGATCATCGCCGGATCGATGTTCTGGAAACCGCCGCTCGGATACGCGCCGTAAGTTATGCCATCTACCGTTCGCCCCTCAGCTTGAAAGCCGCGCATGTTGGTGCGTTCCCACGAGGTGGGCAGCGTCGAATCGCTGACGCCTGCCACATACCGGGTGGTGTCCACGACGCGCCCGCCGGCGACATCCGCGAGCATCTCGCTGGTGATCACTGATACGCTCTGCGACAAATCCATGATGTCCATGCGCACGCGTCCGGCGGAAATGGCCTCGAGCGAGGTGTAGCGGCCGGCGCTGGAGGCAGTAGCGCTCACCGTGAAGGGTGACAACTGGACCAGATCCCCTTCCCTCGTATCGGAAGCATTCGCGGTGGTTTCCGCCGGCAGCGGCGACGTGCCGCCGAGGACGACCAGCAGGGTGAACTGTCTGAGGGCGCGGATCATCGGCGGTTGCCTCGGTCGGGTTCAGGTCTTGTCGGCCGACAGCTCTGCTGCCCGTGCCGGCCTGGCTTCGGGCTCGACCCGCTTGGCCTGCCACTCCGCGACCTTGTCGGGTTTGCCCCACGCGGTATAAAGCGCGACCACGGCGTCGAGCGCCTCGCGAATCATTCCGGCGCGGTCACCCGCGATCCGGTTCTCATTCGCCTGCAGTTCCTGGTACCCCTGCACCACCAGCGGTTCGGCCTCGGCGAACTTCCCCTGCCCGGCCAACGCCTGGCCCAGCCCACTCAGCGCCCGTTGTCGCGGGTGCAGGCGGAGAGGCAGCGGCTTCAGGTCGGGATTGCCGTATCCCTTCAACGCCTGCCGCAGCATGGCTTCGGCCTGCACAAAGCGGCCCTCCCGGAGTAGCGTCAGGCCGAATTGGCACTGCACGATCGCAATGTGGGGGTTGATGCCGCCGATTCCCGGCTTCGACTCGACCGAGGCCAGTGCGGCCGCCAGATACTGGTGGGCGTCGGCCACCCGGTCTGTGGCGCAATAGCAGATGCCGAGCGCGGCTACGTCCACGAGGGTGATCGGAAAATCCTCCCGGAAGGCTTTTCGGTAGAGCGGGATCACGACCTCAAACAACTTGGCCGCATCGTCCGACCGTCGTAGACCGACGTAGCACCAAGCCAGCGTGTGCGTGGGGAGCATTCTCCAGGGAGTGCCCGCAAACGCGGCGCGGGCAAGCTTCACCGACTCCTCGCCCATGATTAGGCCTTCGCCCGGTGCGTTGGCGACGAACTTGGACCAGGCAAAAAACATCATGGCGTCGATGACCTCGGCTTCGATTGGCAGGCTTCGGGCGCGCGCCTGCCCGGGCGCGAGCACGACACCATCGTCCGGAACCTCGGTCGCGACGCTGGTGGCCCGGGCCTGTTCGAGGAGGGCCCGCGCCTCGCGGATCAGCGTCTGCGCTTCCGCAGGATTGCGATCGGGCAGGTCCTCGAGCGAGGCGAGCGCCAGCAGAGTTGGCCCCAGGAGGGGCGAGGCCGGCGTTAACCGGCGCTGGTTGGCAACGAATTCGCGCACCGTGGCCAGGGTTTCGGGCGGGACCTCCCGCGCGGGGCGCTGTCCGGCGAATCGCAGCAGGGAGATGGCCGTGTCCGGATGCGCATCCCCCAGCACCTTGCGCCGGATCGAGAACGATTCCTGATAGACGGCGGCGGCATCGTTCTTCCGGTCCAACTCGTGGGCATAACTGAAGCCGAGCGCGTCGAGCGAGGCGGCCACGTCCGGATGGTCGTTGCCCAGCAGGCGCCGCCGCATCGCCAGCGCCTGTTCATGCAGGCGCGCCGCCTTGATGTGATCGAGCTCCCGCGCCGCCTCGAGTCCGAGTTCGTAGAGTGCCGTGGCCACCTCGGAATGTTCGTTGCCGAACGCCTGGCGGCGGATGGCCAGAACCTCTTCGAGCATGACCCGTCGGTCGGCCAGGCTCCGCTGCGCGTTGGCCACCCACGCAAGCTCCGCCAGCGTGTCCGCAACCGATGGATGCCGATCGCCGAAAAGCCGCCGGCGGATGCTCAGGGCCTCCTGCAACGCGGCCTCTGCCTCTGCCGACTTGTTGAGACGCCGCAGCGCCTGACCAAGGAGGTTGAGCGACGCCGCCGTTTCCGCGCTCAGATTCCCGGAAACCGCGCGATGCGCCGCGACCGCGGCGCGCAGCAACTGCTCGGCCGCCGCGTTTTGACCCGTTGCCAGGTACACGTCGCCAAGGGTATCGCGCAAGTCAGCCGCCACGGCCGGCTGATCTCGGAGTTCCGTTTCCAGGCGCCGGGCCGTGGCATCGAGGATTTCCGGCAACAGTGCCTTGGCGTCCCGGCCGAGCGCCACGCGCGGGTCGATGCCCTTGACCATCTCCTTCATGAATCCGGCTACCTGCTCGCTTTTGGCCGCCGCCGCCCGGGCGCGTTCGCGCGCCGCATGTTCCCGCACGAGCAGTGCCGAGGCCGCCAGCAGGCCGGCAATCAGGGACACGGCCACGGCGGCGCCCGCGGCGAAGCCCAGCTTGTGGCGGCGGGTGAGCTTCCGCAGCAGGTAACCCGTGGTCGGCGGGCGGGCAATCACCGGCTCGTTGCGCAGATAGCGCTGGATGTCGGCCACCAGCTCCGACGGCGTGGCGTACCGGCGGGCGCGGTCCTTCTCGAGGCAGCGCATCACGATCCAGTCCAGATCGCCGGCGAGCACCGTGGAAAGCTGCGCCGGCGCCGCCCCGCGCCGTCTCGCCACGACCGTCCGGTCCGCCTCGGCCAACGTCGAGAGTCGGGTCGACGGCTTGGGCGGCTCCACTTCCCGGATGATCCGCCGCATCTCGTCCAGCCCCGCCGACGAGAGGGACTTGGGGTCGAAGGGCGGCCGGCCCACCAGCAGCTCGTAGAGCAGCACGCCCAGGGAATAGACGTCCGAACGCGTGTCGACATCGAGCCCGCTCATCTCCGCCTGCTCGGGGCTCATGTAGGCCGGGGTCCCGATGAACTGTTCGAAGGCGGTGAAATAGGTCTCGTCCGTCAGTCTTCCCTGCGTCGCCTTGGCGATGCCGAAATCGATCACCTTCGGCATCGGCGCCCCGTCGTGCAGGGTCACGAGGATGTTCGATGGCTTGATATCCCGGTGGATGATCCCCTTTTGGTGCGCATGCTGGATCGCGAGGCAGATCTGGCTGAACAGCTCGAGCCGCTGCTCCGTCGCCAGACCCTGCTCGTCGCAATACCTCGTCACCGGGATGCCCCGGACCAGCTCCATGACGAAGAACGGCCGGCCGGAGTCGGTCGCCCCGGCGTCGAGCACCTTGGCGATGTTCGGGTGATCCATCATGGCCAGCGCCTGCCGCTCTGCCGCGAAGCGCGCCACGACGGCCTTGGTGTCCATGCCGAGCTTGACCACCTTGAGCGCCACGCGGCGGCGGACGGGTTCCTCCTGCTCGGCCATGTAGACGATCCCGCAGCCGCCCTCGCCAATCTTCTGCAGGAGCTTGTAGCGGCCGATCCAATCCCCCGGCTGCTCTGCCACGGGCGCGGCGCCCGCAGCCGTCGGTTGTGCGACGCCAACCGCGCTCGGCAAAAAGCCGGTCGCCGCCAGGTTTGCTCGCAATAAGGCCTCGACCGAGCCGCGCAGCGCCGCATCGCCGCCACAGGCCTGCTCAAGGTAAGCCGCTCGCGCTGCCTCGGGCAGCTCGAGCGCCGCCGCAAACAGGGTCTCTTCGCTACGAGGATCAGTGGGACTCACA
>DATIWI010000299.1:0-31662 GCA_035519475.1 Opitutaceae bacterium
CTTCCCGGAGTTCCTCGAGAGCATGATCGCCAAGTTCGTCAACGCCTCCACCCTCGATGGCTACAACCCCTATCGCGTGGCGCATGCCGGCATCGAGTGGGAGGTGCCCGATCCGGAGAACCCGTGGGCCTCGATCGGCTACTGGGGCGACCATCAGGCCGTGTACCTGCTGCGGCTGCTCGAATGGTCCGGACGATTCCATCCCGGCCGCCTGGAAGCGTGGCTCCGGCGCGACCTCTTCAGCTACGCGAACGTCCCCTATCGCATCACGGATTACCACGCGATGCGGCGGAATCCGCACGCCACGATCGAATTCGACGCCTCGCGCCACCATGCGATCGAAGCCCTGGTCCGCCAGGCGGGCACCGACGCCCGCCTCGTCCGTGCCCACGACGGCGGGGTGCTGCACGTCAACCTCACCGAGAAGCTGCTCGTGCTCGTCCTCACGCGCCTCACCAATTTCGTGCCGGGCGGCGGCGTCTGGATGAACACGCAGCGGCCGGAATGGAACGACGCCAACAACGCGCTCGTGGGCTACGGTGTGTCGATGGTCACCGTGTGCCATCTACGGCGCCTGCTGGCCTTTGGTTTGAACGCCCTGCTGCCGGCGCTCGGCGAAGAGCCCGTGCGGGTCTCGGCCGCCGTGGTGGCGCTCATGCACCAGGTCCTCGCCGCCCTGGAGATGCATCGCCACCTGCCGGCCCGGCCGGGCATCACCGACGAGGACCGCCGGGCCCTGCTCGATCTGCTCGCCAGCGCCGGCTCCGATTACCGGACCCGGGTCTACCGCGACGGGCCGGGTCCCCTCCAGGCCGTCCGGCCGGGCGATGTCACCCGGCTCGCCGAGCTGGCGCTGGCCGTCATCGACCACACGATCCGCCTGAACCGCCGGCCGGACGGATTGTATCACGCGTACAATCTGCTCGAGTTCGCCGAGCAGTCTCCGGCCCTGCGGTTGCACCGTCTCGCGCCCATGCTGGAGGGCCAGGTGGCCGTGCTGAGCGCGGGCCTGCTGTCCGCCGAAGAGGTCATCGACCTGATGGCGGCCCTGCGCCGCAGTCCGCTGTACCGCGCCGACCAGCGGAGCTACCTGCTCTATCCCGATCGCCAGCTGCCCGGCTTCCTGGAGCGCAACGTGATCCCCGCCGTGCTCCTCGCCGGCTGCCCGTTGCTCCAGGACCTGTCGGCCGTGGGCGACCGGCGCCTGGTGCTGAGCGACGTCGACGGCCGCCACCGCTTTCACCCCGACCTCGTCAACGAAGCCATGCTGGAGGGACGGCTGCAGCTGCTCGCGGCCGAGCCCCGCTGGTCCGAGGCCGTGCGGATCCACGGTCGCCAGGTGAAAGACATCTACGAGCAGATCTTCCAGCACCGGGCGTTCACGGGCCGGAGCGGATCGATGTTTGGCTATGAGGGGCTGGGGTGCATCTACTGGCATATGGTCGCCAAGCTCCTTGTCGCGGTGCAGGAGAATCTCCAGGCGGCCACCGCCGCCGGGAATCCCGCGACCGCCCGCCTCGCGCGCATCTACCGTGAGGTCCGCGCCGGCCTCGGTCCCAACAAGACCCCGGTCGAGTACGGAGCCTTCCCCACCGATCCGTATTCGCATACGCCCGGCCACTCGGGGGCGCAGCAACCCGGCATGACGGGCCAGGTGAAGGAGGAGCTGCTCACCCGCCTCGGGGAACTCGGCGTGCGTATCGCCCACGGGTCCATCGCGTTTGCCCCGGAACTGCTCCGGGCCGATGAATTCACCGCGGCGCCCGGCGTGTTTCGCTACGTGGACGTCGCCGGCCAGCAAGTGGAACTCCCGCTGCCTGCGGGCGTGCTGGCCTTTACCGTCTGCGGCGTGCCCGTCATTTATCATCGGACGGCCGGCGCCGCGCGCGTGCGCGTCGCGTTCGTCGGGAAAGACGGGCAGGAGTTCGCCGGCCGGCAGCTCGATCCCGCGGTCAGCGCGCGAATCTTCACGCGCTCGGGAGACGTCGCGCGAATCGATGTGGACTTGGCCGTCCACGCGCATGTGCCGGCCAACGCCCACCGCGCAGGCGCCATCGAACCCGCCGCGCCGGCCCGCCGGTGACGATCCTGTCGGGCGGTCCGCCCGCGCGCAGCTCGCTCTACGCCGTGCGCCAGGAGTTTCCCGGCCGGTGATCCCGCCGGCGGGCCGGGCGGATCGACCGGCCGTTCAGGTCAAATGCCAGGACACCGACCATCGCACGGTCGCGCCCGCATCCACCACGCCAAACTGCTGCCACCGCTCGACGGCATCAGCCAGCGAGTCGGGCGCGCCGTTGGTCGGCTCCAGCGCCACGTGATGAAAGCCGCCATGGCCGCGGTTGAGCCAGAGGCCCAGAAACGGGATGACGCGCGCGTCCCAGCGCAGCTCCAGCCGGTCGCCGCTGCCGTCGCTGACCAAGGCCGCCCACCCCTCCCGCAGCGGGCCGGCGAAGCCCTTCATGCAACCCGGCGGCGCGCCCGGCAGCTCCAGACGATCGAGCCGGACGCCCGGAAAGGGCTCCGGGTAGGTCCAGGTATCGCCAAATGCGATGGGCACTCCCAGCCCGCCGTTGAGCCGCAGGCTGCGCACCTCGGCCGGCATTTCCAGCCGGTCTCCCGGGCAGATGGTGAGCAGCGGATGCAGCGACCAGACGAACGCCTCGCTCGCACTGCCGGTGTTGGTCAGCGTGTAATCAAAGAGGAATTCGCCCCCGGCCTCCGCCCGGATGGTGCGCGTGAACACCAGCGGCGACACCGTCAAGCGCACTTCGGCGCGGAGCTTGCCGGCGGCGAGGGCGGCGGGATCGAGGCGCCAGTCCTGGAACCAGACTTCTCCGTGGTCGGGAATCGCGCGCCCCCGCCAGGCGCAGCGCGCGACCGACGGGATGCACTCATCGACTCCGGCCTGGGGGCTCGCACCGAAATCGTCGTTCGGCTGGTTCGCCCACAGCCAGTCGGGGCGCGGTCGGTGCCAGCACCACTCCCGGCCGGTGCGGCGGCTGCGCACGCTGATCACCCGGCCGCCCAACTCGGGCACCATCGCCAGCTCGGCCGCCGCGGTGCGCAGGCCGACCACAGCAAAGCCCTGCTCTCTTCCGGAGAAAACTTCGGCGGTGCCCATGGCGGATCCTTCCGGCAATTCAGGGAAAGTGGAGAGGGATGAGGGCAAATCCGGAATCACGCCACATCTTTCGGCATCGGTCCGCCGAGTCCACCATGGCCCGCGAATCGGCAGGACCGAGGCGGTCGCGCGAGCCCGCCCCGAGCGATCCGGGCCCGGGATTTGCAGGGCGGAGAGCGCGTTCATCCGCGGAGTGGGAATAGCGGTGCCTTCGGTGTTGTGCTGACTGCCCTCCCGCGGATATGCTTCACCCGCCTCCAAGCCCGACCGTCTCACGCTTCTGCGTCCCATGACGGCCCACTGGTTCGCTTTCGGAATGATTTGTCGCCGACCTCCGCCTGCCCGGGAAGGAGGAATCCTTTCCCGGTCGATCAGGCTTCTTTGCCGTGGCCCGGTTCCGGCGGTCGTCGCCTTTGCCATCATCGGAAGCGCCCGTGCCCCGGCGACGGCCGATCCTGGCGAGCCCGTGTACGCCACCGCGGCGGTGGCTCCCAATCAGCCGATGGGCCAGGCCAAGGGCATCTTTCCCGGCCGCGTCGTCTGGGTGCATGACGCCCGGGCGGTCAACCAGGACTGCACGGTCGATGCCGCCGGTCACGGTTGGTTTCTGGCCGAGAACAACCATCAGGCGATCATCGACGGCATGGTCTCGTCGGCCCTGCGCAACCTGACCGGCCAGGCCAGCGATCGCGCGGCGTGGGACGCGATCTTCAAGTTCCACAACGCGACGCGCGGCAAGGGCGCGGTCAACTACGCGCGGGGAGAGAAGATCTTCATCAAGATCAATGCCACCAGCGCGTACGCCGGGAACTTCAATCCCGCCGACCTCACGCCGTATGCGTTCATCTCCGAGACCTCGGTCGGCAGCGTCCTCGCGGTCCTCCGGCAACTCGTGGGCGTCGCCGGCGTCGACCAGGCGGACATCTACGTCGGCGATCCGCTGAAGCATATCTACAAGCACCTGTACGACGTCTGGCACGGGGAGTTCCCGAACGTCCACTACCTCGACAACAGCGGCTATCGCGCGCTGGGCCGCGAGCCCGTGGTGCCCAGCGCCACGGCCGTCATCCATTACTCCGACCGGGGCGCAATCCTGCGGACCAACGTCTGGTCCGACAGCTCCCTCGGCGACAACCCCGTCGCCCAGGACAATCTGTACCGGGTCTTTGAAGACGCGGAGTACTTGATCAACATTCCGATGCTCAAGGGCCACAAGCGCGCCGGGGTGACGATGTTCGCCAAGAACCATTTCGGTTCGCAGACCCGCGGCGACGCCTCGCACCTGCACAACGGGCTGGTCGCCCCCACGGAGATGCCCAACGTGTCGCGCGGCGGGTACGGGCTGTACCGCGTTCAGGTCGACATCATGGGCCATGCGCTGCTCGGACGGAAGAATCTCCTCTACCTCATGGATGCGCTTTGGGCCACCGACTACGAACTCGACGTGCCGCTCAAATGGCAGATGCCGCCGTTCGCCAACACCTTCATGGCGTCGCTCTTCGCGTCGCTCGACCCGGTGGCGATCGAGTCGGTCGGCTACGATTTCCTCCGGTCTGAATTCACAGCTGAGCGCGTGCCCGTCGCCGGCACGTACGTGCAGATGCCGGGGGTCGATGACTATCTCCATCAGGCGGCGGACGCGGCGAACTGGCCGGCCGGGATCACGTACGATCCGGACAACACCGGGGCGGCCATCCCCAGCCTGGGCACCCACGAGCACTGGAACGACGCCGGCGCGAGACAGTACTCCCGGAACCTCAGCCCGACGGGCGCCGGGATCGAATTGTTTTGGGCGGATCAGGTCATCCGCACGGAGCCGCTGGCCAGCCCAGTCGCCGCTCCGGGCGGCACCGCCACGTTTGCCGCGGCGGCGATCGCCTCGACGCCCCTCACCTACCGCTGGCAGCGCCAGGCCGGGGGCGGCGCGAACTGGACGGATCTCAGCGACAACGCCACCTACAGCGGCGCCAGCGCGGCCGCGCTGACCGTCAGTCCCGTCGGCGCGACCATGGACGGCGACTCGTTCCGCTGCGTCGTCTCCAATTCCGGCGGCACCGCCACGACGGCGTCGGCGGTTCTGGTGGTGAGCACCCCCTCCATCGTCAATCTCTTCGCCGGATCGCCGGGCACGAGCGGCGGCGCCGACGGCTCCGGCCCGGCCGCTCGCTTCACCAAACCCGCCGATCTCGCCGTCGATGCGGCCGGCAGCCTCTATGTCGCCGACACCAACAACCACACCATTCGGAGGATCACGGCCGCCGGAGTCGTGACCACACTCGCCGGACAGGCGGGCGTCAGCGGCAGCAGCGACGGCACCGGCACCGCCGCCCGTTTCAACCATCCCGCGGGCGTGGCCGTCGACATCTCCGGAAACGTCTATGTGGCCGACACGGACAATTGCGTTATCCGCAAGGTGACTGCCGCCGGGGCGGTCTCCACGCTCGCCGGCCTGGCCGGCGCCAGCGGCAGCGCGGACGGCTCCGGCTCCGGTGCCCGGTTCAGCGGGCCGTCCGGCATCGTCGCGGACACGGCTGGGAACGTGTGCGTCGCGGACACCCTGAACCACACGATCCGCCGGATCACGCCAGCCGGGGTGGTCACGACCCTCGCGGGCGCGGCCGGGGCCAGCGGCGCCGTGGACGCCTCCGGTTCGGCCGCGCGTTTCCGCGGCCCCCAGGGATTGGCGATGGACACCTCCGGAAACCTGTTTGTGGCGGACTCCAACAACAGCGTGATCCGTCGGATCGCCACCACGACCGGCGCGGTGACCACCGTGGCCGGGCAGGCCGGAGTCGTCGGAGGCGCTGACGGCGCCGTCAGCCAGGCGCGGTTCCACTTTCCCTCCGGCATCGCGGTCGACGCGGCGGGACGGCTGTACGTCGCGGATACCGACAACCAGACCCTGCGCTTGATCACGCCAACCGGCACGGTGAGCACGCTGGCGGGCCTGGCCGGCACCAGCGGCAGCGCCGACGGGACGGGCAGCGCGGCGCGTTTTGCGTATCCCACCGGCGTGGCGGCGACTGGCTCCGGCGATGTCTACGTCGCGGACACGGACAATCACGCCGTCCGTCTCGCCTTTACACCAGTGGCGCCAGCGATCACGCAGCAGCCGCGGAATCAGGCGGCCGCGGCCGGGGCCAATGTCACATTTTCCGTCGGTGCCACGGGCCGGCCCGCGCCGACCTACCAATGGACGTTCAATGGCGCCGCGGTCAGCGGCGCGACCAGCAGCACGCTCAACCTCACCAGCGTGCAAACGGCCAATGCCGGCACCTACGCGGTCCTCGTCACCAACGGCGCGAGCACCGTGACCAGTGATCAGGTCACGCTAACGGTCACCGCCGCCGCCGGCAGCGGGAATGGCAGTGCCGGTGGCGGCGGCGCCTTCGGCGCGTGGTTCTGCGCCTTCGCCGGCCTGCTCTTGTTCGCGCGGCGAATCCTGCCTGGTTCGGGCGGGCCTGGGTGCGGTCCGGGCCTGCCCGGTCGTCGAGAGGCCCGCCCGCTGGGCGGAATTTCGCCGCCGGCAACTTTCACTCAGGGCCGGCCGGTAGTGGCGAAGGAGATTCTATTTCCTGATCCTCGGAATAGTTGATTTCGCGCGCTCGATTGTCAGTCTCTCGGGAAGGCATTGTGCCGCCAGAACCCAGAGAAGTCCGACATCGGTCAATCCGCCGAGCCTGTGGAGCCGGACGTTCCGGCTTCTCCGGCATACCCGAGCGCTTCTGTCCCACCGGACGTAGTCGCGCTGCCCGGCACCGGCGGCCTCACTTCGCGAGGTCTGTGGCCGCGTCAGTTGGCGACAGGATTCCGTGAATGCTTCACCGCAGGCTCGAGGATCCTGCATGAACGAGATTCTCGTCGTGGTGCCGACCTATAACGAGCGGGACAATCTCCAACCCCTCGCGCAACGTCTCCTCGGACTCTCCCTGCCGGTCGACCTGTTGGTGGTGGATGATCACTCGTCCGACGGCACCGGCGAGATTGCCGATGAAATCGCGAAGGAGCGCACGTCCATGCACGTGCTGCATAGGACCGGAAAGCGGGGATTGGGCCAGGCATATATTGCCGGATTCAAGTGGGCCCTCGCGCGCGACTACGAATTCGTGGTCGAGCTGGACGGAGATCTCTCGCACAGCCCGGAAGATATCCCCGCTTTCATAGCAGCAGCCGGCGAAGCGGACCTGGTGTTGGGTTCGCGCTACGTCAACGGCATTCGCATCATAAACTGGTCGCTCCGCCGGTTGATGCTCAGCAAGGGCGCGTCGCTGTATGTGCGACTCGTCACCGGCATGCCCTTTACGGATCCCACGGGCGGATACAAGTGTTTCCGTCGGCGCGCACTGCAGGCGCTCAATCTGGATGCAGTCCACTCCAACGGTTACAGCTTCCAAATCGAGATTACCCACCTGCTCTGGCGGCAGGGGATGAGAATCGTCGAAGTGCCCATCGTCTTCACCGACCGTTTCCAAGGCCATTCGAAGATGTCTGGCCAAATCGTCCGCGAAGCTCTTTGGATGGTCTGGCGGCTCTGGCTGCAAAGCGGACTGCGCCGTCGCCCTCGCACGCGGCCGGCCAGAATCGGACCCCGCCAGCAGCAGGCAATGGAGGTCGCCAGGGCAACGAGCGCTCCAACCGGGCACCTTCGATCGAACATCATTCGCCCCTCTCGTCGGACCCCAATTGCCTACGGGATCTTCGCCATCGCGGTCGCCGGCTCGATTGGCTTCGATTTTGCGAGCGCCCGCAGGCGGGAACCCGTGCATGGCCGCGAGACGCTGCCTTTGGTTACGCGCGAGCGCGCCTCGGCCACAGGTGGACCGTGGGAGATGCGCCATCGGGGCGGCATTTGCCTGATGGTCCGCGGGCTATCGCTCACTGAGGTGCTCCCCGAAGAACGCCTTCTCTGGCGGCACGCGCTTGCGCCCTCCACCGTCATCACGGTCGCGCCCCGCCAACGGACGGTGCGGGTGAGATTCGCCTTGGACAATTCCCTGCCGGGCCAAGAGATGACGGTCAGTGTCGGAGGTCGCGAGGTGGACCAGCGCAGGCCGTTACCCGTGGGTCGGGCGACTGGGGAGTTTGATATTCCCGCGTCAACCGATGAGTTCACGGTCGAGTTTAAGTTCGCCCGCTGGGATCAGGCTCCTGCTCCAGACACGCGAAGAATCACCGCCACGTTCAGGGAGCTGACCTTTTCCCTGTTATGACCAACGCAGCGAGCGGCAATCCGGCATCATCTGGTCTTGGTCGCGAATCGCAACCGCGCGAGCTCGTGCCGCAAATGTGCCCCACCAGAGGACTGGGGTTCGTCCTTGGTGTCTTCGTGGCGTCCCGCGTCCTGGTGCTCCTGATCTCCGTGGTTGGGCCCTACCTGCTTCCGCCCGGAACGAATTCGCCCGGTCTGGCCGCCACCACTACTTGGTACGATTATTGGGTGCGTTGGGACGGAGGGTGGTATGTCGATATCGCTCAAAACGGGTACCGCTTCAATGCGCATGGGGGAAACCACGTAGCGTTTTTCCCTCTTCTGCCGTTGCTGATGCGAGCCTTTGCCTGGCTCGGCCTGAACGCAGCGGCCGCAGGAATCGCGATCTCGAATGCCACTTTCTTGGCCGCCCTGTGGATCCTTTACCGATTCGTGCGGGAAGAGTTCCAACGGCGCCGACTTGCCGAATTAGCCACCGCGTTCGTCGCCTTCGGTCCGGCTGCACTCTGGTGTTCGATTGGATACACCGAATCGCTGTTCCTCATGCTGAGCGTTCTGCTGTGTTGGACACTGTGGTCGAAACGGCCCGCCTGGGGCCTCGCCTGTGGTGTGCTCGCGGGGCTCACCCGCTCCAACGCCATCACGTTGGCCCTGCCCGCTCTGGTTTTGGTTTGGCCGAGCGTGCGGGCGGCGTGGCGAGCACGCGATTTTCCGCGGTTGCCCCTGCTCTGGTTTGCGGCTTTCAGCCCATGGATCGGGTATCTGCTCTATGCGGGATATCTCCAGTTTGCGTTCGGAAATTGGAGGGCGAACCAGCTCGCCAGCGTCGCTGGCTGGGGCGCGGAGCTCAGCTTCGATCCTGAGTTGTTACTGACGAAACTGCCGGGCGCGGGACTCCGGCTCTTTTGGAGCACGGACGCATTCCACGAATACCGCACGTGGTCTTGGTTCGCGGCTTTGGCGGCCTCGATATTCGCGATGGTCGTATTCTGGGAAACGCGAGCCCCGCGATGGCATGCCGCGTTCGTGCTGGGATTCTGGAGTTTCTTTCTCTTCGCCTACCAGTACGGCGAGCCGCTTTCATCGATGGGCCGCTTCACGAGCGTCGCTTTCCCCCTTTACGTCGCCGCTGCGCTGTTCGCCGAGCGACGACCGTGGGCTCAGCCGGCGTTGCTGGCGGTGTCCGTCGTCGGATTGACCATCACCACTCTTTTCTTCTTCGCCGGGTATCACATCAACTAGGAAGAAGTCGCTGGGGTCATGCGCGCCCCACGACAAGAGTGCAGGAGGGTCGAATCGCCGCGCCACGATTTCCACCCTGCCCCATCCCCACGTCGCGCGTTCAGTTTGCCCCGACCGGAGGCGATCTGCCCAAAGAAAGACCCTTCAGCGAATCAGCGCTCATCAGTGTGCATCAGTGGTTCCAACGATCTCAGCGCCCGACTCAACGGGTCCCGCCGGGGCGGAGCACCGCCTGCAGGCGCATCAGATTCTCCCGCGCCTCGGTGTCGTCCGGTCGCAGGCGCAGGACTTCCTGGAAGTGTTCAATCGCCTCGGAGGTCCGGCCGACCTGCGCCAGCATCATCGCCAGATTGTACTGCGCCAGGGCATCGCCGGGGTCCAGCCGCGCGGCCGTCTCATACCAGCGGATGGCCTCGGCGATCCTGCCGGCGCGGGCAAGCACGTTGCCGAGATTGGTGCACGCCGCGGCATCGTTGGGGTTGGACCGGATTGCCTCCAGAAAGTGCGCGACCGCCTCATCCAGCCGCCCCAGCTGAGCCAGGGTGTTGCCGAGGTTGAAGTGCACGGTGGCAAGCCCCGGCCGGAGGCGCAGCGCGGTCCGCAGGTGCTCCAGCCCCTCGACCGGCCGGTTCAGCTCGGAGAGGGCGAGCCCCAGGTTGTTGTGCGCCTCGGCGAACGCCGGCTCAAACTGGAGCGCGGCCTCGTATTGCGCCACCGCCTCGGGCAGGCGGCCCAGCTTGGCCAGCGCCAAGCCCAGATCGTTGTGCGCCGCGGGATCGTCGGGCCCGAGCTTGAGTCCGCGTTCAAAATGCGGCAGCGCCTCCGCCACCCGCCCCTGCTCGTACAGGGCCATGCCGACATTGCATTGCGCCCACCGGTTTCCCGGCCGCCTCGCCACCGTGTCGCGCCAGAGGGACAGCTCGGTGCGGTAAACCTCGTTCCGCGCCACGGTCAGGCCGCCAAATCCCAGGGCGAGCGCCAGCCACGCGACCAGCGTGCGGCGCCCGGCCCACGCCCACCCGCCCACCACCACGAGGGTGAGCACCGCCGCGAGCGCCAGATACATGCGGTGTTCCGCCATCGTCTGACGCGGGCCGGGGACGAGCGAGGACGGCCCCAGGATCGCAAAGAACCACGCGCCGAGAAACCCGAGGATCGGCCGGCGTTTCAGCGCGACCAGCGTGCCGGCCGCCAGCAGGATCACGATCAGGGCCGCCGGAACGACGTCCACCGCGTGCCGCACCCACTCCGCGCCGTAATCGAACACGAGCGGATACGGCCACAGCGAGAGCCACAGGTATTCCATCACCGCGGGAAACTGCGTCAGCCAATAGGCCCCGGGCGACGCGCCGGACCCGATGCCGGTGGTCCCTCCCCGGTTGGCGCCGATACTCGCCACCAGCACGCCGAGCAGAATCCAGGTGGCCGCCAGGCTCAGGTGCACCCGCCAGCGGCGCTGCCACGCCTCCGCAAACGATTCCGCGAGAAACGTGCGGTCATAGAGCAGCACCATCACCGGCGCCGAGACCATCACCTCCTTGCACGCCATCCCCAGCAGGCAGGCCCCGAACGAGAATCCGTACCAGGCGCGGCGGTACCAGGGGGGCGTCCCAATGGTTTCGTCGCCCGCCGCGCCGCGAATGAAGCCGTACAGGGTCAGCAGGTAGAACAGCCCCATCAGCGACTCCGTCCGCTGCACAATGTAAGTCACCGCCTCGGTCTGCAGCGGGTGCAGCGTCCACAGCAGGGCGATGATGAAAGCGAGAAACGTGGCATCCGAATGTAGGGCGGGGTCGCCGGACCCCGCCAAATCCCGAATCGGCGGCATTCGGCGATGCTGCCCTACGTTCGCAATTGTCCGTCGGACCACGCCGAACAGCGTCAGCCCGGCGAGCACGTGGATGACCAGGTTCACCGCGTGGTAGCCCCACACCTCCGTCCCGCCCAGCGCGTAGTTGACCGCGAGGGTCACGTTGACCAGCGGACGTCCTCCCACCGTGGCGTCGGCCGGCGGCGACAGCAGCGCCGCGAGCGACCACGGCGGCCGGAGGGTCAGGTTCTCCCCGATCGACAGGGGATCGTCGAACACGAACGGCCCCGCGAAGCTGTTGTGGTACGCCGCCACCCCCGCCAGCACGATAAGCGCGCCGGTCAGGACGACCTTCCAGCGGGGTTCGGCGGCGAACGGACCGGTTGGTTCAGAAAGCGGGCTCACAGGTCGGCAGAGGCGAAGTCAGCTTGATCCAGACTCCGCCGCCTGATCCAGAGCAAATGTCGCCCGGCCCGGTTCAGCCTGCCAGCGTCACCTGCAGTTTCCGGACACCGCGCGCCGGCGTGATCACCACACCCAGCGGATCGTCCGCCGCCGCGCCGCCTTTGACGCCGGCCACGGCGCTCACGCCGGCCAGCTGAAGCTTCCAGGTCTTGCCCGCGGCCGCCCCGTCGAGCGCGGCCTCGAGCACGCGGCCCGTCCGTTTCACGCTGAGCCGGAGACCGGGCTCGCCCTGCATCGTCGGCACCGCGCGCGATGCCTGCGCGCCGTTGGCAAGTTCATAGACCCGGAAGGTCGTGCCAGCCGTGAAATCGTAGTCGGGGCGATCGTCGACGGCTCCGATCGGCAGGATCGTGCCGGGGCGCACGAACAACGGCAGGCTGAGGAAATCATGCGTGGCGCGTTGCCAGCGGCCTCCCGCCTGGACTTCACCGGTCAGGAGATGGGTCCAGCGCCCCTCGGGCAGGTAGTAGTCGACGCTGCCGTCCGCGGTGAAGACCGGGGCCACGAGCAGCGCGTCGCCGAGCAGGTACTGCCGGTCGAGCGTGTCGCTGGCCGGATCGTCCGGGAACTCGACCAGCATCGCGCGCAGCACGGGCACGCCCTCGCGGTGCGCCGCCACCGCCTGGCCGTAGAGATACGGCATGAGGCGGCATTTCAGCTTGGTGAAGAGCCGCACCACGTCGCACGCCTCGTCGTCGTAATTCCACGGCACGCGGTAGGTCGAGGAGCCGTGCAGGCGGCTGTGCGACGAGAGCAGGCCGAAGGCGACCCAGCGCTTGTAGACCGCCGCCGGCCCCGTCCCTTCGAAGCCGCCGATGTCGTGGCTCCAGAAGCCGAAGCCGCACAGGCCGAGCGAGAGACCGCCGCGCAGCGTCTCGGCCATGGCCTCCGGGGTGGACCAGCAGTCGCCGCCCCAGTGCAGGGGAAACCGCTGGCCGGAGGCATAGGTGGAGCGGGCGAACACGACGGCCTCGCCGCGGCCGCGAGCCCGCTCGAGCACGTCAAACACGCACTGGTTGTAGAGCACCGGATAGAGATTGTGCATGCCCACCGGATCGGCGCCGTCGTGGTAGACGACGCCCTCGACCGGGATGCGCTCGCCGAAATCGGTCTTGAAGCAGTCGACCCCCATGGCGAGGAGGCGCTCGAGATGGCCGGCGAACCACCGGCGGGCCGCCGGATTGGTGAAATCGACGATCGCCAGGCCCGGTTGCCACTGGTCGGTCTGCCAGACGTCGCCGTTCGGCTTCTTGAGGAAGTAGCCGCCCTGTCGCCCCTCCGCGAAGAGCCGCGAGCGCTGGCCCACGTAGGGGTTGATCCAGACGCAGACCTTGAGGCCGCGCGCGTGCAGGCGCCGGAGCATGCCGGCGGGATCGGGAAACGTCCGCGGGTCCCACTCGAAATTGCACCAGTCGAACTCGCGCATCCAGAAACAGTCGAAATGGAAGACGTGCAGCGGCAGGTCGCGCGCCTTCATGCCCTCGATGAAACTCAGGCAGGTCTTCTCGTCGTAGCTGGTCGTGAACGACGTGCTCAGCCACAGGCCGAACGACCACGCCGGCGGCAGCGCCGGGCGGCCGGTGAGCCGGGTCAGCTTGCGCAGGATGTCCTTCGGCGTCGGCCCGTAAATGAGGAAATACTCGAGCTTTTCGCCCGGAACCGAGAACTGCACGCGGGCCGTGCGCTCCGAGGCGACCTCGAACGACACCGGGCCGGTCTCGTGCACGAGCACGCCGTAGCCGCGGTTGGTGAGATAGAACGGGACGCATTTGTAGGCCTGGTCGCTGCCCGTGCCGCCGTCCTTGTTCTCGTTCTCGACCACCTGCCCGTTCTTCACCAACGCCGTGAACCGCTCGCCGAGGCCGTAGACACATTCGCCCACGCCCAGGTGCAGCCGCTCGTGCACAAACGTCCCTTTGCCGGCGTACTGGACGTAGCCCATGCCGCGCCACGAGGATCTGGTCAGCACCCGGCCTCCCGCCTCGAACGCGATCTCCCAACCCTCCTTCTGCACGTGCACGCCCAGCGCCCCCGACCGCAGCATCGCCTCCTTCTTGCCGTCTGCGATCTTCACCTTCGGCGCCTGCACCCGCTGCAGCGGAATGGCGGGATTCCGGTCGGTCGCGCCCGCGTAGTGTTCGATGCGGACCTGGATCACGTCCTCCAGCGGCGAACTCAGCCGGACCGTGAGAAGCGGCCCGCCCAGCGTGTCGCCCCGGTGGCGGATCGGCCGCGTGGGCGCGTGAATCAGAAGCGTGCCATGGTCCGCGGTGACATCGTGGGCCTCGGCGGGGTGGAAGCCCGTGACGCCCGGCTGCATCATCCATTCGCCGTCGCTGAATTTCATACTGGAGAGCGGTAATGAATACGGTTTGGCGCCGAATCTCCAAGCAAAACCCCGCGCCCGCCTGTACCCCGCTCGGCGCGCAACTTGGCTGCCCAGCCCGGCGGGCTCGGCTTCTGCCGGACCGTGGATGCGCCGACCCTTGCTTCGCCGGTGCTGCGCGAACCGTAATTGTAGGGCCCGAGCTTGCTCGTGGCCTATGTTCCCTCCGAATCCGCCGCGCTCGGACGCAGCCAACGCCAGGAGGCTGGATTCAACGTCCGGCGCGTGCCCAGCCTCGTCACCTCGGCTGCCACACCAAGCATGCACTGGCCGACGCTGTCCCGCCCGACTCTCAGGGATTCGCCTGCAGCGTCCAGACACACCGATCGCTGACGGTCGCGGCCGGCGTGCGGCCGCGCGCCTCGAGGGTGTTGGCGCCGGGCGCCAATTCCACGCCGGTCCACCGCGCGACGTGATCGTCGACCGGCTTCGCGCCGAGCGAGCGGCCGTTCAGGATCAGCTCCGCTTCGGCGCAGTTCGAGTAGATCTTCACGTCCGTCGTTGCCGTGCGGCGCGGCGTGAACCGGCGGCTGGTGATGTAGACCAACGGCTCCGCGGTCCAGTTGGCCCGATACCAGTAGAACGCATCCTTGCGAATCCGCCGGTCGCGGGTGACGAGCCCCTTGTCGTTGATGCCGGCGCGCTCGCCTTCGTCACGCCCGGAAGAGGCGATATCGAACATCTGCCAGATCGCCTTGCACCAGACCGCGGGCCGGTCGCGCAGCACCCGCCAGTACGCCTCATGGAAGAGCGCCTGCCACTCCTCGGAATGGTCCAGGGCCCGCGGCGCCGTCGCGTGGGTGTTCGGCCCGGCGCCGGCGCCGAACTCGCTCATGCCCTGGCAGCGGTCCGGGGCCCTGGCCTGCTGGGCCTCCAGCCACTTCGGGAAATCCGCGAACGTGTCATGATACCAGCCGTGATACTGGTTGTGGGCGATCACGTCGTTGTCGTAGGCGCCCGGCACCTCGTTGTAGCAGGTCGCCAGCGTGCTGGGCCGGGTGGCGTCCTCCTCCTTCACCACGCGGCTCAGCCGGCGCAGGAGATCGGGCCCGAACGGATAGCGGTGGGCCTGCACCTCGTTGCCGATGCCCCAGACGATGATCGAGGGATGATTGTAATTCTGGCGGATGAGCTCCGTGAGTTGCGCCGCGCACCGCCCCGCAAACTCCGGCGAGGGGCTCAGCGTGTTGACCAGGCCGTGTTCGGCCCAGGCGACCAGTCCGAGGCGATCGCACAGATCGTAGGCCTGCGGGTCGTGCTGGTAGTGGGCGAACCGCACGAACGTGCAGCCCAGTTCCATGATCAGGCGGAAATCCTCCTCGCGCTCGGCGGGCGACACCGCCCAGCCATCGCCTTCCCGGTCCTGGTGCAGGTTGACGCCATGCAGGTCGTAGGGTTGCCCGTTCAGGAGGAAACCCTGCCGGGGATCGATGCGGAACGTGCGAAACCCGAGCGGCTGGCGGACGCGATCGCACAGCGCGCCGTCCGCCGAGATCTCCACCGCCGCCTGATAAAGGTACGGATCGATCCGGCCGTTCCAGCGCCGCGGCTTCGCCACGGCCAGGTCGAGGACGACCTCCGTCACCCCGGGCGCGGCGACGTGATCCGCGCGGGCCGTGCCGGCGACCGCGCCCGCGGCGTCGAGCACGGTCAGAACCACCGCGGCCCGGCGCGCCGCCGCGCCGGCGTTGCTCACGCGCACGCGCGCCCGGACCGCGCCGCGTTCATCGGTCACCTCCGGCGTGGTGAGGTAGACGCCCGGACCCGCCCGATCGAGCAGGTCTACGGAAAGCGGCGAGGCCGTGATCAGCGAAACGCGTCGGTAGATGCCGCCGAAAATCGTGAAATCGCCCGCCAGCGGCGGCACGTCGTCGCGTCGCGTGGTGTCGGCCAGCACCACCAGCAGGTTCTCCGCGCCGGGCTTCAGCACCGCCGTGGCGTCGAGACAGAAGGCCGAGGTCGCGCTCCAGTGCTGGCCCAGCTCGTGGCCGTTGAGCCAGACGGTCGCGACCGTGCTGACGCCGTCGAAACGCAGATAGCTGCGCCGCCCGGCGGCCGCCGGCGCCCGGAAACGGAGGCGGTACCAGCCGGAGCCGCGCCGGAAGTCCTTGCTGGTGCCGTCCTCCGCGTTCCACGTATGCGGCACCTCCACCCGTTCCCACGACGAGTCGTCGAAGCCGGGCCGCTGCGGCTCGGTGGCGGCGCCGAAATGGAAGCGCCAGCCTTGATCGAGAACCATGACCTGGCGGGGGTTGTCCATGGAAGAAAGGGATGGCGGGTCGGCGCTCGCGAGCACACCGGCGGCCGGCAGCGCCAGCACCAGGAACAGCCTGAGTTTCCGCGGCGACATCGCGAGGGAGGAGGAGGCCGCGAATCTCCGCCATCGCCAGCCGCGAGACAAGCTTGCAGCGGTGCGGGCGCCCGCGCCCGCCCCGGTCAGGCCGGCCGCCCGCCGTCCAGCGCGGCGCCGACGGCTTTGGCCAGTTCCTCCAGGTCGTAGGGCTTCCCGACCATGGAGCGAAATCCGTAGAATCGGTAATGCGCGAGCACGGGATCGCTGGAATAGCCGCTCGAGACCACCGCCCGGACCTCCGGATCGAGCTGCCGCAGCCGTTCCATGGTCTCCCGCCCGCCCATGCCCCCCGGCACGGTCAGATCGAGAATCACGAGGTCGTAGGGCCGCCCGTCCCTTCGGGCCGCCTGATACTCGCGCACCGCATCCGCGCCATTGCTGATCGCCGTGGTCTCCAGTCCGAGGCGCCGCAACAGCGCGGCGGCCGCCCGTCGGATGCTTTCCTCGTCATCCATCAACAGGACCCGCCCGCTCCGCGGCGCCAGCGGCGACGCGGAGGCCTCCTTGCCCGCCGGCACCTCCTCCGCCGCCGGCAGCCAGACGTGGAAAGTCGTGCCCCGCCCCGGCGCCGACTCCACCTCCACGCGCCCCGCGTGCTTTTTGACGATCGAATACACCGTCGCCAGCCCCAGGCCCGTGCCTTCCGCCTTGGTGGTGAAATAGGGATCGAAGATGCGCGTCAGATGCGCGGGGTCGATGCCGGTGCCGGTGTCGGCGATGGACAGTTTGAGGTACCGGCCCGCCGCCAGGCCCGGCATGCCCTCCGGCTCGACGGCGCTGTTGCACACCATGATGCGCAAGCTTCCGCCGTCGGGCATGGCCTGCAGCGCGTTGATCACGATGTTGTGCACCACCTGGCCGATCTGGCCCTTGTCCACGTTGGCGGGCCAGAGATCGGGCGCGATGTCGAACGCGCAACGCACGTTGGAGCCGTGCAGGGCGAACGCCGTCGCCTCGCGCACGATCTCGGCGAGCTCCACCGCCTTTCGCACGGGGTTGCCCCCCTTGGCGAAGGTGAGCAGCTGCAACGTGAGGTCGCGGGCGCGGATCACCCCCTGCTCGGCTTCAGCCAACCACGGGGTCACCGGCGCCTGGTCCGGCGCATCCAGCTTGGCCAGCGTGAGATTGCCCATGATCACGGTGAGCAGGTTGTTGAAGTCATGGGCGATGCCGCCCGCGAGCAAGCCGAGCGATTCGAGCTTGGCCGATCGCTGCAGCTCGGCCTCGAGGCGGGCCTCCCGCGCCACCTGTTCGCGGATCTGCCGGGTCTGCCGGCGCACCCGTCGCCGCAGGGTCACCACCCAGGCAATACCGCCCACGGTGCAGAGCGCCAGCGCTCCGGCGGTGACCAGCGCCCGCCGGGCGGTCCACCAGGGTGGACTCCGCACGACCCCAATGTCGCGCGTGGAGCGCAGGAGCAGCTTGAGCGCCCGGGGATGACGGTATTCGTCAAAGTCAATCTGGTACACGCCGACCAGCGCCAGCGCGCTGCCGGGCGCGAGCATTCCTGCCATCATGCGCTCGTCCGACCTGTCCAGCAAAGCTTCGAGGATCGTGTTGCCGGCCACCAGCGTCAGGCGAAGATCTTTCTCCCGGATCGTCGTGTCCAGCAAGGTGGCCACGATCCGGACGAGGCGGCCGTCGAGGGTCTCGTCGATGTGCTCGATGTTCTGCACGGGAACGGGCTCCGGCTCCCGCCCCCCACTGATGCGGCGGTACTGGGCTTCGCGCAGCACGAGGCGGCTGCCTTCGCGCCCCGGAAAACCCACGGCCTCGATGCGATCGCCGGGCGCCAGCGGCATCGTCTGCCGGCTGAGAACGAACAGGCTTTCGGCGCCATCCTGGATCCAGACATAGAATCCCGCCGCCTGGTAGACCACCACGCCCCAGATCAGCACCTGGCGGTTGAAGGCCGGCAGGGCGCTGAATTGACGCAGGCTCGCAATGGAGCGCCCGGACACCGCGAACGGATCGGCCGGCGCCGGCTGCCGCACGTTCACGTAATCGAGCGATGGCACCCACAAACGGATGCCCACCAACTGCCGGCGCGAGTTGGCCTCGGCGCTGCAGACTCCGCGCACGCGGAGCACCGAGCCCCGCATCGCCGCCAGTTGGTCCGAGGGCGGCAGGTAGGCGCTGAAATCTCCCGCCGCCGTCGCCATCACCAGGCGCGCCCAGGTGCCGTCGCGCGCGATCTCCCGCAGATAGCCATCGAGTTCGATCCACTGGCCCTCCTCGACGCCGGTCATGGCCTGCTCCAGAGTGACGATTCGCGCTTCCGGGAAGCCCAGCGAGCCTTCCACCGTGATCCTCCGCGCCTGGATTTCGGGGGCGAAATCGCCGGCGGCCGAGATCCCTTCGACGGTCACGGTGTTGCTCTGATAGGGAATCGCGCCGCGGTAGGCGTCTACCGCGACGCGGATGCCGCCGCTGGCGTCGTTCACGAAGAAGAAGGGCACCCCCGCGTGCGCCCAAGTCACGATGCCGAAGAGGCGGACGGGCTGCGCGCCCCGCGCCGCGTCGTTGCCCATTTCGAGCACTTGTTCCGCCAGCCGCAATAGGGGCGGCCCCTGGGCGGGCGCCGGCGCGGCCGCCGGCTCGGCCCGGAATCGCCGAAAGAATCCCTCGCGCAGCGCCAGCTTGGCGCCCTCGGTCGCGGGATAGCCAATCGCCTCGACCTGATCACCCGGCTGGAGCCGCTGGAGCTGACCGGTCAACACCGCCACCTGGCCCGTCTCATCGCGCACCGTCACGCTGTAGCCCGGTTCCTGCTCCTGCACCGTGCCCACTACGCGCATGAGCTGGTTCGGCGGAGCCGCGGGCAGCGCCTCGATGCGCGTCGCCGCGCGGTCGAAGCGGGGATCCGTGCGGAGGTCGCCGGTGACGGTGACGCCGTCGGGGCTGGGAATCCACAAGGCCAGGGCCGAGAGTTTGCCGGCCGGCGTCAGATTCGGCACCAAGACTCCGCGGGCGCGCACGAACGCCGACTCGCATTGCAGCCGCCCGGCGCTGCCCTGAAGGAGCACCCGCGCCTGGACGGGCCAGCCGCGAATCGTCATGTCCAGAAGCACGTGCGCCGCATCGATCTCGGCCTGACGGTTGACGAAGCCTTCCACTTCAACCCATTGCGACGGCAGCCGGGCGGCCTCAGCAGCCGTGCCGCGAAAACTCCACCCCACGGGCCCCAACGGCTGGTTTTCCGCCAGCACTTGCACCGTCGCCTGAGCCAGGGACAATCCGGCCGCCAGCGACATGCGGCCGTCGATCAGGATCCGTTGCCCGGATCGGATCGGCAGAGATTGCGGCCCGCACAAAACATAACTGATGCCGTCATCGCTCTCCGCCCACAGGAGATTCCACATCGGATCGTAGTAGGCGACGACCATCTCGAATCGAACGCGGCGCGCCTGCTGCGCCCGCTCCGGCGGGATCTGCCAGAATTGGCGGACACTGGTGATGACCTCCTCCGCTCCGGCCGCATCCGCCGGCTCCGCCGCGCGGTCGACCGCAGCCAACCCCAAGCTCATCGCCCCCAATGCCATCCAACGGCCTGCCCGGACAATCAGTCGCGCGGTGATGGTTTTTTTCAGAAGCGAATGCACGTTCATCCGCTCCCGCGGTGGGGCCCAACGGGAGTCAATCTTGGGTTGTCGTCAAAATCTCCGGTGCCAACGCCGTTTGGCGGGCGGAATCGTTGTAGCGCTCCAGTGTGTTGCCGGCCACCTCCAGTGACAACAAAAGACCGTGAAGATAGGGGATTTACCTCGGTTCCGATGGGTGACAAGGCGGTCGGCAAACAAACTTTAGGCGACCTCCCGGTGACGTTGCAATCGACGGCGGGTCCAGATCCGGCGTCCGCGCCAGCCGCAGGCGGGGACGCAGTCCGCCCGAGCCCGCCCGCACGGGCCGGGATCCTTGAGCCGTCCCTCACGGTTGCCGCCGCCGTCAGACAACAGAAGAGGCCGCGCTCGGTGACTCGCGCGGCCTCTCCCACGAAGCAATCGATCTATCTACAGAAAACGTGGCCGGACTTGTGCGTCAGCCGCCGTTTCTGAAGTGGAACTCCTGGCTGGCCTTGACCAGCACGCCCCTCCCGTGCGAGGTCGGGGGCGTGAACTTCCACTGGCTCAGCGCGTCGATGGCCAGGGCCGTCAGCGTGAAATCTTCGTTCGCCGATGCGGCGGGCATGCGGACCGCCCCGGTTTCATCGATGAAGAAATCGATCGTCACGGTTCCCTTCACACCCCGCTCGGCCAGGGTGCTGGGATAGCGCGGTGCGACCGTGACCGTCGCCACGGGCGCGCGGTCGAGCTCCCGCAGGGAACGGGGCCGATACACGAAGCGATTCTCGGTCATCCGCATCAACCGGCCCTCGAACTGTTCGAGGAGGTTGACCGACGACACCACGACGCCCCGGGCTTCAAAGTTGAAGACGAGTTCGGCGATGGTGCCCACGGGCTGCCCGTGCAATCGCGCGGGATCGAACTTCCATTGCTTGATGGCCGTCACGGCCGCCTCGGCGAACTCGGGCTGGGTGTACCCGACCACCAGGCACTCCACGAGCTTGCCGGTGGCGTCCGTATTCACGGCCACATTGGCGATGCCCGTGGTCACTCCGAGATCGAGGAGGCGATGGGGAAAGATCGGGTCGACGGTTTGCTCAACGCCGAGCGGCTGCCAGTCGCGGGGCGCCGAGGGGATCTGCGCGAGGAGACTGCCGGGAAGCAGCGCTCCGACTACGAGGGTAAGCATAGGGAATGTTTTCATGGCTGAAGGTGCTCGTCCTGCCATAACCCCGCCGCGGCGCTCATCCCTTCATCCCTCTCCACCACCTGCACCGGCAGCCACCGTGCCGCGCCCGTGGCTTCCACTCCTTCCGCAACTGCCGCCTTGGCGTCATCGCCCTGCGCGGCTGGCCCGCCTCAACCCTCGACTGACTCCCTCTCCAAAGATCGGCTGGACCCGCTCTCTGGGCTTTCCGGCATCCGGTTTCCGCTATCCCAAATGAGCGCAGGCTGGCCTGCCGGGCCGTAGCTTTCAGAATCTGAAAGCGAAGGCTGGTATCCCCGCTCGGACTTGAACCGGGATCGACGGTTTAGGAAACCGCTGCTCTATCCTGTTGAGCTACGGGGACCCGAAAGCCGGCACTTTGGCCGGGAAAATGCGGGTTGACAATGATGGTCTGCGACCCAGCCTCACCCGTTCTCCGCTTTTTCGCCGCCATGACCACTCCCGAGACCAAGGATGCCAAGCCGCGCAGCCTGACGCCGGCCGAGATCCCCTTCACCAGCCCGCACATGCTCAACCGCGCCGTGACCGACACGGGCAAGATTCTGCCGCGGAAATACACCGGCTTCACCTCCAAGCACCAGCGCGCCGTCACGAAGACCCTCAAGCGCGCCCGGGCCATGCTGCTGGCGAAATAGCCTGCGGCGCGGACCGATCGTCCAAGGCCGGAGCTTCCGCTCCGGCCTTTTTTGTGCTCAGCTGCCTGCTGCATGTCCGCCCAGATTCATCCAGGCACGCCGGCCAACCTGCGCCGCCTCGCGGGCGTGCTCCGGCGCGGCGGCCTGGTGGCCGTGCCGACCGAGACGGTCTACGGTCTCGCTGCCAACGCCCTGGATGCGCGGGCCTGCCGCCGGATCTTCCGCGCCAAGCGCCGCCCGGCGCACGATCCGCTGATTGTCCACGTCGCCTCCCGCCGCCTGCTGGAGCGGATCGCGGAGCCGACCGCGGCGGTGGCCAAGCTCGCGCGCGCCTTCTGGCCCGGCCCGCTCACGCTGGTGCTGACCCGCAAAACCCCGATTCCCGACGTCGTCACCGCCGGGCTGCCGAGCGTGGCCGTGCGCATGCCGGCCCATCCGCTGCTCCGGCGCCTGCTGCGGATCTGCGATCTGCCTTTGGCCGCGCCCAGCGCCAACGTGTTCGGCCGCGTCAGCCCGACCACGGCCGCGCACGTGCGGGAGGAGCTGGGCGAGGCCATCGCCCACATTCTCGACGGCGGACCGTGCCGGCATGGGCTGGAGTCAACCATCGTCGACGTGCGCGAGCCGCGAAAACCCGTGCTGCTGCGGCCGGGCGTGATCACCGCGGCCCAGCTGGAACGCGTGCTCGGCGTGCCCGTGCGCCCGCTGGCGGCGCGGCGCCCCGGCCGGCCCCTGATGCTCGCGCCCGGAATGCGGGACCGCCATTACAGTCCGCGGCGGCCGCTCGTCCTCCATCGCCGGATCACCGCGGGCCTGATGGCGCGGGCGGGGACGGACGAAGCCTGGCTGTGCTTCCGCCGGCCCGCGTGGGCCGCGGCCGCCGCGAATGTTTTCTGGCTGAGCGCCGCGGGCGATCCCCGTGAGGCCGGCCGGCGGCTGTTTGCCCTGATGCGCCGCCTCGATCGCGGCCCGTGGCGGCGCCTGCACGCCGAGCTGGCCCCCGCGGCCGGTCCCGGCACGGCCATCAATGACCGCCTGCGCCGGGCGGCATCAAAGCGGGGTTGATCAGCCGCCGGTCTGCGGCCCGCGGCGGTTGGCACCGCGCGGCCGTGATCGCGATTGGACACGCCGGAGCGGGCCGGTAAGCTGCCCCCATGCGCCGCGCGCTGCCACTTCTCGTCGCCCTCGCGTTCCTCGCCTGCCCGGCCGGCCGCGCCGCGCCCGCCGGGATCAAGCTCGACACCGGCGAGATCGAGGGCGCCCGGTTCACGATTGCACGGCCCGCCCAGTGGAACCGCTTCCTGCTCCTGGTCGCGCACGGCTATCGCGAGGAGAACGCCCCCCTCGTCGCCGATCTCAACCCCGCCCACCTCGCCTACCGCACCCTGCTCGACGAGGGCTGGATGGTGGCCAAGACCAGCTACCGCCGCAACGGCCTCGTCATCGAGGATGCCATCGCCGATCTCGACAATCTCCGCGCCCACATCGCCGCCGCCTACGGCGAGCCGCAGCGGGTCGTTCTCGAAGGCGACTCGATGGGCGGCGCCATCGTCACGCTCATGGCCGAGCGGCCGGCAGGCCGGTATCACGGGGCCGTGGCGGTCGACGCAGCGCTACAGGTGCGCGAACGCGGAAGCGCCGTCGCCTTCAACCTCGAACCGCAGATTCCGCTCGTCTTTCTGGTCAACCGGAGCGAGCTCGCCGCGTCCCGCCAGTATGTGACCGCGCCCCTCGAGCGGCCGGTTCGCCCCGTGCTCTTGCAGGTGGCACGCGACGGCCATGTCAACGTCAGCCAGCGCGAGCGTCTCGCCGCGATCCGCGCGGTCGCCGCCCTGGTCGACCGCCAGCCGGTGGCGCTCCCGAGCGTCGACGGCGCGCCCGCGTTCTTCGACGCCACCCAGCCGCCCGCCCCCGGCCCTTCGCAGGTGCGCCTGCGCAACGAAGGCGGGTTCGAGGCGCGCGTGACCGAGGTCACCGGCGTCTTCGGCAACCTCGTGCTCACCGCGCAGCCCGACGACCTGGCCCGCGCCGACATCGCGACCGGCACCTGGTTCGAGTTGATCGCCCCGGGGCAAGCCTACCGCGTCTTCTTTGGCCGCGATTTCGCCGACGTGAGACGCGGCCAGTGGATCGCCTTCGCCAACGCCGACGGCTTCCTCATCCTCGGGCGCAACCACGACAATGCCGCCGCCACCGCCGGCCTGCGCGACGGCGACATGGTCATCATCCACCGCCTGCCCGCCGACGCGGGCGGCGATGCCGCCGAGCCCCCGCCCTGAACGGCCGCGCGCGACCCCGCCCCCGCTCACCAAGTCATTTTGTAACGTAATCCGTTACAAACGGCCGAAGTGGGCGCGGCGCCTGCGGGCGGCGAAGGTTTCACCTCGCCCCGGGAGGCGCCGGCTTGCGGCTCGGCACATGCACGACCTGCATGCCCGCGGCGCGCGCGCCCGCGAGGCCCGGCTCCGCGTCCTCGAACACCAGGCAGCGCTCCGGCGGCACGCCCATGCGCCGGGCCGCGAGCAGGAACATGTCCGGCGCCGGCTTGCCGCGCCCCGGCGGGACGTCCGCCGGCGTCACCACGATGCGGAAGAGCGCGTCGAGCCCCGTAAGCTTGAGCGCCTCGTGCGCCACCTCCGGCATGCCGCCCGTGACGACCGCGACCGGGTGCGTCTCGGCCACGCGGCGGGCGAACTTCACCACCGGGGTGATCAGGGTCGCCTCGCGCAGCCGCGCGAGATAGATTCTTTCCTTGACGTGCTCGACCCGCGCCGCGTCCAGCTGGACGCCGTAGTGCTCCCCCACCCGCTGTGCCACCAGCAGGGTGGGCACGCCCCCCAGCGAATAGAAAAAGTCCTCCTCGAGGTCGCGGCCGAGCCCGCAGCGGCGCAGCGCCTCGCGCCACGACTCGAAGTGCAGCGGCATCGTGTCGATGAGCGTGCCGTCGAGATCGAACAGGTAGCCGGCGAAATCGCCCGCGGGAATGTCCAGCTTCATGAAGCCGCGCAACAGAACAGACCCCTCGCCGGCTGGCAAACGAAACCGGCGTCAGCCGCCGGCGGCCGCCCTGGCGCCGTCGGGGGGAGACCCGGGAAACCGCGCCTGCCGCCAGCGAAGCGCCACCGTCACCAGCCCGATCAGCGCCGGCACCTCGACCAGCGGTCCGACGACCGCCGCAAACGCGGCGCCCGAATGGATTCCGAACACGCCCACCGCCACGGCGATCGCCAGCTCGAAATTGTTGCCGGCCGCCGTGAAGGCCAGCGTGGCCGTGCGGGCGTAATCCGCCCCGGTCCGGGCGCTCATCCAGAAGGTTGCGCCGAACATCACGGCGAAGTACGCCAGCAGCGGCACGGCGATCCGCACCACGTCGAGGGGAATGCGCAGGACCATATCCCCCTTGAGGCTGAACATGACAAAGATGGTGAAGAGCAACGCCGTGAGCGTCAGCGGGCTGATCAAGGGCAGGAACTTGCCATCGTACCAGGCGATGCCGGCGGGGCCTCTCCTCAGCGCCAGTCGTCCGAGCCAGCCAGCCAGAAACGGGATTCCCAGGTAGATGAAGACGCTTCGGGCGATGGCGCCAATCGTGATGCTGGAGAGATCGAGCTCCCCCAATTTCACCCCGATCGCCGGCGGCAGGACCTTGAGGAAGAACCAGGCGAGCGGGGCGTAGCAGAATACCTGGAAAAGCGCGTTGAAGGCGACGAGCCCGGCGCAGTATTCGCGGCTGCCCTGCGCGAGGTCATTCCAGACGATGACCATCGCAATGCAGCGCGCCAGACCGATCAGCACCAGGCCCGCAAAATAATCCGGGTGGCCGCGCAGGAAGATCACCGCGAGCGCAAACATCAGCACCGGCCCGACGAGCCAGTTCTGCACCAGCGAGAGGCCGAGCACGCGCCGGTCGCGAAAGACGTCGCCCAACTCCTCGTAATGCACCTTCGCCAGCGGCGGATACATCATGAGGATCAGGCCGATCGCGATCGGCACCGAGGTCGTGCCGAGGCTCCACGCGGTCAACGCTGCCGGAATCCACGGCACGAAGCGGCCGGCGAGCAGGCCGGCGGCCATTGCCAGGAAGATCCAGAGCGTCAGGTAGCGGTCGAGAAACGAGAGCCGTCCCAGCAGCGGGTGCCGATCGGAGCTCATCGCGTGGGTTCCTGCCCGGTGGCAGGCTGGCATTTCTCCGCAATGGCGTTGAGATCGGCGACCCGGAAGGCCGCCAATTGTCCGTCGGAGAAGGCGCAGAAGAGCTCGATCCGGCGTGCGATCTCGGAGGCGACCGTGACGAAGGCGCGATGTTTCACCTCCTCCGGACCTTCCACTGCGGCGGGATCAGGCGAGCCCCAGTGCCCGACCACCGGCTGGCCCGGCCAGACGGGACATGACTCCCGCGCCCGGTCGCAGACCGTGATCACGAAATCGAACTTCACGTCCTTGAATTCATCCCAGGACTTCGAACGAGCTCCGCTGGCGTCGATGCCGTAGCGTTCCTTGAGCACGCGCAGCGCGAGCGGGTTCACCCGACCCGTCGGCTGGACGCCGGCGCTGTAGGTCTCAAACCGTCCGCGTCCGACGGCGCGCAACAGGTATTCGCCGAGAATCGAACGGGCGGAGTTGCCCGTGCACAGAATCAACACCTTGAAGGGAGGGCGCGAGGTCATCGGAGGATTCTTCGGGTAATCAGGTCTGCGCCCGCCGGGGGGCGGGGCGCCGACAGGCGCAGGAACGGACTTCCGGCAATGCGGGCGCCAGCCGGTCGAGCCGGGACCGGTCCTGCCGGAAGATCGCCTGCTCCGCCGCACAGTCCTGCAGGCAGGCGAGATTGGCGGCCAGCTCGCGCGGTCGCGCCACCGGGAGGGCGTAGACCATCCAGTTTCCCCGGCGGGTCGCGGTGACAAATCCCCGCGCGCGCAAGTAGGCCAGGTGCTTGGAGATCTTGACCTGCGGCTCGCGCAGGATCGCCTGGAAATGGCAAACGCAGAGCGGCCCGCGCAGCAGCACATTTAGGATGCGCAGGCGGGTCACGTCGCAAAGGCATTCGTAGATCCGGACCAGCTCCATACGGACCAATATACCTGCGCAGGAATATACTTCAAGCTCCGATCCCTACCGTCACGGCAACGTCACCCGCCGGAGGGCCTCCCCGGTGAACGCGCGGTCATTCGCAGCACAGCAGCCGGCGCCGCTCCCACCCGATGACGTGGCCCAGCCGGTCGAACTCGAAGCGGCAGCACGCCTGCAGCTTCGCCTTCAGCAGCTGCCGGCCGCGCCGCACCCGCGACTTCACCGCGGTGAGCGACAGGTTCATCCGCAGCGCGATCTTGGCGAGCGGCAGCCCCTCCAGTTCCGCCAACCGCACGGGCTCGCGGTAGGCCGCGGGCAATTGGGCGAGAAAATGGTGGATCGACGCGGCCATGGCCGTGCGCATCGCCTCGACCTCGTCCCGGCTTTCCGCCGCCACGGCAGAGGGCAGCTCCTCCGTCGGCCGCTGGCGCCGGTAATGGTCGATCAGGGTCGAGCGCGCGACGCGGTAGAGCCACGCTTCCAGCCGCGTGCCGTCGCGCAGCGACTCGCGCGACCGGAAGACCTTGAGCAGCGTCTCCTGGGTCAGGTCGTCGGCGGTGGCGTCGTCGCGCACCCGCCGGCGCAGGAAGGCCCGCAGGCGCGGCGCCATCTGCAGCACGTTCGCATCGAAGGCCTGCGCCGTCATGGTGTCGCCGCGGTCAGCGCCCGCGTCATGCAGACCGCGCTCGCCGGGCACAGGCTGTGGAACTCCCGCGTGGCGGCGATGGCCGCCGGCACGCGCGCCCGCGCGATCCGCCGGAAGCCGCGCTTGGAGAAAAACCGTTCGGCGGTCGTCGTCAGCAGGTAGAACCGCCGGATCCCGCCGCGCCGCGCGGCCGTGGTGAGCCGGCGGACCAACCGGCCGCCGAGTCCGGCGCCCCGCCGCGCGGGCGCCACCACGAGCGAGCGCAGCAGCGCGGAGCGCCCGTGCCGCTCAAACCCGACCGCCCCCACCACCCGGCCGCCCCGGCGCGCCACCAGGAAGTGCGCCAGGTGTGCGGCGAAATCCTCGTGCGGCAGCGCGGCCGCGCGCAGCAGCGCGGCGATGGCGGGAACGTCGTCCGGTCCCGCCGCAGCCAGCGTCGTGGCGGCAATCGTTGCCTTCATATCCTCACGGCTTATAGGCGGTGAGGTAGGCGGATACCACAAAATCCGCCACCGCCGCATCCTCGGTCCACTCGGCGACCATCTGGCGCGAGGCCTCCCGCGGCTGGAGGTCGACCCGGCCGAATCCCGCCGCGCGCAGCATGGTCTGGAGATCGGCGATCAGGGCCGCGCCGGCGACGCAGGCGCCGATGGATTCAAGTTGCTGCCGCAAGCCCGCCGGCACCGGCTTCGTGGCCACGATGTCCGCGATCGCCAGCCGGCCGCCAGGTTTGAGCACACGGAAGGCTTCGCGAAAAACCAGCTCCTTCTCGGGCGAAAGATTGATGACGCAATTGGAGATGATCAGATCGACGCTGGCGTCGGCCACGGGCAGGTGCTCGATCTCGCCCAGGCGGAACTCGACGTTGGCGAATCCGGCCGCCGCGGCATTGCGCCGCGCCTTCGCGAGCATCGCCGGCGACATGTCGACGCCGATGATCCGCCCGGTACCCGCCAGCTGGCGCGCGGCGAGCAGGCAGTCGAAGCCCGCGCCGCTGCCGAGATCGAGGACGGTCTCGCCGGGCTTGATCGACGCCAAGGCCAGCGGATTGCCGCAGCCGAGTCCGAGATCGGCGCCCGCGGGCACCGCGGCCGCGTCGGCGGGGGAGTAGCCGAGCTTCTCCGCGTATTTCGTGTCGGCGGCGCCGCCACAGCAGCTGCTGCCGCCGGCGCCGCAGCCACAACCGGAGCCGGCGCCGGCATCATCCTGCTCCGCGATCGCGCCGTAGCGCTCGCGGACGTATTCCCTGATCTGGGTCGCATCGAGGTTCGCTGTTTTCATGAGGGTTCACTCTCCCGAGACGTAGCAGTTGAAGAAAGGACGCAGGCGATAGCGCCAATCCGCCGGGTGCCCGCAGCAGGGCGGAAGCGGCGCGGGCCGGCCGCCGACGGAGGCGGTCAGGGCGGACGTGGCGGAGCAGCAGGAGGAAGGCGTCGGCATGGTGGACTTCATGGCGGCAGGAGTGTTTTGCTAGTGTAGACGCAGATCGCGGCCAAAGGACGCAGACTATCTGGCGCCGCATTGCGCGCAGATCGAATCGGGCAGACCCCTTGCCAGCGGGTGGCGGACGAGGAAGCGAGGCCGCTTTGGCGCCGCCTCCACCGGAGTCTCCGAGGTCGATCCGCGCTCGACCAGCGGCCAGATCGCGAGGCTGGCGGCAACAAAGCCCGCGATCAGCTCTCCAACATCCAGCGGACCGCCGTCAACCCGCATGATGGCGAGGAGCGCGGCTGCGACGAGAAACAGGGAAAGCAGGGTCTTCATGGAGGGATTCGATTCACCTTCTGAAGACGCAGAGCCCCGCAAAAAGACGCAGGGTTCCTCGCCCGCCCGATGGTCCCGCCCGCGCCTGGCAGGCGCGGGCCCCTCGCCACTCACCGGCGGGGACGGGCGCTCAGCGCCGCAGGCCGCGATGCAGGCGGCTGGCGGGCCGGGCCGCCTCCTCCGCCGCCAGCGCCCGCTCTTCAAACAACGCCGAATAAACGTAGGGGAAGCCCTCGAGCTTCTTCCGCTCGATCGGCCGGCCGATGAAGCGCTCGATGCTGCGCGCGTCGCGCACGCTCTCCTCGGTCACCAGGGTGAAGGCATCGCCCGTGTGGTGGGCGCGGCCGGTGCGGCCGATGCGGTGCACGTAATCTTCCGGATTCTCCGGCACGTCGTAATTGACCACGTGGGTCACGCCTGCGATGTCCAGGCCGCGGGCGGCGAGGTCTGTCGCGACCAGCACCTCGTACCGGCCGGCCTTGAAGCCCGCCAGCGCGTCCTGGCGCTCCTGCTGGCTCCGGTCCGCATGCATCACCGCGACGGAATGCCGGTGCGTTTTCAGCCAGGCGGCCACGCGATCGGCGCCCATCTTCGTGCGGCAGAACACCAGGACGCTCTTGTAATCGGTGCGTTCGAGCAGGGTGCGGAGCAGATCGAATTTCTGCGACCCGACCACGGGGTAAAACGCATGGGACACGGTCTCGGCCGGCGCCTGCCGCCGGCCAATCTCCACGGTCACCGGGTCGCGCAGGACCCAGCCGGCCAGTGACTCGATCTCGGGCGGCAGCGTGGCCGTGAACAGCATCGTCTGCCGCTCGCGCGGGCATTGGTGCACGATGCGCTTCACGTCGGGCAGAAAGCCCATGTCGAGCATGCGGTCGACTTCGTCGAGCACGAGGATGCTGACGGCGCCCAGCGTCAGGGTGCGCTGCTCGAGGTGGTCCAGCAGGCGGCCGGGCGTGGCCACGACCACGTCGACGCCGCGCTTGAGGTCATCGCGCTGGCGGCCATAGCCCACCCCGCCATAGACCACGGTCGCGCGCAGGTTCGTGAACTTGCCGTAGTCGCGAAAGGCCTGCTCGACCTGCAACGCCAGCTCCCGGGTGGGTTCGAGGACGAGGCAGCGCAGCGCGCCGTGCCGGCCGAGCCGCTGCAGGATCGGCAGGGCAAAGGCGGCGGTCTTGCCAGTCCCGGTCTGCGCGGAACCGATGACATCGCGCCCCGTCAGCACCAGGGGGATGGCCTGCAGCTGCACCGGCGTCGGTTCGGTGTACTGCATCTGTTGCGCGGCGTAGGCCAGCGCGTCGATCAGGCCCAGCCGCGTGAACGCAGTGTCCATGACGGGCACCGCCGCCGGCGGCGGCACGTGCGCGGGCGGGACCCTGGGGGCAGACGGGACCGCCACCGGCCGGGCCGGCGCGGGCCGCCCTCCGGGTCTGGGCTCGGGTTTGGGCGCGGGTCGCGGGGCGTGGCCGGAATGGGGATGACGCCCCCGGCCGTGGCCTCGCCCGGGCCGTCCGTCCGCATGCGGCCGGCCAGTCGCCGCCTGTTCGTGCCCGCCGGTCCGGTGCGTCGGTTTGGGGGCTGCCTTGGTCGCGGCCCCGGCGGGCTGGGCCGTCAGCGTTTTGCGGATCGACGCGATGAGTCTGCGTAACATGTCGGATGAAAACCCGACAGCTTCCCGGTTTCAGCGGGATTGGCAATCATGGAAACCGGTTTCTCGCGCCCCGTTACCGGCGCCGCTCCGCCGGCCGCCGGCGGGGAAAGAGCGTGCGGCAGATTTCGCACACAGTGCCGTCGCAACCGCGCGCCGTGCAATGCTCACGGCCGTAGAAGATGATGCGCAGGTGCAGCTGGTTCCAGTGGTCGCGCGGAAAGAGCCGCTTCAGATCGCGTTCCGTCTGCTCCACGCTCCGGCCTCCGCTCAGGCCCCAGCGCCGCGCCAGCCGGTGGATGTGCGTGTCCACCGGAAACGCCGGCTCGCCGAACGCCTGGGCCATCACGACCGAGGCGGTCTTGTGGCCCACGCCGGGCAGCGCCTCGAGCTCCGCATACGTGCGCGGCACCTGCCCGCCGTGCCGCTCGACCAGCAGACGCGATGATTCGACGATCGCCTGCGCCTTCTGCCGCGCCAGCCCGCACGGGCGGATGATCGCCTCGACCTCCGCCG
>DATIWI010000300.1:0-2111 GCA_035519475.1 Opitutaceae bacterium
CCGCGCCGGGCGCGCCCCGGCCGGAGCAAGTCACCGCGGCCTGGACCTTCGCCGGCACGTGGGACCCGGAATGCACCGCCGGCCCTGCCATCAGGCGCTGGGAGCAGAGCGGCCAGACGATCGCGCTCACCTTCAGCGAAAGCGTGACGGTCAAGGGCCGGCCGCGGCTCCGCGCACGCGCCGGTCCGGTCGCGGACTACGTCTCCGGGAGCGGCAGTGACACGCTCGCATTTGCCGCGCCCGCCGGCCCGCGCGCCGAGGTCACGAGCATCGACCTCAACGGCGGCGCCATTGTCGCCACCGAGGCCGCCGCCACGCTGCGCTCAGCCAACCTGGCGCTGCCCTGACCCGGGCGGACAAACTGATGGTCGTGCGAATCCTTCCAAAATGAATCCCACCCAACGGCGTGCACACTTTGCCCTGAGCCTGTTGTTGGCGCTGGCGCCTGCCCTTGGCGCCGGGGCTGCGCCGGCGCCGGCGGCACCCGCGGAGCTACCGGCCTTTCCCGGGGCGGAAGGCTTCGGCTCGACCACCCCGGGCGGGCGCGGCGGCAGGGTCCTCCTCGTGACCAACCTGGATGACGATGGTCCGGGCAGCCTGCGGGCGGCTTGCGAGGCCGAGGGTCCGCGTATCGTCATCTTCCGGGTCGCCGGGACGATCGCCCTCACGCACGCGATCATGGTGCGGAATCCCTTCATGACGCTGGCGGGCCAGACTGCCCCGGGCGACGGCATCTGTCTGCGCGATTTCCCGTTTGTGGTGGCCACGCATGACGTGGTGGTGCGTTACCTGCGCAGCCGCCTGGGCGACGTGACCGGCCGGGCGGAGGACTGCATCGATTTCTTCCACGGTGCCAGCAACTCGACCTTCGATCATTGCACGGCGACGTGGTCGATCGACGAAGCGCTCTCGCTGTCGGGTCGCGTCTCCAATGTCACGGTGCAGTGGTGTCTGATCGGCGAGTCGCTCCGGGCGAGCAAACATCCCAAGGGGCCGCACGGCTACGGCTCGCTGGCCCGGGCCGATGGGCCGGTGTCCTTCCACCACAATCTCTGGGTGCATAACGACGCCCGCAATCCGCGGCTGGGGGACAATTACGGGCACCCGCCCTACCCCGTGTTCGATGTGCGCAACAACATCATCTACGACTACGGCCAGATTTGTTCCGGCCTGACCCAGGGCCGCCTCCAGGTGAACTACGTCGCGAACTACATCAAGGCGGGGCCCAGCAGCCGGGCGCGCACGCCAATCACCGTCGGCGGCCCGTCGGAGCTGCAGTTCTACATTCGCGGCAACGTCTTCGAGGACCATGACGATCTGACCGCGGACAACTCGGGATTTTTCGATCCGGTGGTGATCGACGGCCGGCGGCAAGTGCGGACGGTGACCGCGCCGTTTGCGGTGGCGCCGGTCCAGACCGTCCCGGCGCGGGACGCGCTGCAACTGGTGCTGGCGGCGGTCGGCGCGTCCCGGCCGGTGCGTGACCCGGTCGATGTCCGGATTGTGGACGAGGTGCGCCGGGGCGGCGGCCACATCATCAACTCGCAGACCGATGTCGGCGGCTGGCCGGTGCTGCGGTCCGGCCCGGCGCCGGTGGACAGCGACGGCGACGGAATGCCGGACGATTGGGAGATTCAGCATGGCCTGAACCCGCACGATCCCTCCGATGCGGCCCTCGACAGCGACCATGATGGCTACACGGCTCTCGAGGAGCACTTGAACGGAACCGACCCCATGCAGTTCGTCGATTACCGCGACCCGAAGAACAACGTGAATACGCTGCCCCTGCCCCCGCAGGGTGGAGAGTGAGCCCGGTCACGGCGGTCTCGGTTTCCAGCCATGAAGACGGCGTACTTAATCCTTGGTGGAAGCCTGCTGCTGGCTGCGGGCGGAGGTCGCGCGCAGGAGCGGCTGCTCCGGGACGTCGAATACGGCCGGGCGGAGGGCGAGAGCTTGCGGCTGGATGCGAGCGTGCCGGATGGGCCGGGACCGCATCCCGTCGCCATCCTCGTGCACGGCGGCGGGTGGAGCGGCGGCGACAAATCGGGCAGCAACCATCCCGGCGACGGCGCGGACATCTCGCCCTGGTTTGCGCCGTTGACCGCCGCGAA
>DATIWI010000301.1:0-7428 GCA_035519475.1 Opitutaceae bacterium
CAGGTCAGAGTGGGCTTGATCGAGGGTGACCTCCGGCTTCAGCCGCCCGATGCCCTGGAACATGTGATTGCCCCGGGTCTGATCCGGAGCCGAAATCACCAACGGCGTCCACACGTCCGTGATGTCCGGGGTGCTGAAGCCCCGGGGCAGGACGCCGATGACCGTGTGGCTTCGACCGTTGAGCTGGATCGAGCGACCGACGACGCCGGGATCCGCGCCATAGCGCTTCTGCCACAGGGAATGACTGAGCACCGCGACCGGGGGAGCTTCGGGTCGCGCGTCCGCGGCCTCGAAACCACGGCCGACGATGGGCCGGACGCCGAGCACGGGAAACAGGGACGGGGTGACGAGGCTGGCGGCAATCCGTGCGGGCTGCTCCGTTCCTCCCAGGCTGGCCGCGTACGCCAGGAACAGGCCCATGTCGGCAAAGGTGCGGTTCCCTTTCCGCCATTCGTGATAATCCGCGTAGGCCAGGGAGCTGGACTTGATGCCCAACGGCGCATTGGCCTGGTTGAGGAAGACAAGCCGATCGGGCTCGGGAAAGGGGAGCGGGCGAAAGAGGATCGGATTGACGAGGCTGAAGATGGTCGTGCAGAGCCCGATGCCGAAGGCGAGCGTCGGGATCGCGGCGACCAGGAACCCGCGCGACCGGGCAAGCGCGCGCAGCGCGAAATGGAAATCCCGGCCGAGCTGCTCGAGCCAGACCCAGCCCCGCACGTCGCGCATGGCTTCCCGCACGCCGTCGAGGTGGCCGAACTGGCGCCGCGCGGCGTAGTGCGCCTCGTCAGGATCCATGCCGGCGGCGCGGTTGGCCGCCGCCTGCATCTCGAGATGGAAGCGGAGCTCGTCGTCCATCTCGCGCTCGAGGCGGCGGCGGCGAAACAGGCCGCGCAGGCGCCGCAGGAGTCTTCGGAGTGGATTCATGGGTGGCGGAGCCCGGGCCAGGCGGGGGCGTGGCCCGGGGCAGTCAGGCGGTGTGCAGGACGAGGTTCACTGCGGATGAAAGCCGCCGCCAGTTGGCGGTCTCAGCCTCCAATTGCCGGTGGCCGGTGGCGGTGAGCGTGTAATACTTCGCCTTGCGGTTGTTGTCGGAGACGCCCCATTCGGACCGGATCCAGCCCTGCTCCTCCAGGCGGGCGAGGGCCGGATAGAGGGAGCCCTGCTCCACCTGCAGCACCTCGTCCGAAAGCTGGCGGATGCGGACGGAGATGCCGAAGCCGTGCATCGGCGCGAGCTGGAGCGACCGCAGGATGAGCATGTCGAGGGTGCCTTGCAGCAGTTCGGTCTTTTCGTCCTTGGGCATGGCGTTCTCCTAGATGTTCTACAGGAGCGAAGGGAATGGGGACTCTCCTGTAGAACGTCAAGGGGAGAGAGGGAGTCGCGGGGTGGAATGCAATTTGCCTAATCGCCGATGAAGGGTGGCTTATGGCGGGCGGCGGGGGCGCCGCTTATCCGCAGGTTGCCTCCGATCGTTTTCGCGCTTCATATCCGGCATGAATCTGCCCCGGCTTTCTCCCCGACTTCGCCGGATCCTCTGGGCGTGTGCGACCCTGTTGGTCCTTTATACGGTCGTTGGTTTCTTTGTCCTGCCGCCGATTGCGAGAGCACAGCTCGTGAAGCGGCTGTCCGCCGAGCTGGGCCGACCGGTGGCGCTGGGCAAGGTCCGGCTGAATCCCTACGCGCTCTCGGTCACGCTGGAGAACCTGGACGTGCGCGAGACGGGCGGGGGCGGCTCGTTCTTCGGCTGGCGGCGGCTCTACGTCAACTTCGGGGCGCTGGCGTCGCTTACGGGCGATTGGGTGCTGAGCGACATCGCGCTCGACGGCTTTCACCTGCAGGTCACCGTCAATCCCGACGGCACCTTCAATTTCTCCGACCTGCTCACCAAATTCATGGCGCCGCCGCCGGCAGGCGCCAAACCGGCCGCCCCGGGCCGCGCGCTGCGCGTGGGGCGCCTCGCCATCAGCGACGCCCGCGTGGATTGCGCCGACCATTCGCGGGCCCAGCCCTTCCAGACCACGGTCGGTCCGCTCAGCTTCGGGCTGACGGCCTTCCGGACCACCGGCCGGCGGGGGGCGCCGTATCACTTCGAAGCGGTGACCGAGTCCGGGGAGAAATTCGTCTGGACGGGCACGCTGAGCGCGGATCCCGTGCATTCGGCCGGCGAGTTCAGCGTCGAGAATCTCAATCTCCCGAAGTATGCCCCTTATTACAGCGCGGCGCTGCGCGGGGACCTCGCCGCGGGGACGCTCGCGGTGCACGGGCGCTACGAGGTCAACCTCGATCCGCAGGGCCGCGTGCTGACGCTGAGCGACGGCAGCCTGGGTCTGCGCAATCTCCGGATCAACGAGCACGGCAGCGGCCGGCCGGAAGTCGAACTGGCGGCGCTGGACATCACCGGCATGCGTGCCGACGGCGTGGCGATGAACGCGGGCGCGGCCAGCGTGGCGCTGAGCGGCGGCCATCTCACGGTCCGCCGCGACAAAGACGGGGGGATCAACCTGCTCGCCCTCCTGCCGCCGGCGGCGGCGACGCCGGGCGTGGCGGCGCCCGCCGCCGCGTCGGGGCGGCCGCCGGAACTGAAGGTGGACGAGGTGGCGCTGAAGGATTTCAAGATCGACGTGGCCGACCTGGCGGCGCCGCGGCCGGTGCAGCTCGGGCTGGGCGACCTGCAGTGCTCGCTGAAGAATGTGACGCTGGCCGAGGGCGCGACGATGCCGCTGCACGTCTCCCTGGCGTGGGCCCCACAGGGCACCCTGGAGGTCGATGGCACCGTGTCGATCCGGCCCGCGCCCCGGGCCACGCTGAAGATCGAGGCCCGCGACCTGGCGATTCTCCCGCTCAGTCCCTACCTCGAGCAATTCGTCAATGCCCGCATCACGCAGGGCCTGGCCTCGACTTCCAGCCAGGTGGAATTCAGCCTCGCCGACCATCAGCCGGCCGCGACGCTGGCAGGAAACGCGCGCGTGGAGCGGTTCGGACTGGTGGACGGCGCGCACTCCGAGGAACTGGCGGGATTCGCCGCCCTCGCGCTCAACGGGCTCAAGGTCACCACCACCCCGCAACCCAGCGTGACGCTCGCCGAAGTCGCGGTGGCGGCCCCCTATGCGCGGGCCATCATGAACAAGGACCAAACGCTCAACCTCGCGGCCGTGGCAGCACCCCCCGGCGCGGCGGCGGCGTCCTCGGGCCCGCCGTCGGTCGCGGTGGCCACCAGCGCGTCCGCGCCATCGCCCCGGGTCGAGATCGGCAAGGTGACGATCACCGACGGCGACTTCACCTACACCGATCGCTCGCTGGAGCCCAACGTGAAGATGGGCGTGAACCAATTTGGCGGCACGATCGCCGGTCTCTCCTCGCAGCAGCTCGGCCGGGCGGACGTCGATCTGAAAGCCGCGGTCGATGGCGTGGGGCCTGTCGCCATCACCGGCAAGCTGGATCCGCTCAGCGAGAAGAAGTTCGCGGACCTCACGATCACGGCCAAGTCCGTCGACTTGTTGCCGCTCAGCCCCTACAGCGGCAAATTCGCCGGCTATGAAATCGCCCGCGGCAAACTCGTCCTCGACATCAAAGCCAAGGTGGCCGACCGCCGGATCGACATGGCGAATGTGATCACGCTCAACCAATTCACGTTCGGCGCGGCGACCAACAGCCCGGACGCGACGCATCTGCCGGTGCGCCTCGGCGTGGCGTTGTTGAAGGATCTGGACGGCAAGATCGTGATCGACGTGCCAGTCGAGGGCAGCCTCGATGATCCCAGTTTGCGCATCGGCAAGGTCGTCTGGCGGGTGATCGGCAACCTGCTGACCAAGGCCGCCGTCTCACCCTTCGCCCTGCTGGGCTCGATGTTCGGGGGCGGCGGGGAGGAGCTCTCCTACCAGGAGTTTGCGCCGGGTTCGACCGTGCCGCTGCCGGCCGAGGCCGGAAAACTCGAGACGCTGGTGAAGGCGCTTACCAACCGGCCGGGCCTCAGCCTGTCCGTGGCGGGCAATTACGATGCCGGCGCGGACACCTATGCGTTGAAGCAACAGAAGTTCGCAGACTTGGTCCGCCGGCAGGTCTGGGAAGCGCGCCGCGCGGCCGACCCCAACGTGGCGCCCCCCGACCAACTGACCATCGCGCCGGAGGAGCATCTCGCGATGGTGAAGAAGCTGTTTGATGCGAAGTTCCCGCCCGGCACGGAATTCGGCACGCCGCTGCCCCAGCCCCCCGCCGTGGCCCCGCCGCCGCCGGCGCCTGCGCCCGGACTGGTGAAGCGCGTGGTCAATGTCATCACATTTCAGGGGCTGCGCAGCCGACGGGCCGCGGAAAAGGAGCAGACCAAGACCGCGGAAGAATTGAAGCAGGCTAGCGCGGCGGCCGTGGCGGCGGGGTTGCCGCTCGACGTGATGACCGCACGCCTCGCCGACACCATGGAGGTCAACGACAATGACCTGCGCACGCTGGCCATGGCGCGCGCGATGCACGTCCGCGACTACCTGATCACGACCGGCAAGATCGCCGCAGACCGGCTGTTCCTGGCGCAGCAGGCGGCGACGACCGCCGCCAAGCAGAACCAGGGTCCGCGGGTGTTCTTCGAACTGCAGTGAACGGAAGCGCTGCCGCCGGAGCGGCGGCTCGTCCGGACTCGTGCTGCAGGCGTAGGGCGCCTGTCTTGCAGGCGCCGCAACAATCACGGCCGGCGCGAGACGCCGGCCCTACGCACCCTTTTGTGCCGGGCGGATGCATCGGTCCTTTGAATGAATTCGGCTCAGAGGACGTCCAGCACCAGGCGCAGATAGTAGGTGGTATCGAGCCGCTTGGCGTCGTCGACCGGCTTCGAGACGTACTCGTTGCTCACCCCGAGGCGCAACGACCAAACCTTGGAGCCGCCGAACGGCATCGTCAGGTTGGAGTCGTGATCGAAGACGAAGTTGCTGGTGTCCTTAAACGAGGGCACGTAGCTGAGCGAGTTGTGCATGATCGCCCACGGTTTGAGGTCGAGGCGGTGCACCAGGGCGAAATTGACGCCGGCGGAGGAGAAGTTGGGGGTGGCCGGCACGGTGTTGTAGGTTTCGTACCGGTAGGAGAGACCGGCGCGGAACTGCAGGTCTTCCGTCGGGCTGCGGACCGCGTTCCAGCCCAGGCCGCCGAGGGTGCTCACGCGCAGGGCGATGTCCTTGACGTTGTCCTGCATCAATTCGGTGGAGACATACCACGACAGCGCGGGGGAGAAGAAGGCGTTGTACTCGACGCCGCCCTTGTAGGTGTCGGCCGAGGTCTGGCCGTTGGCTACGGTGTGGTTGGCCGAAGCGTAGAACTTGAGCGAATCCGTCGGCGTCTTGAGGGTGGCCACGGCCCCGATCGCCCCGGCAAAGCCGGTGGAATTGCCGCTCTTGCCGGCGATGTCCGTCGTGACCTCGGCGACCCAGTGGCGGCGCTGGGCCACGATCTCGGGATCCTCGGCGCCCTGGCGCCACGAAGATTTCACACCGGCGATCGTCGTGGTGTAGGTGCCGCTGGGGCTGGCCACGACGACGGCGGACTCCTTGGGCTCGACCTTGCCCAGCACGGTCGAATTCTCGGTGGTCTTGACGAAGACCGGCTCGTCGGTCGCGAGCGCGGTGACTTGGTCCTGCTTGATGGACAGGTCGCCGGCAAAGCCGGTGGAGACCGTGACGGTGCCGCCCGCGATGCCGGTAATCTTGCCGTGAATGACGGAACCATCCTTGAGCGTGACAGTGTCGGCGCGCGCCGACCAGGCGAGCGCACCCAGGCTCACGAGGACGAGACCGACTAGTTTGGGGGCGATTTTGAGTTTCATCAGGAGTCAGTGTTGGGTGAGGGTTGTGGTCTTCGGATGGACGTGCCGTGGAGAGCCCGCTCACCCCTGGTCAGGGACGCGTCAGCCCGGCTGCAAGGCAGAAGGATACGACGATGCCGACACAGACAAACCTTCGGTCTCGAAGGATGAGACCACCGGTTTGGCCGACGCCGGGATCCGCCGCTGGACGACGGGGAGCATCAGTTGAGGGAGCATGAGAAGAGCCGACCGACCAAGGCAATTCGAAAGAGTTTCTTCCAATGGCAGGGAGTGGCTGACGCCGGCGAAGCGGCCGTTGCGTCCGAGCCGACCGCAAGCCCGCCAACCGACCGCCAGGGCGGCCGGCGCGAATGGTCGGGCAGGAATCTCACCCGGCATTTCGAGGGGTCGCGCCGAGCGCGACCAACGCCAGTCGGGCGAAAAATTCCCGCGTGAGGTCGGCCCGGTGGCGCACGGCGAGGACATCGTAGAGCTTGCCGAGTTGGCGTTCGACCTGCTCGAGGCGCGGCTCATCGGCCACGAGCAGCAGCATGCCGCTCTCGCGGCCCTCGCCGACCGGCACGCACACGATGGCCTCGAGGTTGAAGCCGCGGCGGGCGAAGAGCCCGGTGATGTGCGACATCGTGCCGGGGTGGTTGCGCACGCGCAGTTCGACCACGGCGCTCGCCGGCGCCGCGACTCCCGCGCGGGAATCCGGCACAGGCGCGGCGGGATGGGCGGACGCGGACCCGTGAGACTTGTCAACCAATGGTTGACATGGGCCGGGAGCCGACGGCCAGGCCGGGAGTGCGAAAGGGGAGTGCTCAGGCATGGGTGGACTCCAGTTCAGGTTCGGTGATCATGTGGCGGTTGGCGGCGCCGGGCGGCACCATGGGAAGGACGTTGGCCTGTTCGTGAATCGGAATGTCGATCACGCACGGGCCGGGAGCGGCGAGCGCGTCGACCAGGGCGGCGAGCGGATCGTCGTCGGGCGAAAGCTGCACGCCGCGCACGCCGAAGGCGCGCGCCACCGCGGCGAAGTCGGGCACGGCGGTGAAATGCGCGGCGGCGTAGCGCCGGCCGTAGAACAGCTCCTGTTGCTGGCGCACGAGCCCGAGCTGGGCGTTGTTGAAGACCAGCACGGCCACGGGCAGGTCGAGTTCGGCCAGCGTCGCCAGCTCCTGAATGTTCATCAGGATCGAGCCGTCGCCGCTGACACAGACCACGCGGCGTCCGGGGGCGGCCAGGGCAGCGCCGATGGCCGCCGGCAGCCCGAAGCCCATCGTGCCGAGGCCGCCGGAGGTGAGCAGCGTGCGCGGCCGGCGGACCGGATACGCCTGCGCCACCCACATCTGGTGCTGGCCCACGTCCGTGGTGAGGATGGTGTCCGGCGGCAGGATTTCGCCGAGGAAGCGGCACAGGTTGAGTGGATGCAGCGGGTCCACGGTGCGCGGCGCAGGGCGCAGGGGATGGGCAGCCCGCAGCTCCGCCGCCCGCGCGCGCCAGGCCGGCTGATCATGGAACGGCAGCCGGTCGAGCAGCCGGCGCAGAATCTCGGCGGCGTCTCCGGCCAAGCCCAGCAGGGCTGGCTTGATTTTGCCGATCTCGGCCGCGTCGACATCGATGTGCGCGACGGCGGCGTGCGG
>DATIWI010000302.1:0-2736 GCA_035519475.1 Opitutaceae bacterium
TTCGTGCGCTACCAGCTCGGCGGCGCCTGAGGCGTGGGATCAACCAAGGCGCCAAGGCGCTAACCCGGACATTTCACACGGCCGATGGTCGTGGACACACCCCGCCCTGACGGGCACCCCTCTCCGAGAGGAGATTTTGCAGGCGGCGCTCCAAGTCCCCTCTACCAAGAGGGGTGGCGCGAAGCGACGGGGTGTGTGGATCGGCTATTTGCGAGTGTGGAAAATGCAGGCTAAGGCGGATTTCATTTATTCGGGGCGCGAATGACCGCTGCTATCGCTGAGCGCGGATCGCGAACGGTCCGCTACGGAAAAGACCGGCGGCGACCAAGGTCGCGCCCTACGACGAACGGGTGCTCGGGCCGTTGGCTTGGGGGCCATCGTAGCGCCAGTCTGAGACTGGCGCCACTTCGAGGTGGAACCCGCCGTCCCCGGCGGGTTGGCAGAATCCGAGCTTGCCCGTTCGGCGCGCTCATCCTTCGACAGGCTCAGGATGACCCATGGGTAATCGAGGATGACCCTGAGCGAAGTCGAACGGCTCAGGCCCCGAGCGTGTCGACGGGCTCGTGCCGTTGGCTAGGGTGGGGCGGAGCGGCAGTGCTCTTGTCGAGCAACGTCAAATCTTCCTTGGCGGCTTGGCGCCTTGGTTGTTCAAAGGCGAAATGAAAGTAAGCCGCAGACAGATCATCGCGCGCGGCCTCACCAATCGCTGCCCCAACTGCGGCGGGCGCACGCTCTTCAAACCGGGCGCCTGGTTTGAACTGAACCCGGAATGCCCCCGCTGCGGCCTGCGGCACGAGCGCGACGAGGGCTTCTTCCTCGGCTCGATGTCGCTCAGCTACGGCGTGACCTTGATCGGCTTCCTCGGGCCGGTGCTGCTCCTGGGCTGGTACGGGGTGATCGGAGGCCGCACGGCCGCCCTCCTCGCCGGGGCGGGCGCCATCGCCGTGCCCATCCTGGTCTACCGTTCGTCGCGGAGCTGGTGGCTGATGAACTACTACGTGTTCTTCCCCCAGCATCTGCCCGCCAATCGGGATCTGGCGCGCGACGGCGAGCCCGGCGACGAGAACACGTGAACCCGCGATTCTTGTCGGGCCCGAGCTTCCGCCTGCGCCACGAATTTGCCCTGTAGGGCCCGAGCTTGCTCGTGGCCCCGCGTGGCATGGGTTTTTTCGTCGGGCCCGAGCTTCCACCTTCGCCCCGCATTCGCGGGGCTTCGGCGGACAGGTGCTCGTGGCTGAACATCATTTGGGACGTGGCGGCCCCGCCGCGGCGGCGGGGCGCCCTACATGAATCATTTCGTAGGGCCCGAGCTTCCGCGTTCGCCCCGCATTCGCGGGGCTTCGGCGGACAGGTGCTCGGGCCCCATCGTCCGGATCTGGCCGCTACACCTTCCGCGGCGACGCCGGCGCGGGTGGAGCCCGCCGTCCCTGGCCCGAGCCGGTCGAGGGCCCGGCGGGTTGCTTGCTCTGTCGCCGTCAGCCCGCCGGGGTCGGCGACCCCGGCTACACGCTGCGTTCACAGAAACCGAAGACGCCTTAGCCCGACGCGCACGCGCAGAGTTGGTCAGCCAGCTGGCACAGCGCGGCGTAATACTCCTCCCGCGTCAGGCCGAGCGCCGCGGCGCCGAAGACCTCGGCGTCGTCCGGCGACGCGAACTCGCCGTAATTCACCAGGACCAGCTGGTAGAGCACCAGGGCGGGCACCTGTTCCCGTCGCGTCAGGAAGAAGGGATGCACGTACAGGGTGTATCCGTCCTCCGGGTGGTCGCCCCGGGCCACGGGATGCGCGAACTCGCCCGGGTGCAGGGGGGCGGCGTCGAAAACCAGCTGGCAGGGATAGCGCACGCACGCGCGATCGTCCAGCAGGCGAAGCAGCTCCTCCCAACCCATGCCCGGGCCGTACTTCGCGCAGATCTCCGCGCCCTTGGCCGCCGCATGGGCATTCAGCGGCTGCCGGGCGTCATCCGCGGTGAGTCGAGTGGTCATGGCGGGAGGGACTCAGGCCTCGAGCGCGGGATTGGTGGCGGCTTCGCCCAAGCCGGCAGCCGGCGCCCCTTCGTTCGCCTGGGAGAGCCGTCCCTGCAGGATGGGCACCGCCATGCGCAGGAACACCGTATAGCAGAGCAGGCCAAAGGCCCAGATGCCGAGGCAGATCAGGGTCTCGTTGAGCGACGGCCGGTATTCCGCCATCGCGCCCAGCGGCGTAGGAATGAAGCCCGGGATGACCAGGCCCATGCCCTTCTCGATCCAAATCCCCACGATGCACAGGACGCAGGTGAGGTTGAGCCACTTCAGGCTGCGGCTGAGCGGCAGCACGAGCAGGACCATGGCGACGACGTTGAACACGATCGCCGTCCAGATCCACGGGACCAGCGCGTGGTAGCCGTGCAGGCCGAGGTACAGATACTTGGACGAGGCCACGTGGAGATTGCCCGAGTAGAATTCCTTGAACACCTCGTTCACCAGCAGGAACACGTTGATGAGCATCGAAACCTGGACGATGCTGCGGAGCGTGAGCAGCGCCTTGTTGGTGATGCGATACTCGGTGACGCGCCGGATGATTTGCAGCGCGAGGATGATCAGCGCCGGGCCGGCGGTGAAGGCGGAGGCCAGGAAACGCGGCCCGACGATCGAGGAATTCCAGAACGGACGGCCGCCGAGGCCGACGTACAGAAACGCGGTGACGGTGTGGATGGAGACCGCCCAGCCGATCGCGACAAACACGAACGGGATGTAG
>DATIWI010000303.1:0-6222 GCA_035519475.1 Opitutaceae bacterium
TTATGTGCGGTTGAGCGCGGCCGGTGCCCCCGTCCGCTGAGCCCGGCGGTGGGCTCCCACCACTGAGCCCGGCTTCATGAGCGCCCGGCCGCACCCCTCCGGCTGGTTTGCGAAGCAAGATGTGAGCCCATCGCTGAAGAATTATCCGCCGCGCAGCGGGAGCGACGCGGCGTTTCAGCGGGCCGATCCAGACCTGCGCCGCCGCCCGCCTGCCCGGAGCCACATTGAGACATGTCAACCAATAGTTGACAAGGTACCGGCATCGTGCGGGGCGGGAACCGCCGCGGGCGGATGGCGGCCCGCGGCACGGCGTCCCAGCGGGCCGATTGAGATCTGAGCCGCGACCTGCATGCCTTCTGCTACGCCGAGACATAGCAACCAATAGTTGACCTGTTGCCGGCACTGCACGGGGAGGGGATGGCTGGGGCGGAATCCGCCCCTGCCGCGCGAGCGTGTCTCCTGCGCCGCGCGAGCTAATGTCAACTAATAGTTGACATGTTGGTGTTGCCGGCGGCGACTGACGGCGGCGCTCCGCGATCGACGGAACGAGGAGTTCACGGCCGCGGATTCCGGGGAAATGCAGCCGAGCGGCGCGTCAGGGCAGGGCCAGCCGCCGCACCGACTCGTTGCCGGACTGGTCGTACAGGTGGATCTCCACGGCCGTGGCGCCCGCAGCCTTCGCACCGGCCACCTCCGCCTGGTAGCTCTCCTCGCGGCCGTCGTTGATGCCGTCGACCGGATGCTCGACGCTTTCGCGATCGCCGTTGTTGAATACGAATTCCGCACCGGCGAGCAGCGACAACGCATCGCGCCCGCTGACCGAGACAAGGAGGTCGGCGCCGTTTCGCCGCACCGTCGCGTCCAGGATTTCCGGCGGCGTGTGATCGATAACGAAATCGTCGGTCTCGAACTCGGCCTGCAGGCGCTGCGACGCCGGCCGGGGGGCCTGCTCGGCGGCCGTAAGGCGCGTATAATACACGCCGTCAGGCAGGCTGGCGGTGTCAAACTGGACGTAGTTGTCGCGGAGGTCGACCGCCAGGTCGGTCCAGGTGGCCGCGTCCGCGCGGCGGATCGACAGGGTGTAGGCCAGCGTGTCGCCGTCGGCATCCGTGACCGTCCAGTAGACGACCCGGCTGCCCGGGCTCGGGACGAGCTGGCTCGCGAGAAAGCCGCCCCGGCGCCGGCTGTCGGCGGCGCCCTCCGCGCCGGGCGTTGGCAGATTGGGATTGAGCATCTGCCCCAGCGTCGTGACGAGCGGCGGGCGGGGCTCGGGCATTGGATTGATGGCGAAGTTCGGTGGCAGGACGGTGAATTCGTTGAGAACCGGGCGGCGGTTCTGCGGCAGGTTGAACAAGGTGGCGGTGTCGAGCTCGAAGCCTTGAGCCTCCGCCGGCGCCGCGATCTTCACCTTGACGTAGCGGCCGCGGAGCCCGGCGGCGTAGAGGGCGCCGTCACGCGGGGCGAGGCGCGTCCAGTCGGTCCAGCCTTCGAGCTCATCGGATCCCAGGCTCGTCTTCACGTCGACCTGCAGCGCGTCGAGCGCGATGTTGCGCAGACTGGCGAAGCGGAGGTCGCCCAGCTCCGCGGGAAGGCCCAGGTCGAGCCGGCCGGTCTCGAGCCGGCGAAGCCCGGCGGCGCCGAAGTCGAGCAGCGCCAGGCCCGGGGCGTTGTTCTTGAGCAGGAGGAAGCGGTCGGAGGAACCGGGCACGGCGGCGAGTCCGTTGAGCTGCGCGGCCACGCTGCCGGCAAAGGTGAGGCTCTGCCGATTTTTGAGATCCCAGGCAAGGAATTCGCCCTCCTCGCCGGCGGCGATCAGGAGCAGGTCGCCGCGGCGGGCGAGACGGTAGAAGGCAAGGTTGCTGCGGGTCAGCAGCGGCTCGGGGAAACCACCGGCGGGGAAGTAGACCACGGCGCTGCGGCCGGGGAAGCGTTCCGGCTTGGGCGCCGTCTCAACCGCGGGGGCGGGCGGCGGTTCGGGCGCCGGGGGCGTCTCCGGGCCGGCGGCGGGAGCCGGCGGCACGGGCGGTGGCGGGGCGGCGGGCGGCGCGGAGGGCGTTGGCGTGGACTTCGCCCTGATGATGCGGCCCTCGCGCGCCGCGGTGGAGAAGACGATGCTGGCGAAGAGATCGCCATTGGGCTGGGGCAGCAAGTCGGTGACCTCGGCCTCGCGGTTCTCCTGGAGGATGACGGGCGCACCGCCCGCCGCAGGGAATAGATAGACATTGCCCTTCGGGGCTGAGCCGGCCGCGATCCGACCGTCCGGCAGAAGCGCCAGCCGGCGGACGTTGCGGTCACGGATCTCGCCAAACAAGGTGATCCCCTTTTCGGCGAGGGCCTTGGCGTCAGCGCCCTTGTCGGCGCCGATGCCCGCCCGGGCGAACTGCGCGAGATCGACGCGGTAGATTCGGCCCGGATTGCCCGTGGCGATCAGGGCAATCTGGCCTGGCGCCGGGGGTTCGGTCTTCTGGGCGGCCGCGGCCGCTCCACGTCCGGGCAGAAGTGCGATGTCAAAAACGGAATCGACCGGCAACACGATGCGGGCGGCGGGCGTGCCGTTTTTGAGCAGGTAGAGCACGCCGGTGGGCGAGGTGCCGGCCAGCACGGAGCCATCCGGGAGTGCCCGGAGGGCGAAGATCTGCGGCTCGGCAAGATGGGCGATCTCGCGCCGGGCGTAGGTGGCGCCATCCAGGGTGATCTCGACAATCCGGCCCTCGGGCCCCGTGGCGACGAGCCACCGCCGGCCAGGCTCCGGCCCGTCCGCCGGTTCCAAGGCCCAGAGCAGCTCGCCCACGGCAGGCCCGGCCAGCTCGGACAGGACCGGGCCGGGCACGATGCGCCCGTCCGAGCGGGTGGCGAAGCCGGCGAGATCGCGGCTGGCGACATCGCGGCCAAAGTCGATCTCAAGGCGCTTCGTCAGGGGATCCGCGCCGGGCGCGCGGACGGCCGCAAACAGCGCCAGCGTCGCGATGGTGGACCAGCGGCAGAGCGAGATCATGAGGAGAGGGAGGACGGGGCGGTGGTTCACGGCGGATTGCCGGGCGGGCGATTTGGCAGCCGGAGGATTCATGCGCGCTGTGCCCGGGCGGGGGAGGTAAGGTCAATCCGTCACTTGGAGGGCGCGCCGCACGTTGGCGGGAATGATGCGCCCGGAGAGGAGATGCTGCTCCCAGAGGGGCACGACTGCCTCGCGGCGTTGAAAACGGCGCTCGTCCGCCTCGCGCGCGATGCGCACGATCGAACCGGGATAGTCGAGAGTGCCGCGCGTTTGATCGAGGAAAACCGTGGCCTTCTCGACGACGGCGATGTAGAGGCCGTCGGTGCGCCGGCCCTCCTGGAGGGCGGCCAGGTATTCCTCAAAGCTCCGGATCTGTGCGGCCGAGAGGATTCGCGGCCGGCCCGTGAGCTCGTCGAGCAGCGGCCCGTTCGCCACCACCACCTCAAGCGTCTTGCCGGCCCAGGAGCGGGCGACCTCGAGGTTCACGGTCTCGGTGGCTCGGGCGTCCTGAAAATCCCGCCACGTCAGCGTCAGCTGCACGGTGTCGCCCGGGGCGGCGGACGTTCGGGAGAGCTGCACGACGTCGAGCACCGAGGAGGGATTGTGCGGCAGGGCGTCAATCTCGAAGGCCACCTTGGCGGGGAAGACCCTGGCGAAGGGGTTCTGCAGCACCTCGCTCAATTCGCGCACGAAGTCGCCCAGCCCGGCGGCGAATCCCTGGGGCCCGGCATAGAGATCGTCCGCCGACACCTCCTGGCCGCCGGGAAACGTCACCGTGCGGCGCAGGCGGAAGCCTTCGGCCAGACCGGCATCGTTGGAGCCGAGGATGCTCTGTGCGACCCCCACCGCGGTGATCATCGGCGTGAGCTGCGGCTGGCGCACCACGGCGAAATGCAGCGGCCGGCTGGTCCCGTGGTCGGGCACCACCACCTCGACGGGGATCATCTCCGGCCGACGCCCCACTTCGCCATAGACGGCGGAGAGGCGGTCCTGGCTGACGGTACCGATGACTGGGCCCACGTTGGTCACCTTCACCGAACTCATCAAACTGGGGAGGATCGCCACGACTTCGGTCGAGACCATCGGCAGATCCACGGCGCCGAGGCGCATCAGCGGATGCCCGAAGGCGAGGAGCCGCGCACCATCGACGCGCGAGACGGTGCCCGTGCCGGCGATGGTGATGTCGCCGGTGGCGAGGGCCACCCCGATGGCGTCGCCCGGCCGGAGGGCCGCCGGCGCAAGGGGAGGTGCCAACGCGGTGCTGGTGGCAGGCATCTCCGCGGGCCCGGAGCCCGACGAGCCGCCCACCGCGGAGAAGGCGAGTCCGAGGGCGCGGAATTGCGGCGCAAACAGGGCGGCCACTTCCGGATCGATTCCGCTCGCAGTGAAAACCGGGGTCAGCGGCTGAAACGGCGAATCAGCGGCCGCCGGCGCGGCGGTTCGCTCCGCGGCCGGCGCCCCCGCCTCCTCGTCCGGCCGGTGGAGGGGGATGGGGGCGGGCATGGCATCCGGTGGCGCCGCCGGCAGGCGGCTGACTTCCATGAGATCCTCGATGGGAGTGAACCCGGCATGGTGCACGGTCTCGAAACGCTGCAGCTGGTAGGAGAGGGCGCCGGCGAGCCGGCCGTCAATATAGAGCGGGCTGCCGCTCATGCCGGCGACCGCGCCCATGTTTTGCACGCGCGGATCGGTGAGTTCGCAGATGATGATGCTCTTGCCAGGGCCGATGGCGTTGCGAACCACGCCCACCACCTCGACCGCGAACGCCTCCGGCTCGGTGCCGCGGAAGACCGTCCAGACCTGTCCCTTCATTCCGGGTTTGACCTCGCTCAGCGGCATGAGCGGCGCCGCCTCCGGCTGGGCCGACAGCGCGGCCGCCAGGACGAGCCACGCGATGGCGAGCAGGCAAGGGGAGGTGCTTTTCATCCCGATAGACAACGGACCAGCGTGCGGGAAATTAGAGCAGCCCGATGGCGGCGGTCATGATCTCGCCGGCGCGGGCGATGGCCTCGCCCTCGTGCGCGGTGCTCAGGAAGGCCGTCTCGTAGGCGCTGGGCGGCAGATAGACCCCGCGATCAAGGCAGGCATGGAAGAACTTGGCGAAGAGCTTTGCGTCGCTCTTCAAGGCGGTGGTGTAGTCGCGCACGGGCGTGGCGGTGAAGAAGACGGCAAACATGGAGCCGACCTGCGGCGCTTGCAAGGGCAGGCCCTTCCTCCGGGCGGCGGCGAGGAGGGCGGCCTGCACCTGCCGACCCAGCGCCTCGAGGCGGGCGTAGGGATTGAGTTCCTCCAGGAGGCGCAACGCGGCGATGCCCGCGGCCATGGCCAGCGGGTTGCCGCTGAGCGTGCCCGCCTGGTACACGGGGCCAAGCGGGGCGAGGCGATCCATGATGTCGGCGCGGCCGCCGAACGCGCCCACCGGCAGGCCGCCGCCGATGATTTTGCCGAGGCAGGTCAGGTCGGGGGTGATCTGCTCCAGTTCCTGCACGCCGCCGCGCGCCAGCCGGAAACCGGTCATCACTTCGTCGAAGATGAGCACGGCGCCATGGGCGGTGCAAAGCGAGCGGAGGTACGGCAGGAATCCCGGCTGCGGCAGAATCAGGCCGACGTTGGCGGGGTAGGGCTCGAGAATCACCCCGGCGATCTGGTCCGGGTTCGCCGCGAACGCCGCCTCGAGGGCGGCGGCGTCATTGAAGGGCAGCACGACCGTCTCCTGCGCGAAGGCGGCGGGCACGCCGGCGCTGTCGGGATGGCCGTGGGTGAGGGCCCCGGAGCCGGCCTTGATCAGCAGCGAATCGGAATGCCCGTGGTAGCAGCCCGCGAACTTGACGATCTTGGCGCGCCCGGTGAAACCGCGGGCGAGCCGGATCGCCGACATGGTGGCCTCGGTGCCGCTGTTGCACAGGCGCACCTTCTGGATGGAGGGCACGAAGCGCGTGATCAGCTCGGCCATTTCCACTTCATAAGGATTCGGCGTGCCGAAGCTGGTGCCATTTTCGAGCGCGGCGGCGATGGCCGCCTTGATGCGCGGATGGTTGTGGCCGTGGATGGCGGGTCCCCAGGTGCAGACGAAGTCGATCAGCTCGCGGCCGTCCGCCGTCACCAGCGTGGCGCCGCGCGCGGCCGTGACGAAGAACGGCGCGCCGCCGACCGCGCGGAAGGCCCGCACCGGCGAATTGACCCCGCCGGGCATCACCCGCAGGGCGCGTTCGAAGAGCTGCTCGGAG
>DATIWI010000304.1:0-17415 GCA_035519475.1 Opitutaceae bacterium
ACATTCCCGAACAGGTGGCGATGATCAATGAGCTCCTCGCCAAGGGCCTCGCCTACGTCGCGCCCGACGGTTCCGTATACTACCGGATCGCCGCGTTTCCCAAGTACGGCGCGCTCTCCCGCATCAGGGAGCGCGAGCTCAGGCCGACCGTCACCGCCGCTGACGACGACCACAAGGACGCCGTCGGCGACTTCGCTCTCTGGAAAGCCCACAAACCCGACGAGGACGGCGACGTGAAATGGCCGGGGCCGCGCGGCGCGGCCGCGGGCCGCCCCGGCTGGCACGTCGAGTGCAGCGCGATGAGCAAGAAATACCTCGGCGATACGCTCGACCTGCACGCCGGCGGGGTCGATCTGCTTTTCCCCCACCACGAAAACGAAATCGCCCAGAGTGAAGGCTGCACCGGCCACCTCTTCTCTCACCACTGGTACCACAGCGAATTCCTGCTCGTCGACGGCAGGAAGATGAGCAAGAGCCTCGGCAACCTCTACACGCTCGGCGACCTTGTGAACCGATTCCATCCCGAAGAGGGTGCGATGCGATATGCCCTTCTTGCAGGGCATCCTCGCAAGCAACTCAATTTCAGTTTCCAATCACTCGGAGCCGCAAATAAAGCCATTGGCACGCTCGACAGGGTTCGCGGCGACTTCGTGAACAGATTTGGTCCGATCGCCGATGCCGATCCCAGCACCCGTTTCGATGCGGTGCTCGGCGCTTTGCGTGACGATCTGAATACACCGTCTGCGCTGGGTGCCTTGTTCAGCGCCCTAAGAGGATTCGAACCAAAATCGCCAGGGACAACACGATCTGATTTCGCCGCATATGAGCGAGTACTTTATTCCTTTGGATTCAATCTACAGGCCGCGCAGAACCGAGGAATGTCGACACCAAGATTTCCTGTTATTGAAGCCCCTCCGGAAATCGCTGCCCTTGCCACGAAGCGCTGGGCGGCGCGGCAGGCCAAGGATTTCAAAACCGCTGATGCCCTGCGCGCTGAACTCGCCGCGGCCGGCTGGGCCATGCTCGACGGCAAGGACGGGTACAGGCTCGAACCACTGAAAAAATGAATTGCCACGAAAAGGCGCAAAAATCCTTTGTTGCCGGCAACGTTTGTTGTCGCGCCCATAGGCGCGCGGTGACCTCTTGCCGAAGCCGTTGACTCTTTTTGTGCCTTTTTACGGCCCACTCTCTTCACCATGGCTATGACTCCACTCGAAGAACTCCGTCATTCGTGTTCGCATGTGCTCGCCACGGCGGTGCTGCGTCTCTGGCCCGAGACCAAGCTCGACATCGGCCCGCCGACGGAGACCGGCTTCTACTACGACGTCGATCTCGACCGGAAGCTGACCGCCGAGGATCTCGCCAAGATCGAGGCCGAGATGCAGAAAATCGTCGCCGAGAACCAGCTGTTCACGCGCAAGGAGGTCAGCCGCGACGAAGCCGTGGGCATCATCAAGAAGATCGGCCAGGAACGCTACAAGATCGGCCGGCTCGCCGACATTCCCGAGGGGGAAGCCATCTCGTTTTACCAGAACGGCGAGTTCATCGACCTGTGTGCCGGAACTCATGTCCGAAGGACCGGCGACATCCAAAACGGCGCATTCAAGCTGCTCTCGATCGCGGGTTCCTACCATCGCGGCGACGAGCGCAACAAGCAGTTGCAGCGCGTGTACGGCACGGCTTTCCCGAGCCAGGCCGAGCTCGACGCCTACCTGCACCAGCTCGAGCAGGCGAAGCTGCGCGACCACCGCAAGCTCGGCAAGGATCTCAAGCTATTCGTCATGGACGACACGGTGGGGCAGGGCCTCGTCCTTTGGACGCCCGCCGGCGCAGTCATCCGACAGGAATTGCAGACCTTTATCTCGGCCGAGCTGCGCAAGCAGGGCTACCACCAGGTCTTCACCCCCCATATTGGCCGGCTCGAACTCTACCGCACCTCGGGCCACTTCCCTTATTACCGCGATTCGCAGTACCCGCCAATCATTGAACGTGAGGCGATGGACGGGCTCGCGAAGGAGAACTGCTCCTGCGCGCAATTGGCCAACCTATTGGGGAAAGGCGAGGTCGATGGCTACCTGCTCAAACCGATGAATTGCCCGCACCACATCAAGATCTATGCGTCCCAGCCGCGCTCGTACCGCGACCTGCCGGTGCGCCTGGCCGAGTTCGGCACCGTCTACCGCTGGGAGCAGTCGGGCGAACTCAACGGCATGACCCGCGTCCGCGGCATGACCCAAGACGATGCGCATCTCTTCTGCACGGAGGAGCAGGTGCCAAGGGAGATCATCGGCTGCCTTTCGCTCGTCAAAATCATCCTCTCCACACTCGGCATGGCCGACTATCGCGTGCGGGTCGGGTTGCGCGATCCCGACTCGGCCAAGTACATCGGCGATCCGGCCAACTGGGACAAGGCCGAGGCCGCGTGCCGCGAGGCGGCCAAGACGCTCGGCATGCCCTTCACCGAGGAGCCGGGCGAGGCCGCATTCTACGGCCCGAAGATCGACTTCATCGTCAAGGACGTGATCGGCCGCGAGTGGCAGCTCGGCACGGTGCAGGTGGACTACAATCTGCCGCAGCGCTTCGACCTCGCCTACATCGGCGCCGACAACCAGGCACACCGGCCGGTGATGATCCACCGGGCGCCCTTCGGCTCGATGGAGCGGTTCGTGGGCGTGCTGATCGAGCATTTCGCGGGCGATTTTCCGGCCTGGCTCGCCCCGGAGCAGGCCCGCGTGCTGCCGATCAGCGAAAAGGTCGGCGACTACGCCCGGTCCGCGACCGACCGCCTCAAGGCCGCCGGCTTCCGCGTCGGGCTCGACGAGCACTCCGACAAGCTTGGCGCCAAAATCCGCCGCGCCGAGGTCGAGAAGGTGCCCTACGCGCTCGTGATCGGTCCCAAAGAGGCCGAGGCGAAAGCCGTCGCCGTGCGCTCGCGGGCCAAGGGCGACGAAGGCGTGATGCCGCTCGACGCGTTTCTCGAGAAGCTGCGCCTCGAAGTCCAGACCCGGGCTCTGGCGGAAAAGAAGAAGACCTGAACTGTTCGAGCCGGGCGACGTCGCGCCTGCCCGAGGCCGGAGCCATGGATCGGGTCGCGGGTGGTCGCCGGCGCCGCCTCTCCGCCTCGCCAGCAATGACGGCATCGCCGCACCTTCCGCCCCGCCCGCTTGAGCCGGCTGCCGCCACGGTGTCACGCGGAGCCGTCGCTCTCGCCTGCGCCGCGCTCGTCGTCGCGGTCCTCGCGGCCTATGCGAACAGCCTGCGCGGGCCGTTTGTCTACGACGACCGGGACGCGATCATCGAGAACCCCACCCTGCGCCATCTCTGGCCGATCTCGGACGTGCTGGCGCCGCCGGGCGCGGGCGTCACCGTCAGCGGCCGGCCGGTGTTGAATCTCTCGCTGGCGCTCAACTTCGCGGCGGGAGGCCTCGACGTCCGCGGCTATCATGCCGTCAACCTCCTCATCCACGTGCTGGCGTGCCTGACGCTGTTCGGCCTGGTGCGGCGCACGCTGCTCCTGCCCGCGCTGCGCGAGCGCCTCGGCGCCGCCGCGGTGCCCGTCGCGTTCACGGCGGCGGCGCTGTGGGCGTTGCACCCGCTGCAGACCGAGGCGGTGACCTACATCGTGCAGCGCGCCGAGTCGCTCATGGGCCTCTTCTACCTGCTCACGCTCTACGGCTTCGTGCGCAGCGTGGACGCCCCGGCCCCGGGCCGCTGGCGGCTGCTGGCGTTCGGCGCCTGCCTGCTGGGCATGGGGACGAAGGAGAACCTGGTATCCGCGCCAGTGCTGGTGCTGCTGCTCGATCGCGCGTTCGTGGCGGGGAGTTTCGCCGGGGCGTGGCGCCGGCGGCGCGGGTTTTATGCGGCGCTGGCAGCGACGTGGATCCTCCTCGGCCTCGTGCTCGCCACTACGGGCGGCAACCGCGGGGGCTCGGCCGGCTTCGGGCTGGCGATTTCGTGGTGGGACTACGCGCTGACGCAGTTCCTCGCCCTGGTGCACTATCTACGACTGTCGTTCTGGCCCGCGCCGCTGATCTTTGATTACGGCACGTTTTGGATCCATGGCCTGGTCTACGTGTGGCCCCAGGCCTGCGTCGTGGCCGCCGTGATCGCCGGGACCCTGGTCGCGCTGTGGCGGAATCGAGCGGTCGGAGTCCTCGGCGCGTGGTACCTCGCCATCCTGGCCCCGACCTCGCTTGTGCCCGGAATGACGCAGCGAATCGTCGAACACCGGATGTATTTGCCGCTCGCGCCGTTGTTCGTGCTGGTCGCGGGATTGTGCCAGCGCCGCTGCGGAAGCCGCGGCCTGGCCGCGCTCCTCGCGCTGGCCGCCGGTTTCGGGCTCCTCTCCTTCCGCCGCAACACCGATTACCGCTCGGAGATAGCGCTGTGGGAGGACACGGTGGCCAAGCGGCCCGCCAACGCGGGCGCGCACGCCAACCTCGGCGCGGCCCTCGCCGACGCCGCCCGCATGCGGGAGGCCGTGCGGGAAGACGCCACGGCGCTCCGGCTCGGCCCCAACCCCGTCGCCACCCGCAACAACCTCGGCACGGCGCTCGTCGCCGTCGGACGGGTGCGCGAGGCGGTCGAGGAGCTGCAGGAGTCGCTGCGCCAGGAGCCGGATGACGCCCAGGCCCACCTGAATCTCGGCGTGGCCCTCGACATGCTGAAGCGCACGCCGGAGGCGATTCCCCACTATGAGGCGTCCTTGCGGGGCAAGCCGAACTCCGCGGCGGCGCACGCCAATCTGGGCGACGCGTTGTCCCGCTCCGGGCGCAACGCGGAGGGGATCGCCCACCTGGAGGAGGCGCTGCGCCTGCAACCCGATTTCGTCGCCGCCCACTACAATCTTGCCGCGGCGCTGGCCCGGGCCGGCCGCCTGGAGGAGGCGCAGGCGCAGTTCGCGGCCGGACTCCGGCTCAGGCCCGCCGACGCGGAGGCGCACGCCAATTGGGGTGGCGTTCTGCTCGCGACGGGTCACCCCGCGGAAGCCATGGCGCAATTCGAGTCCGCGCTCCGGCTGCAGCCCGAATCCGCTTCGTATCACTACAACTACGGCAGCGTGCTGGCGGCGGCGGGCCGGCTCGACGAGGCCGTGCTCCAGTTCGAAGCGGCGCTGCGGCTGCAGCCCGACTACGTCGAGGCCCACAACAACCTGGGCAATGCGCTCACCTTGCTGGGCCGCGAAGCGGAAGCCCTGCCGCACTACGAAGCGGCGCTGCGGCTGAACCCCGGCCATCCGTCCGCCCACAACAACCTGGGTCTTGCGCTCGCCCGGCTCGGCCGTCTGCCCGAGGCGGCGGCGCAATTCGCCGAGGCGCTGCGGCTGGCCCCCGACTATCAGGAGGCGCGCGACAACCTCGCCCGGGCGCAGGAGCAGCTGCGCGCGGCGCCGCCCTAGCGTCAGCCCCTGGTGAGCAGCCACCTCAGATCCGCCGGCATCATGATGGGCTCGCGTCACGACCCGCCCCGCCCGCCCGAGCCGGGCGCCGCCTCGTCGGCGCGCCGGTCCGTTGCCCTCGCCGGCGCCGTCCTCGTTCTCGCCGTCTTCGCCGCCTATGCGAACAGCTGGTCCGGACCGTTTGTCTACGACGACAAGGATTCGATCGTCGACAACCTCACCCTGCGGCGTCTCTGGCCGCTCTCGGAGGCGCTGGCTCCGCCCGGCGGGGATCTCACGGTCAGCGGCCGGCCCGCCTTGAACCTCTCGTTGGCGCTCAACTTTGCGGCCGGCGGCCTCGATGTTCGCGGCTATCATGCTGTCAACATCCTCATCCACGCGCTCGCCTGCTTGACGTTGTTCGGGCTGGCGCGGCGTACGCTGGCCCTCCCCTCGCTCCGCGCGCGCTTCGGCAGGGCCGCGGTGCCGGTCGCGTTCACGGTGGCGGCGCTGTGGGCGTTGCATCCGCTGCAATCCGAGGGGGTGACCTACATCGTGCAGCGCGCCGAGTCGCTCATGGGCCTGTTCTACCTGCTCACCCTCTATGGTTTCGTGCGCAGCCTCGACGCGCCTGCGCCGGGCCGCTGGCGGATCCTGTCGGTGGCCGCGTGCCTCGCGGGCATGGCGACGAAGGAGAACATGGTTTCCGCCCCGGTGCTGGTGCTGCTGTTCGATCGCGCGTTCGTGGCCGGCGGCTTCGCGGAGGCGTGGCGGCGGCGGCGCGGATTCCATGCGGCGCTGGCATCGACCTGGATTCTGCTCGGGTGGCTGCTCGTCAGCACAGGCGGCAACCGTGGCGGGTCGGCCGGCTTCGGCCTCGGCGTCTCCTGGTGGACCTACGCGCTGACCCAGTTTCCCGCACTCGTGCATTACCTGCGGCTGTCGTGCTGGCCGACGCCGCTGATCTTCGCCTACGATACCTACTGGATCGGACACCTGGCGGACGTGTGGCTGCAGGCCGGCCTCGTCCTCGCGCTCGTCGCGGGAACGCTGTCAGCGTGGTGGCGGCGGCCGGCAGTCGGGTTTCTCGGCGCGTGGTTTTTCGCGGTTCTCGCGCCGACCTCGCTCATTCCCGGGACGACGCAGCAGATCGTCGAGCACCGGATGTATTTGCCGCTCGCGCCCGTGGTGGTGCTGATCGTGACGGCGGTCCACCTAGCCAGCGGGCGCCGCGGCCTCGCGGCGCTCCTGGCGCTCGCGGCCGGGCTGGGTTTTCTCACCCACCAGCGCAATGCCTGCTATCGCAGCGAGATCGCCCTGTGGTCCGACACGGTGGCGAAGCAGCCGGCCAACGCCAGCGCGCACTCCGGTCTGGGCGCGGCCCTGGCCGACGCCGGCCGTATCGCCGACGCCATTCGGGAGGACGAAACCACGCTGCGGCTGAATCCGACCCACCTCACCACCCGCAACAACCTCGGCGCCGCGCTCATCGCCGTGGGACGCATCGACGAGGCGATCCAGCAATTGGAGGAGTCGCTGCGCCAAGATCCGGACAGCGCCCAGGCCCACCTGAATCTCGGTGCGGCGCTGGCCCTCCTCAAGCGCACGCCGGAGGCGATGGCCCACTATGAGGCGGCCTTGCGGCGCGATCCGAACTCCGCCCAAGCGCATGCCAATCTGGGCGACGCGTTGTCCCGCTCCGGTCGCAACGCGGAGGCGATCGCCCACCTGCGGGAGGCGCTGCGACTGAAACCGGGCTACGTTGCCGTCCATTACAGCCTCGCCACGGCGCTGGCCCGGGCCGGCCGCCTGGAGGAGGCGCAGACGCAGTTCGCGGCCGGGCTCCGGCATACGCCCGCCGACGCCGAGGCCTACGCCCACTGGGGCGGTGTGCTGCTCGCGATCGGCCATCCCGCGGAGGCCCTAGCGCAATTCGAATCCGCGCTCCGGCTGCAGCCCGATTCCGCATTGTACTCCTACAACTGCGGCAGCGTGCTGGCGGCGATCGGCCGGCTCGACGAAGCGGTGCGCCAGTTCGAGACGGCGCTGCGCCTGCAGCCCGACTATCTCGAGGCCCACAACAATCTGGGCAATGCGCTCACCCTGCTCGGCCGCGAAGCGGAAGCCCTGCCGCACTACGAAGCGGCCCTGCGGCTGAATCCCAGCCATCCGTCCGCCCACAACAACCTGGGCCTCGCGCTCGCCCGGCTCGGCCGTCTGCCCGAGGCGGCGGCGCAATTCGCCGAGGCGCTGCGGCTGGCCCCCGACTATCAGGAGGCGCGCGACAATCTCGCCCGGGCGCAGGAGCAGCTGCGGGCGGCGCCGCCCCGGGACTGAATCGCGACCATCGATCCGGCGGCTCCGGTGCACGCGGCCGGCGGGCAATGCGCCCGGCCGGCGCCGATCTTCGCCCGACGTCGCCCGCCGCTGACCGCGCCCTACTGCGGCTCCGGCCGACTGCGCACAGCCCCCGCGGAGGCCCCCCGCCGCCCGCGGCGGAGGTGCGCTTGCCGGCTCCCGAGGTGCCGGCGGCATCGACCGGATCGCCGCGACACGATCGGCTTATTGGCAGGCTCCGATGAGCGCCGACTCCCGACCGGTCGAAGTCGCACTTTTTGATTGATCGACGCCAAACTTAGGTGCAAAAGGACACGTGTCTTAGTTTGCGTTCCTACCCCTTCACCCCCGGTAAAGGAAAGAACATACCGATGAATTCGAGCCAAGCATTACCCTCACCGTTGCGTCGGCTGATCCTTGCACCCGCGTGCGCGGTCATCGCCGTCTCGTTCGCGTGGGCGCAGCAGGCGCCCACGCCGGCCCCCACTCCGACGACTTCAACTGGAACCGCCTCGGCGGGTTCCGAGGAGACCATCCGGCTGTCGCCGTTCGAGGTCAAGGCGGAGGCCAACGGCTACTACTCCCCGAACACGATGTCGGGCACGCGCATCAACTCCAACATCCAGGATTTGGCGTCCTCCATTTCGGTCGTGACGAAGTCGCAGATGCAGGACTTCGGCATGCTCGATATCAACGACGTCTTCCTCTACACCGGCAACACGGAAGGCACCGGCACCTACACGGCGGTGGGCGTCCCGGGCGGGGCGGCCTCCGGGAGCGCGGGCATCAGCGCCGCGGACCGCAACGGCAGCGTGCAGGACAACGTGCAGATCGATCCCGTCAACTCCAACCGCGTCCGCGGCATCGCCCCCGCCAATATCACCCTTGGCAACATCGAGACGATGGGACGCGTGCCGGTCGACCCGATCAACATCGATTCGATCGAGATCAGCCGCGGACCCAACGCCAACGTGTTCGGCCTCGGCAATCCCTCCGGCACGGTCAACATGGTGCCGGCGGCCGCCAACGTCACCCGTAATTTCACCGAGGTGGTCGCACGGACCGACAGCTACGGCGGCTATCGCACGAGCCTCGATCTGAACCGTGTCTTCCTGCAGAACAAACTGGCGATCCGGGCCAGTGGGGTGTTCCAGCACGACGGCTTTGTCCGCAAACCGTCCGGCGTGAACACGGTGATATACAACGGCATGGTCAAGTACCGGCCGTTCAAGGGAACGTCGATCAGTGCGTCCGTGAATTACTACCGGATGAACGGCAATCGGCCAAACTACATCCCCGCGCGCGACAACATCTCCTACTGGATCAGCAGCGGCCGCCCGACCTGGGATCCGGTCACCATGACCATTCACGTGAACGGCACCAACATCGGACCGATCACTTCCACCACCTTCCCGTCGTCGTTTGGCGGCCGGAACACCGATTTCTTCACCGCCTCGCAGCTGGGCGGCAACCATAGCCAGATGTTCATCGACCAGAACGGCCTCAGCTATTGGTCGGCTCCCCAGGCCTTCAACAACACGGCGGCGCTCCTGGCCGGCACCACCGTGCGCGGTCCCACTTCCGGGGCGCAGGCGGACCGCTTTCTGCTGACCACCGGCAGCCCCGGCGCGACCGGCACCGCCGCCAAGCCCACCCTCCAACCGCTGTTCATCACCACGCCAACGATCAGCGACAAGAGCATGTACGACTGGTCGACGATCAACCTGTCTGCGCCCAATCGGGATATGGACCGGACGATCACCACCAATGTCCAGCTCGAACAGGAGTTCTTGAACACGCCGGTCCATCTGCTCGTGGGCCAGGTTGCCGTCATGCGGGAAGACTCGCAGCGCTATCAGCGCAATCTGCTCGGCATCGCCAACACCGAAGGCCAGTCGGGCCAGCTCGAGATCGATCCCAACGAGCGGCTGCTCGACGGCTCGCCCAACCCGTATTTCCTGCGCCCGTTTATCGCCTCGGACAAGCCTGCCACCTTATTGCTGCCGGCCAAGTGGGACACTTACCGCGCCCAGCTCGCCTACCAGCTCGATCTCACCAACGAGAAGGGTTGGGTCAAATGGCTGGGGCGCCAAATGTTGAGCGGGTACGACGAATATAAGTATCGGATCAACCGGCAATATCGGTTCCGCGAGGCGATGATCGACCAGAAGGCGTGGCTCTCGCCCGGCACCTATCTTAGCTATCAGGCCCTGCCCGCGGGCGTTGCGGGACTGCCGGTGCTTCAGCCCATCACCAACGGACTGTTCCGCTATTATGTCGGCGACAACCAGGGCTCCAACGTCGACTACGCTCCGCCCGATTTCGTCAACCACGGCGTTTACAACTTCGTGTGGGGACGCGCCGCCGCGGGCACGCTGCCGGCCGTATGGAACAGCGAACCCACCACGCTGGGCATGGCGGGGGCCGACAAGACCGGCGGTTCCTTCAACATCAAGCAGATCATCAAGACGGTCGGAGCCGTGCTCCAAAGCCATCTCCTCCAAGACTCACTCGTCGTGACGCTGGGTACGCGGGAGGATCGGGTTTATACGAAGTTCGGCAATCAAACCACGGCCGGAGGCGTTCCGCTCCTCGCCGATGGCATCAACATTGATTACGCTTTCACCAACTCATGGCAGTCGGGAGACTATGGGTTCAACGGTGGCAAGACCACCAACGTCCAGTATGTCCTTCGGCCCTTCCGCGAGTTCTCGTTCATCAAGACACTCGATGCGAAGGGCCCTGGCGGCCACCTCCTCGCCGATGTGCTGCACGGCCTGTCCCTGAATTACAACCAGGCGAACAGCTTCATCGCGGCGGTGCCCGGCCAGGATCTCTACGCGCATATCCTGCCGAATCCCCGCGGCGCCGACCGGAGCTGGGGCCTCGGGCTTGATATGTTCGACGGAAAGGTCGTTGTCCGCGTGACCCACTACCAGACGCTGCAAAAGGATATTCGCAACGGCGACGCCAACACGACCGCCCAGCGCGTCATCCGCACCGACTTCCTGCTGCAGGGCGCGACCCCGGCGCGGTTTGTGCTCGAGAATGTCGCGGGCGGTACCACGCAAAACTTCGGCCCCGCCAACAACCAGTACGGCTGGATCAAGGCGACGAATCCGACGTTCACCGATGCGCAGGTCTTCACGGCATTCGCTGCCTTGATGCAACTGCCCGAAGCCACGATCAACGCCCTGAAGAATCCCCAGCCACCCATCGCCGCGACCAACGATGTCGCCGCCAAGGGCACGGAAGTGGAGATCTATCTGAACCCGACCAAGAATTGGACCATATCCGCCAACTTCTCGGACACGCAGTCCTACATCAAGAACGTGTCCAGCACCCTGCAGACGTGGATCGATCAACGCATGGCCATCTGGACCACACTCGTCGATCCGACGATCACGAATGCCTCCGCCGCTCTGGATAACGATACGGATCCGCAGCATGGAATCACCCAATTGGGCAATCCCAATCACCTCTGGTGGATTCACAACTACGGCGGGACGCAGACGGCGCATCAAAACTTCATCTCGTTCGTCCAGACGCCGTATTCCGTCATCAAACAGCTTGAAGGTCAGGCGGATCCCCAGCTCCGGCGCTACAACTTCCGGGTGTCCACCACCTACCGGCTGGCCGGCCTCACCGACAATAAGATTCTAAGCAACTTCACGGTCGGCGGCGCCGTGCGCTGGGAGGACAAGGGTGCGATCGGGTTCTATGGCAGGCAGCAGCTACCGGATTCGATCACCGACCTGGATGTCACGAAGCCGATCTATGACAAGCAGCACACCTATTTTGACGTGGTTGTTGCCTACAAGATGAAGCTGTTCAACGGCAGGGTGCCGGCCACGTTCCAGTTGAACGTGCGCAACCTCACGGAACACGGACGCCTCCAGCCCATTTCTGCCTATCCGGACGGCTCGATAAATACCTACCGCATCGTCGATCCACGCCAGTTCATCCTGAGCGCGACCTTTGACCTGTAGCGGCCCACCCATTCAAGCGATTGACCAACACCGCCACCCGCTTGGGTGGCGGTGTTTTCTTGGAGCCCCGAAACATCTCCGCCAGAACGTCGGGGCTGCACCGCTCCTCATCGAGCGTGCCGATTAATGTCGCCCAACTTCTCTCGAGATCCTTAAAGATCCGCCATGCCTGCGCCTCTCCCCGGTCTGCCAGCGCCCGGCCCGCCCCTCCCGGCCCGCGTGGCGTCCTGGCCGGGGCGGTGGGCGTGCGCGCTGGTCTTCGGTGCCACCCTGCTCGCGTATTTCCCCGCCTTGCGGGGCGGTTTCGTCTGGGACGACGACGCGCACGTCACCGGCCGGGATCTGCAAACGCTGCAAGGGTTGGGGCGCATCTGGTTCGAGGTGGGGGCCACCCAGCAATACTACCCGGTCCTGCACACCGCATTCTGGATCGAGCACCGCCTGTGGGGCGACTCGCCCTTGGGCTACCACCTGCTCAATGTCGTGCTGCACGCCACCGCGGCCTGCCTACTCGGTCTGACGTTGCGCCACCTGTTTGCTGCGGAGCGGGGGCCAACCTCCGGCGAAGACGCCTGGGCGCGCCGGGATGACCGGACAGCACCGCAGTCCGCCTCGACCCGCCCGTTCTCGCAGGGGATTCCCGCCGGGGTCGCATGGCTGGCAGCGCTGCTTTTCGCCCTGCACCCGGTATGCGTCGAATCGGTGGCGTGGATCGCGGAACAGAAAAATACGCTCTCGGCCGTCTTTTATCTGGGCGCGGCGCTGGTCTACCTGCGTTTCCAGCGCGATGGCCGGCGATCACAATATTACCTGGCCTTGGGATTGTTTGTCCTGGCGCTGCTGACCAAGACGGTCACGGCCACGCTGCCCGCGGCTCTGCTGGTGATCTGCTGGTGGCAGCGCGGCCGCCTGACCTGGCGGCGCGACGTGCTCCCGCTGCTGCCCTGGTTCGCCCTCGGCGTGAGCGGGGGGTTGTTCACGGCGGGGGTGGAGCGGTTCCTGATCGGGGCGGAGGGTGCGGATTTCAACCTGACCCTGCTTGATCGCTGTCTGTTGGCGGGCCGGGCCGTATGGTTTTACCTGGGCAAGCTGGTGTGGCCCGCGGACCTGATCTTCATCTATCCGCGGTGGACCATCGACGCGACAGTGTGGTGGCAATACCTGTTCCCGGCCGGGGTCCTGGCCCTGGCCGCCGGGCTGTGGCGCCTGGCGCGGCACCACCGCGGGCCCCTCGCCCGCGCCGCCGCGGCGGGGCTCGCCGGATTCCTGATTTTCGCCGGGACACTGTTTCCGGCCTTGGGATTCATCAATGTCTACCCGTTCGTATTCTCCTATGTGGCGGACCACTTTCAATATCTGGCCAGCCTGGGAATTCTCGTGCCGATGGCAGTCGGATTGGCGCTCGCCGCCAGGCCGCTGTGGTCGGGCACCGCGGCGGCCGGACGATGGTCAGTGGCCGTCGCGGGCGGGCTGCTGCTCGTGGCTTTGGGTGCGCTGACCTGGCGGCAGTGCGGGATCTATCGTGACGCCCGGACCCTCTATCAAGAGACCCTCGCGCGGAATCCCGCCTGCGCATTGGCGCACCACGGCCTGGGTGAGATCCTGGTGAAAGTGCCCGGGCGCCTGCCGGAGGCGATCGCCCACCTTGAGGCGGCGGTGCGGCTCAATCCCCGGGACGCGCTCGCGCGCAACAATCTGGGCAACGCCCTCGCCAACGATCCCGCCCGCCTGCCGGAGGCGGTCGGCGAGTTTGAAGCCGCGCTGCGCATCCTCCCGGGAGCGGCGTGGGCGCACGGCAATCTGGGTGTTATCCTGGAAAGGATTCCCGGGCGGTTGCCGGAGGCGATCGCCCATCTCAAGGCCGCGGTCCAGATCGATCCTGGATCGGCGGACCTGCAGGACAACCTCGGAGTCGCCCTCAGCAGGATTCCGGGGCGAGCGGCGGAAGCCATCGCCCATTTCGAGTCGGCGGTGCGAACCAACCCCGGCTCGGCGGACCTGCACAACCATCTGGCGGTGGTCTTGGCGGATACGCCGGGACGGTCGGCGGAAGCGATCGCCCATTTTGAGGCGGCGGCGCAGCTCAATCCCCGTTCGGCGGAGATCCAGAATAATCTGGGCGCCATCCTCGCGAGAACCCCGGGCCGGTTGCCGGACGCGATCGCCCATTTCGAGGACGCGGTGCGAATCGATCCCCGCTCCGCGAAAGCGCACAAGAACCTGGGAAACGCTCTGGCGCTGGTTCCGGGAAGACTGCCGGAGGCCATTCAGCAGCTCGAGACCGCGGTGCAAATTGACCCCGGCGCCGCGACGACGCACCACGACTTGGGCAAAGCCCTGGCCCGCGATCCCGGGAGCTTGCCGCGCGCGATTGAGCATTTCGAGGCCGCGCTGCGCATCGATCCCGGTCTGGCCGAGGTTCACAACGATCTGGCCGTGGCTCTACTGCAGCTGCCGGGGCGATCACCCGAGGCGATCGAGCACCTGGAAGCGGCGATCAGGATCAATCCGAGGTTGGTGGAGGCGCACTATGTGTTGGGAATCGCGTTGTCCGCGTTGCCGGGCCGCGAAGGGGAGTCGCGGGCCCAGCTGGAGGCGGCGTTGCAGATCAACCCCGACTTCAAACCGGCCCGGGAGTGGCTGGAACAGCTGCGGGCCACCCGACCATAGATGGCCGCGGAGCATCGCCTCGGTGCCTGATTCGACCGAATTGTCATTCGCCCGGAATCCGTGGGAATCCTCCATGCCTCCGCCTCTCCCGTCCCCGCCCGCCCGCCGCTGGCCGGTGGCGCTCGCCGCGGCCGTGATCACCGTCGCGGCCCTCGCCGCCTACCACAACAGCTTCTCCGGGCCGTTCGTGTTCGACGACAACATCGGCATTGTGGACAACCGCACGATCCGGCAGGGGTTCCCCTTTCTGCGCAGCCTGGTGCCGCCGAGCAATGCGACCGTGAGCGGCCGGCCGGTCGCCAATTTCACGTTCGCGCTCAACTATGCGATCAGCGGAAAGAGCGTCTGGAGCTACCACGCGCTCAACCTGCTTATCCATCTGCTCGGCGGCCTGACGTTGTTCGGCGTGGTGCGTCGCACCTTGCTCCTCCCCGCGCCGCCAGCCGCCGCGCCCGGTCCTGACCGGTCGCACCGCGCCCCCGTTTCGAGCGCGCGAACAGCGTTCTTCCTTCCGGCGGACAGTGGGCCGACCGGGGTCAACCCGCTTCTGCGCCAGCATGCCACGCTCGTGGCCCTGACCGTGGCCTTGCTCTGGACCGTCCACCCGCTGCAGACCGAGGCGGTGACCTACATCGTCCAGCGCGTCGAATCGCTGATGGCGTTGTTTTTTCTGCTGACCTTCTACTGCTTCATTCGCTCAGTCGACGCGCCGCGGCCGCGCCGCTGGCAGATCGGGGCGGTTGCGGCCTGCCTGCTGGGCATGGCGACCAAGGAAGTGATGGTAGCCGTTCCCGTGCTCGTACTTCTGTACGACCGGACGTTCGCCGCGGGAACATTTCGGGGTGCCTGGCGGCGCCGGGCCAGACTGCATCTCGCGCTGGCGGCGACCTGGCTGCCGCTGGCGGCGCTGGTCGCGAGCACGGGCTGGGACCGCGGCGGCACGTCCGGTTTCGATATCGGCATCACGCCCCTGTCGTACTGGCTCACGCAGTTTGAAGCGGTCGCCCGGTACCTCTGGCTGCCGGTCTGGCCCCACCCGCTCGTCTTCGAATATGGCACCTTTTGGCTGCATCGCGCGATCGAGGCGGTGCCTTACGCGTTCGTGGTGGCGCCACTGGCGGCAGCGGTGCTGTTCGCCCTGCGGCACCGGCCGGTGCTGGGCTTTCTCGGGGCGTGGTTCTTCGTGATTCTGGCTCCGACCAGCGTCATGCCGGGCCGCCTCCAGATGATCGTGGAACACCGGATGTACCTGCCGCTCGCGGCGTTGCTTGCACTGGCGGTAGGCGCGGCAGCACTCCGCTGGGGACGGCGGGGCCTTGGTCCGTTTCTCGCGCTGGCTCTCCCGCTGGCGTGGCTGACGGTGCAGCGCAACACCACGTACGCTTCGGCCCTGTCGCTCTGGAACGACACGCTGGCCCAGCGGCCGCAAAACGAACGCGCCTACAATCACCGGGGTGTGGTCCTGTTCGAGGCCGGCCAGATCCCGCGGGCGATCGAGGATTACCGGACGGCGTTGCGGCTGCGATCACAGTACCCCGAAGCTCTCAACAACCTCGGCAATGCGCTGGCCGAGTTGGGGCGGATGCCGGAGGCGATCAGCCAGCTCGAAGCGGCGGCGCAGATGAACCCCCGATCGGCGGAGATCCAGAGCAATCTGGGCGCGGTCCTGGCGAGAACCCCCGGGCGGTTGCAGGACGCGATCGCCCATTTTGAAGAAGCGCTGCGGATTGATCCCGGATATGCGAAGGCGCGCGGTAACTTGGGAAACGCGCTGGCGCTGGTTCCGGGAAGACTGCCGGAGGCCATTCAGCAGCTCGAGGCGGCGGTGCGCCTCGATCCCGGATCAGCCAACGCGCGTCACGATCTGGGGCGATCCCTGCTCCGGGTTCCGGATAAACTCCCGACGGCAATCGAGCAATTGACCATCGCCCTGCGCATCGATCCGAGTTCAGCGGAGACCCATAGCGATTTGGGCGTGGCCCTCCTGCAGATGCCCGGGCGATCGCCCGAGGCGATCGAACACCTGGAGGCGGCGATCAGGATCAATCCTCAATTGGTGGAGGCGCACTATGTGCTGGGAATCGCGTTGTCCGCCTCGCCGGGCCGCGAAGAGGAGTCACGCGCCCAAATCGAGGCGGCCTTGCGACTCAACCCCGATTTTAAACCGGCGCAGGCCTGGATGGAGCAATGGCGCGCCGCGCGGCCATAGCTCGCGCAGATGACCCCGGGACTGATTAGTGTCGCCGGACTGCGCCCGGATTTCTAGTAAACTGAGCCATGCCTCGGCCTCCCCGTGACCCGCCACCGCTTGAAGCTGAGCGGCCGGTCGGCGTGTCATCATCATCGGCATGGCGGGTTTGGGCCCTGATCTTCGGCGTCACTCTGCTCGCGTATCTGCCGGCGTTGCGGGGCGGGCTGATCTGGGACGATGAGGGGCATGTGACGCGGGCGGAGCTGCAATCCTTCGACGGGTTGAGGCGCATCTGGTTCGAGCTGGGCGCGACGCAACAGTATTACCCGGTCCTGCACACGGCGTTTTGGCTGGAGCACCGGTTGTGGGGTGACTCACCGCTCGGCTACCACCTGCTCAATGTCCTGCTCCACGCCACCGCGGCCTGCCTGGTGGTGGCGATGGTGCGACGATTGTTTGACGACGAGCCCTCTGCGGTGGCCCGGCCCGGCCGCAGCGAACTGGCTGGGGCCGCAGGGCTGGCCGGTCTCATCTTCGCCCTGCATCCGGTGTGCGTCGAATCGGTGGCCTGGATCTCGGAACAGAAGAACACGCTCTCGGCGGCCTTCTGCCTGGGAGCGGCGCTGGCCTATCTCGGCTTCGACCGGGACCGCCGGCCCTCGCGGTACTGGGTGGCGCTGGGCCTGTTCGGGCTCGCGCTGCTGTCCAAAACGGTGACCGCCACGCTGCCGGCCGCGCTGCTGGTGGTGATTTGGTGGACGCGCGGCCGGCTCAGTTGGGCGCGGGACGTCCGGCCCTTGCTGCCGTGGCTGGCGCTGGGCGGAACCGCGGGATTGTTCTCGGCGTGGGTG
>DATIWI010000305.1:0-5823 GCA_035519475.1 Opitutaceae bacterium
TGGTGGCGGTAGAGCCAGCGGGCCATCGCCGGCAGAAGCAGGAGCGCGCCGAGCATGTTGACCAGAAACATGAACGTAAGGAGCAGGCCCATGTCGGCCTGGAATTTCAGCTCGGAAAGGGCCCAGGTGCTCACCCCGATCGCGAGGGTGAATCCGGTGAAGAGAATCGAGGTGCCCGTCTCCTGAAAGGCGCGGAACATCGCGTCCTCGAAGTACCCGCCTCCCCGCAGCGCCTTTTGCAGCCGGGCAAACAGGTAGATGCCGTAGTCCACGCCGATCCCGACCCCGAGCGCGACCACGGGCAGCGTCGAGGTCTTCAGCCCGATGTGCAGGTAGACCATGAGGGCATAGCCGAGGTAGCTGACGATCGCCAGCGGTAGCACGATGCAGAGCGTGGCGCGCAGGGAGCGGAAAGTGAGCAGGCAGAGCGCAATGACGGCGCCGAATACGTAGATCACGATGGGAAATTGCGCCGCTTGCACCACCTCATTCGTCGCCGCCATGACGCCGGCCGTGCCGCTCGCGAGCTGGAAATGCACCTTGGGCGAGGGATGCGCCGCGCTGAAGGCCTTCACAGCATCGGTCACCGCCCGCAGCGTCGCGGCCTTGTGGTCGGTGAGGAAAATCATGATCGGCAGGACGCTGCCGTCCGCGTTCAGCAGGCCGGTGGAGGTGTCGATGGGGGTGACGGCCTGGGCGAGCGCCGCCTGGTTGCGCGGGAGGATGCGCCACTTGAGGGAGCCCTCGTTCCAGCCGGCGTTGACGATCTTGGCGGCCGAGGCGATGGAGATCACCGACTGGACCCCGGGCACGGCCCGGACGTGCCATTCGAATTGGTCCATGAGCGCCATCACGTCGTGGTCGACGCAACCGTTGGGCACTGACTCGACGATGACCGAGAGGATGTCGACGCCGATGCTGAACTTGGTCGTGATCACCCGCGTGTCGCGGTTATAGCGGGAATCCTGGCGCAGCTCCGGCACGCCGGCGAAGAGATCGCCGATCTGCACTTGCTGAGATTTGTCCCAGCCCCAGAGGCCGAGCGCGAGACAGACGCCGATGACGGCGAGCGAGGGCCCGGGCCGCATCTCCGCGGCAATCCGCGCCCAGATCCGCTCGGTCGTGGCCTGGCGCCCGGCGACCCACTTGCCGTAGGCGGGAGGCAGCCGGAGCGAGGAGAGGATGATCGGGAGCAGGAACAGGTTGGTGATGACGATGACGCAAACGCCGAGGCTGGCGGAGATCGCGAGTTCGCGGATGGTCTGGATCTTGATAACCAGGATCGTGAGGAATCCAAACGTGTCCGCGATGAGCGCCGCGCCACCCGGCAACAACAGCTGGCTGAACGCGCTCTTGGCGGCGTCGAGACTGTTGTCGCAGCCGGAAAACACCGCCGTGCGAAAGGCGCGCATCATTTGCACGCCATGGCTCACGCCGATGGCGAAGACGAGGAACGGCACGAGGATGGACAGGGGATCGATGCCGTAGCCCAGGGCGGTGAGCACGCCGAGCTGCCAGACAACGGCGATGAAGGAGCACAGGACCGGGGCGCCCGCCAGCTTCCAGCGGCCGGCAAAATACCAGACCAGCAGCGTCGTGATAAGGATCGAGACGCCAAAAAGCATCAGCACGCCGCGGGCGCCTTCGCCCACGTCGCCCATGACCTTGGCGAATCCGATGATATGGGCCCGGATCTGGCCGCCGCTTTCGCGCTCCACCTTGCGGCGGATCTTCTCCAGCTCGCCGGCGACGCGCAGATAGTCGAGCCTCCGGCCCGTGGCCGGGTTGATCTCCAGCAACTGCGCGCTGACGATGGCGCCCGTGAAGTCGTTGGCCACGAGCTGGCCGATCTTGCCGGACTTGATCACATTCTGCCGGACGCGGGCCAGTCCCTCGGGCGTCGGCTGGAAATCGGGCGGAATGACGTTGCCGCCGGCAAAACCATCCTCGACCACCTCGGTGTACCGGACGTTGGGCGTGAAGAGCGACTGTACCTGCGTGCGGTCCACTCCCGGCAGGAAGAAGACGTCGTCGGTGACCTCCTTGAGCAGTTTGAAGAACTGCGGGGTGAACATGTCGCCTTGCTGGGCCATCAGCGCAATCATCACCCGATTGGCTCCGCCGAACTCGCTCTGATACTTGGTGAAGGTCTGGATGTAGGGATGGCGGAGGGGCAGCCCCTTGTTGAAGCTCGCGTCCACGTGCAGATGCGCCGCGTACCAGCCCATGACCACGGTCAGCGCGCCGAAGCCGATCACCAGGATCAGCCGATGGCTGAAAACCCACGCGGTGAAACGCTCGACGGTCGCCTTCATGTCAGGGAGCCGGCAACGGCGTCACGCCCGCCTCGCCCACCGCGAGCAGTCGCCCGTCCGGCGCCTCGATCAGCTCGGCCACGCCGGTGGTCAGGCCGGGTGACCACACGGTGAAGCTCCGGCCGTCATCGCGGCTGACCAGAAAAGCCCGCCCTTGGCCGGCGACCACGATGACCCCGTTGCGCAGGTGCGCCGCGGTGGCCAGCAGAACGCGCAGGTCGGTGGGCGCGAGCTGCCAGGTGTCGCCATCGTCCTCGGAGCGGTAGATGCGCCCCCGCAGGCCGTGGGCGAGCAGCACCTTCGGGGCGAGGGGCAGGATGCCGTAGAAGGAGCCGTCGTACGGCGCCCGGATTGGCACCCAGGTGAGTCCGCGATCGGTGGAGCGGAGCAATGTACCGTGCTCGCCCGCGATGTAGAGCGTGCCGTCGGGGCCGCGGGTGAGGCGGTTGAAGAAGTAGTCGTCCTCGCCGAGGCGGCGCGGCGTCCAGGTGCGTCCGCCGTCGGCCGTGGCCATGAACTGGCCGTAGGCGCCGACCACGAACCCGGTCTGCGCGTCGAGAAAGAGCACGTCGAGAAACGAGACCTGCAGATCCTCGCCCTGGTATTGTTTGATCCAGGTCCGCCCGCCGTCCTCGGTGCGGAGGATGAGGGCGTCGTGGCCGACGGCCCAGCCGTGCTGAGCGTCCGCGAAGGAGACGCCCGTCAGCGTGGCGAGGGTGGGTGCCTTGGCCAGCTCCCAGCTCGCGCCGCTGTCAGTCGAGCGCAGGATATGACCCGCCGCGCCCACGGCGACGATGGTGCCGCCGACCGTCTGGGCGTCGAGCAGGAGGGATCGCGCCGCCAGCGCCGTCACCGGATCCGCGGCAGGGCCGGAAGCCGCGGTCAGGCATGCCGCGAGGAAGCCGAGGAGAAGACGCGCCCGCGGCGCGCGCTCACCCGCGAATCCGCCCGAAACGGGGGCAGCGGTTGGCGCGGTTCGGGCGGAGGGCGGCATCGTGGGCCGGCAGTCGGAGTGGGCGTGGCGGCGCCGGATGGGCGAAAGGCGGCGCCGCCGAAGGATGGTTCAGCGCACGCCTTCGCGGCGGAGGGTGTCCGGGCCGAAGTCGGCCGGCGTGTAGTGCTGGTTGTAGTCGTACATGGGCGCCTCGTTGTCGAGGCCGAAGGCCAGATAGCGCCCGGCCAGCAGATCGGTGTGCACCTCCAGGGTGCTCCAGAAATTCGGCACCTCGTAATAATTGATGCAGTGGGCCTCCGAGACGCGCCAGAGCTGGCCGCGTGAATCGTACTGGTCGACGACCAGCACCTGCCAGGAGTCCTCGTCGATGTAGAAGGTGCGGCGGTGGTAGACGTGGTTCGTGCCCTCCTTCAGCTTGGCGTCGACCACCCAGACGCGGTGCAGCTCGTAGCGGGTGAGATCCTGGTTGATGTGCAGGGGCTTGAGGATGTCCGAGTACTTCACCTTGTCGGAATGGAGTTTGTAGGAATTGTAGGGCACGATCATCTCGCGCTTGCCGACCAGCTCCCAGGTGTAGCGATCGAGGGCGCCGTTGAACATGTCGAGCTGGTCGCTGGTGCGCATGTTGTCCGACGCGGTGCCGGGGTTGTCGTAGGCGACCTCGGGGGCGCGGCGCACGCGGCGCTGCCCGGTGTTGTACGTCCAGGCGCGGCGCGGCTCCTTCACCTGGTCCAGGGTCTCGTGCACGAGCAGGATGTAGCCGGCGAGGCGCGCCGGGGCCTTTACCTCCTGCTTGAAGTAGAAGACCGTGTTGTTGAGCTTTTGCTCGGTCATGCCCGGCGTGCAGTAGTTGAACAGGAAGTTCTCGTCGAAGTTGACGAGGGTGTAGACGCCGCTGCGCGTGGGGGCGGCCTGCGAAATATGCCGGATGGCCGCGACGGCACGGAAGCGCAGGAGGAAATTCCACATGACCTCCTGGCCGTTCGCCGGCAGCGGGAAGGGTTCGCCGATGATGGCGCCCTCGACGCCGTTGCCGTCATGCACGAGCTGGGCCCGCGTGGCGTTAGCCAGGGTGGCGTCATAGATGTAGGCGGGAAACGCGGCGCTCCGGTGGGTGGGATAGACCGGCACCTTGTAGTCCGAATAGGCCTGCAGCAGCGCGATCGTGCCCGCGGGCAGCTGCTCGCGGTACTGGTCCAGGTTGGCCGCAGTGATGGTGAACAGGGGCTGGTCCGACGCATACGGATCGGGATGGTGCATGCCGGGCGCATAGCCGGCCGGCGGCTGGGTGATGCCGCCGGTCCAGGCCGGAACGGTGCCGGCGGCGTTGCCGGCCCGCTCGGCGCCCATAGGCGTCAGATCCTTGTTGAGGCGGGCGGCCTGTTCGCTGCTGACAGCGGCAAAGGCGGAGGCGGTGAGCAGGGCACCGAAAACGAGTATTGGAATACGCATGGCGGGAGGGAAGTGGAGGTTCGTGGCGGGAGCGATCCGGTCGGCAGGCGCGGAGTTAGAACGAGAATTTCAGGGTGGCGGAGACGTAGTCGCGATCGGCGAGGGGATTGTAGGGCCTGGCGCCGAAGAAATTCACATAGCGAAGCTCGAACGCCCATTGGTTCTGGAAGACAAAATCAGCGCCCACCGTGAGGACCCGGCGGCCCCGCAGGAAGTTACCCAAGGGAAGCGGCGTGTTCCCGGAACAATCCTGGGAGTAGGCGACCGACGGCGATAGATTGATGCCGGCGAAGAGGTTGTTGTAGTCGAGGCGCCCGACCACCTGATAGCCCCACGAAAGCGGATCAGGAAAGGCGCTGTACGGCGTGGCCGGATAGGCGCCGTTGCCGGTGTTGACCATCTCCGTGATGAAGCCGGCCGTCGAGGTCCCCGTGCCGTCGAAGCGCAGGAGGTTCTTGTCGGGCAGTTGGGGCACCCACGTGGCGCCGACCTCGGCCACCGTGGTGAGCTGGTCGGCACCGAGCAGGCGGCCGAAGACCTTGGTGGCGGTCACTTGGGCCTGCCAGACGCCCATCTTGCGGTAGCCGGAGACCTCGCGGCCGAGCTGATTGTAGAAGTTGCCGATCTGGTTGTAGACGCCGTAGGTCGGGTTAAGCGACGACAGGGTCGCGAACAGGAGCTCGACGTCGTCCACCTGCAACGGAACGTTCCGCTTGTAGGAGACCTCGCCTTGGAGCGCGACGCCCGTATTGCCGAGGTCGGTGTTGAAGCTGGCCCCGATCAGGTCAATTCCCTCGGGGTACTCGATGAAGTAGCTGCCAGTGGCCGCGGCATTGAGGAACCCGATCTTCTGGGCGCCCGCAATCAACGCCAGCTGCCCGGCGTTGAGCAGGCCCGGGTTGGTCGCGTAAAGCGTCAGCAATTGCGTCGCGATCGTCGGCGCGGTGGCGGCCGTGGCGGCGCCGTTCTGGATCAGCAACGCGGCGAGGGCGCCCGGGACAAACGGGGCGACGGGCGTGGAGGGAGTCACCGCACTGATCAGCGGCAGGCGGCTGTTGTACTTGAGGTAGTACAGGCCGAATTCCGTGTTGCCGAGATTGG
>DATIWI010000306.1:0-3162 GCA_035519475.1 Opitutaceae bacterium
GGCAGGCTCCTGCATCTATGTGGTGCGCACGGGCGCCGACCCGCTCGCCGCGCTCCCGGCGGTGCGCCGTGCGGTACTCGGCGGTGGAAGCGACCAGCCGGTATTCGGAGTGCAGACCATGGAGCAGATCGTCTCGGCTTCCATCGCAGGCCGGCGGTTTTCCATGCTGCTCCTGGGCATATTCGCCGTGTTGGCGCTCGTGCTGGCGGCGTTCGGGATCTACGGCGTGATCGCTTACACGGTCGCCCAGCGCACGCGCGAGATCGGCATCCGCATGGCGCTCGGGGCAGGTCAGGCCGATGTGCTGAAGGATGTCGCCGGCCACGGGATGCTTTCGGTCTTGACGGGCCTGGGCATCGGGCTGGCCGCCTCTTTCGGGCTAACCCGGCTCATGGCCGGCATGCTCTACGGCGTACACGCAGGCGACCCGATGACTCTTGTCGGCGTCGCGCTTGTGCTGGCCGCTGTGGCGCTCATCGCCACTGTGGTCCCTGCCCGCCGTGCCACGCGGGTCGCCCCCGTGGTGGCCTTGAGGTACGAGTAGGCTACTGCTTGCCGCCCTTGCGGAAGGGATTGATTTTGCCAAGCGCGCGCACCAGGCGGTTGCCGCTTTTCTGCGGCTTGTCCGGCGCCGCCTCTGCCGGTGCCGTTTCCAATTCGGGCTTGGGAAGCGGCAGCGAGACCGCGGGCGGATCGGGCACGTTTGGGGACGGCGCCGAAACCGGGGGCGAAGAAGCCACCGGCGCGGGCGCTTCCACTTCGCCGCCGGTCACTCGAATGGCATAGTTCCGCTCGGGACGGCTGGGCCGTTGAACAGGCGGCTTGGCCGCGCGAGGCGGCCGGGGCGCCGGCGTCGGCACTCCTTCAACGGGTATGACGGGCGTCTCGATTTCCGGCGCCGGAAGGGCCGCCCCATGCTCCGTGGCTGCCGGTAACGGCGTGGCTGCCGGTAACGGCGCGGGCGGCTTCGTCACACGCGCGTGAACCGGGACCGGCCTCTGGAAGACCCGCGCCGCGCCGAAACCCGCCACTACCACCACGGGCATAAAGCCCATCACGGCTTCGGCGCGGGACAGGCGTGGCCGGAGCGCTTTGACAGGCCGGTTCACCAGCGGCGGATTCCGCAAGGCCAGCCGGAAATCGTCCGCCGATTGGAATCGCTGCGCCGGATCCTTCGCCAGCGCCTTGAGGACGATTTGGTCGAAGGCCTCGGGAATGTCTCGCCTCCGGGTGCTCGGCGGCGACGGCGGCGTCTCGGTGTGCGCGCTCATGACGGCGAACGCCCCATCGGCGTCGAACACCTTCGCGCCCGTGAGCATCTCGTAGAGCACGGCGCCCATGGCATAGATATCCGTGCGTGCGTCGATGGGCTCGATACCTCTCACCTGCTCGGGAGACATGTACCAGGGTGAGCCGACCGGGACGCCGGACGTGGTCACGCGAAGATCGGTGGCAGCCCGCGCCAGCCCGAAGTCCGTCAGCTTGGCGATGCGTTCGCGAGTGATGAGGATGTTCGCCGGCGCCACGTCGCGGTGAACGACACCCTCACGGTGAGCGTAGGCAAGGGCGGCAAGGACCTGACTTGCGTAATCCGCGGCGGTCTTCAACGGCAGCGGGCCGCGCTCCAGGATGCTCTGCAAGGAGTCGCCTTCGACAAATTCCATCACCAGAGCGATGCTGTTGCCGTTCCGCAAGGCGTTGTACAAGGAGGCGATGTTCGGGTGATGGAGGCGTGCCTGCACCTGGATCTCGCGCTCAAATCTCTGTACCTGTTCAGGGCTGGAAGTCAGCCCCGACGGGACAAGCTTCATCGCCTCGACCCTCTTGGTGAGCAGGTGCTCGATCTTATACACCGTTCCCATACCGCCGGAACCGATGATCTCGATCACCTTGTAGTCGCCGACAATGTCGCCGATTTGAATCGTCAAAGGCTACCCCCGGGGCCTTAATGCATCGCCAGGTAAACTGCCGCCAGCAACGCGGTTCCCGCGGCGAGGCCCATCACGAGGGGCATCGCGCGAAGAGCAGATTGCGATTGTGCCAGGAATTGCGGCGGGGCAAACGGAGCCGCAGGCGCGGTCGCCGGTTCCAACTCCTCCTCCGTCGTCGTTGCCGTTGCCTGAGCCAGCGCCAGCCGAAACTCCCGTGCGCTGGCAAAGCGGTCTTCCCGTCTTTTGGCGAGGGCGGTCAGGGTAACCCTATCGAGCGCCGGTGAGATCCCTGGGTTGAGCAGACTGGGAGGCCGCGGGCTGGAACCTACCTGCGCCACCATCACATCGAACTCGTTCGGGTTGTCGAACGGAACCCTCCCGGCCAGCGCCTGATACAGGAGAACGCCGACCGAGTACAGGTCCGATCTTGCATCCAGGGCCGCTCCCATTACCTGCTCGGGCGAAATATACCTCGGGTCGCCGAGAACCACGCCGGATTGGGTCAGATCCATGTCGGACGCCGGCTTCGCCAGGCCGAATCCGCCTAGCTTGACATCGCCGCGGGGCGTGACGATCACGTGTTCGGCCGTAATGCCCCGGTGAACGATTCCCAAGGCGTGGGCCTCTTCCAATCCGGCGAGCACATCGCAGACGATCCGCGCCGCTTCGCTCGATGGCAGCGGACCCCCGCGGCAAAGCTCCGCGACGGTGTCGCCTTCGAAGTACTCCGACGTCATGACCAGTTGGTCATCGAACTCGAACGCGTCGTGAAAGGCTACGACATTCGGATGCGAGAGGCGCGTGTGAATCCTGATCTCGCGGAGAAACCGACTGCGGGATTCGGGATCGGCGGACGCCGCCCCGGGCAGGGCGCGGAGCGTCTCCATCTCGCCGGTATCAAGGTTGCGGACTTTGTAAGTGATCCCTGCTTTAGGCTTGTCGCTGATCCCGAGTAGCTCGTAATTATCGATCGTCCGGCTGGGTGCGAAAGTCATCTGGATAAGTCCAGTGTGATTTTAGGGCGGGCCCAGCGGCCAGTCAATTATCCATTCCTGGAACGACTAGGACCTATCGGAAGTTAGTAGGCGAAACAGGCGGCGTATGCCGGCGGTTTTGTGGGGTCGCGCGCCTGCGCGTACTCGGCCAGCGCCGCCGTCTGGCTGGCAATCGTGTGATTCTCCTTCTGGCGATCCGAGGACACACGCGCATAAATCGCTGCTGGCTTGTGCAT
>DATIWI010000307.1:0-16073 GCA_035519475.1 Opitutaceae bacterium
TTCTCGGTGGCCCAACCGGAGAAGATCGTCGATGCCCAGATCGGCTACTCGGTGCAGTCCGGCCCGCTCAAGGGCCTGTCGGTCTACCTCCAGGCGTACAACCTGAATGACGAGCCCCTGATCACCTACAACAACGGCGACCCGCGCCAGGTGATCAATTACCAGAAATACGGGGCCTCGTATTCGATCGGCGCCACCTACAAGTTCTAGACCACCGGGCCTGCGCGCCCGTTCAGTTTCCCGGCGGCCATCAGCAGTGTTCTGGTGGCCGCTGATAGACGCGCGGCAGGCGCTGGTCCTGCCGCCCCCATCCTTACCGTCGCCGTGCGTGCCTGCCTCTCGCTCTTCATCGGTTTCTGGGTGCTCGCCTCCGCTTGGGCGGCCGACGGCCCGGGTCTGGCTCCGATCGGGGCCGTGACCCGGGTGGACCGGGACGACCGCGGCCTGCGGCTGACCTGCGCCGGTGGCTCCATCGTTCAGCTCACGGTGCTGGCACCTGACCTCGTGCGGGTCCGCGCGCTCTTTGCCGGCCGCCCCGCCGCCCCGGATCATTCGTGGGCGATCGCCAAAACCGAGTGGGCCGCGGTGCCGTGGCAACTGCAGGAGCAGGCGGAGGCAATCACGCTCGTCACCGCGGAACTGGAGGTGGTGGTCCGGCGAGAGCCGCTGCTGATCGAGTTCCGCGACGCCGCCACCCACCGCCTGATCAACGCCGATGCCCGCCCGATGGCGCGGGATCCGGCGACCGGGCGTCTCGAGGTGGCGAAACGGCTCGGTGTCGACGAGCGATTCTACGGTCTCGGCGAGAAGGCCGCGCGGCTCGACCATCGGCGCGGCCGGTTCACGATGTGGAACTCCGATACGCCCGGCTACGTCGAGGGCACCGATCCGATCTATCAGAGCGTCCCGTTCTATCTCGGGTGGGAGGAGGGCGCGGCCTACGGGCTGTTCTACGACAACGCGCGCCGTTCGACGTTTGACCTCGGCCAGTCCGGGCAGGAAGCCGCGGTGTACGCGGTGGAGGACGGCGACGCGGATTACTATTTCATCGCCGGGCCGGGCATGAAGAAGGTCCTCGGCCGCTACACCGAGCTCACGGGGCGCATGCCGCTCCCGCCGCTATGGGCGCTGGGCAACCAGCAATGCCGTTACAGCTACTATCCCGATTCGCTGGCCGAGGCGATCGTGCGGCGTTACCGCCGGGAGGAGCTGCCGCTCGACGTGCTCTACCTCGACATCCACTACATGAACGGATTCAGGGACTTCACCTGGGATCCGCAGCGTTTTCCGGATCCGGCGGGTTTGCTCGCGCGCCTGCAGGCGCTGGGGGTGAAGGTGGTCACGATCGTGGATCCGGGCGTCAAGTACCAGCCGGCGGCCGCGGGCGCTCCGCGCGAGGCCCACTATGCCGTGTTCGACGAGGGCATGGCCGGCGATTATTTCCTGCGCCGCCGCGACGGCTCGCTCTGGATCGGAGAGGTTTGGCCGGGAAAGGCGGTCTACGTCGATTATACGCGCGCGGAGGCCCGGCGCTGGTGGGGCGATCAGCACCGCGCGTTGCTGGATCCCGGGGTGGCCGGCATCTGGGACGACATGAACGAGCCGTCGGATTTCACCGACCAGACCGGCCGCAGCCAGCATGACGTCGTCTTCGACGATCTCGGCGCGCACACCCCCTACGCCGCGAACCGGAATGTCTTCGCGCTCAACATGGTCCGCGCCACCTACGAGGGCTTGGAGCGCCTCCGGCCCGACCGCCGGCCGTTCATCCTGACGCGCGCGGGCTACGCCGGCGTGCAGCGCTACGCGGCGATGTGGACGGGGGACAACAATGCCACCTGGGATTCGCTGGCCCTCAATATCCCGATGTTCGCCTCGCTCGGCCTCTCCGGCGAGACCTTCGTCGGGGCGGACATCCCCGGCTTCATCGGGCGCGCGTCGGCCGAACTGCTCGTCCGCAGCTACGAGCTCGCCTTTCTGGCTCCCTTGTGCCGCAACCATGCCGCGATCGACAACTACGACCACGAGCCGTGGCGCTTCGGGCCGGTCTACACCGACATTATCCGCGACTACCTCCGGCTCCGCTACCGGCTGCTGCCGTTTCTCTACACGACGGTTGAGGAGGCGCATCGCACCGGCGTCCCGCTGTTCCGGCCCCTCGTGCTGAACTTCCAGGACGATCGCAACACGCTCAACCTCGACGATGCGTTCATGGTGGGCGACGCGCTGCTGGCCGCCCCGGTGCTGCGCCCGGGCGTGCGCGGGCGTGAAGTCTACCTGCCGGCGGGCCCCTGGTATGATTATTGGACGGGAGAGCGGATCGCCGGCGGCCGCCTGCTCTGGGTGGAGGCACCGCTGGAGCGGGTGCCGCTCTTTGTGCGCGGCGGCAGTGTGCTTCCGTCGACCGACCCCATGCATTATGTGGGCGAGCACGCCTGGGATCCGGTCCGCTTCGATATCTTTCCCGACGACCAGGGGGGCGCCGCCGGCACGTTGTATGAGGACGACGGCGTCAGCCCTGCGTACCGGCAAGGCGCCTTCCGCCGGACGGCGGTGAGCTGCAGCCGTGGCGCGGATGGTGGCTGGCGAGTCGTGCTGCCGGCCCCGGCGGGCCACTACGAACCCGGTCCGCGCCACCTCGAGCTGGCCGTGCACGGCGCCGCTGCCGCTGCGGCCGTGACGCTCGACGGCCAGGCCCTCGCGGCGCGGACGGAGGCGGACGCGACCGCCGGATGGTGGCGCGACGCCACCGGCGTGATGCGCGTCCGCCTGGCGGACGATGCGCGGCCCCACGAAATCCAATTTCGCTGACCCTCAAAGCAGCCCGCCATGGACACCCCCGCCCCCAGTTGGTTGAACACACGCACGGCTGGCGTCCTCGCCCACGTTTCGTCGTTGCCCGGAACCCACGGCATCGGGAACCTGGGCGCGGGGGCGCGGGCCTTTGTGGATTTTCTGGCCCGGGCGGGTTTCCGCCACTGGCAGATCTGCCCGCTCGGTCCGACGGGCTATGGCGATTCTCCCTATCAGTCGTTCTCCAGTTTCGCGGGCAATCCGTACTTCATCGACCTCGAGGAACTGCGGGAAGCCGGGCTGTTGACCGCGGCGGAACTGGCCCCCTTGCGGAACCTGCCCGCGCATCGCGTCGACTACGGCGAGCTCTATCTGTGCTTCTGGCCCGTGCTGGGCCGGGCGCTCCGCCGGTTTCAGGAGCTGGCGAATCGGGCCCCGTGGGGCGGCGCGGCGGCGCTGGCCGAGTTCGTGCGGGCCCAGGCGGACTGGCTGGAGCCGTACGCGGCCTTCATGGCGCTCAAATACCACTTCGGCGGCCAGCCGTGGACGCAATGGCCCGCGGAGTGGCGCGATTGGCGGCCCGGAATCGAAGCACGCCTGCCGGCCCCGGCGGCGGAGGCGGCGGCGCACCAGCGTTTCTACCAGTTTCTCTTCTTCCGCCAATGGACGGCCTTGCGGCGCTACGCGCGTGAGCGCGGCGTCAGCATCATCGGCGATTTGCCCATCTTCGTGGCCTTGGACAGCGCCGATTGCTGGCGCTGGCGCGAAGTCTTCCGCATCGATGCGGCCGGCCAACCCGAGGCCGTGGCGGGGGTGCCCCCCGACTATTATTCGGAGTCGGGCCAGCTGTGGGGCAATCCGCTCTACGATTGGGAGTGCCTCGCGCGCACCGGTTACGGATGGTGGCTCGACCGCCTCCGGGCCGCGTTCGAGCTGTACGACGTCATCCGGCTCGATCACTTCCGCGGCTTCGACACCTACTGGGAGATCCGGGCGGACGCGCCCGATGCCCGCAATGGCGCCTGGCGCAAGGGGCCCGGGCTGCCGTTTTTCGCGGCGGTGAAGCGGGCGCTGCCGCAGGCCCGGATCATCGCCGAGGACCTTGGCTACATCGGGCCGGACGTGGTGGCCCTGCGCCGCGCCGCCGGCCTGCCCGGCATGAAGGTCCTCCAATTCAGCTACGGGCACGACGACAACAACGTCAACCTCCCGCACTTTCACGCCACCGACACCGTGGTTTATACGGGGACGCACGACAACGACACGACGCGCGGCTGGCTGGAAGGGCTCGATCGCGAGACGTTCGCCCGCGTGGCGGACTATTACGGGCTCACCGGCGCGCCGATGGCGTGGCCAATCGTCCGGGCCGCGCTCGCCTCCGTCGCGCGGCTGGCCGTCGTTCCGATGCAGGATCTGCTGAATCTGCCGTCGACGGCGCGGATGAACCGTCCGGGCAGCACAGACGGCAACTGGCGCTGGCGGTTCAGCGCGGTGGAATTGGCCCGCCTCGAACGGACGCGGCTGGAGCCCTTGCGCCGCTGGCTGGCGCTCTACGACCGGACCGGCGACCGGCGGCAGCGGGAATACAGCGCGCCGCCCGCGCAGTTGCCTTCAGCCGATCAATCGCTTTCCTCCTCGGCCGCCGCCCTTCCAATCCCCACCCACCCGTGAGCGAATCCCCCCGTTTGTCGCTGCCCGCCATCTGGAACATGAGCTTCGGCTTTCTGGGCATCCAGTTTGGCTGGGGCCTGCAGATGGCGAACATGAGCGCCATCTACCAATACCTCGGGGCGTCCGAAAGTCAGATTCCCCTGCTTTGGCTGGCGGCGCCGGTGACCGGATTGATCGTCCAGCCAATCATCGGGCACTACAGCGATCACACCTGGACCCGGCTCGGGCGCCGGCGGCCCTATTTCCTCGGAGGCGCGATCCTGGCCAGTCTCGCGCTCGTAGCGATGCCGAATTCCTCGTCGCTGTGGATGGCGGCGGGTCTGCTCTGGGTCCTTGACGCTTCGGTGAACATCAGCATGGAGCCATTTCGTGCCTTTGTCGGCGACCTGCTCCCGCCGGGGCAGCGTCAACTCGGCTTTTCAATGCAGAGCCTGCTGATCGGGGCGGGTGCCGTCCTCTCCTCGGCGCTGCCCTGGCTTCTCACCAACGTGGTGGGCGTGCCGGCGACGACCACGGGCGGCAATGCCATCCCGCACACGGTGCACGTGGCGTTCTATTTCGGCTCGGCCGTCTTTCTCGCCGCGGTGCTCTACACGATCATCACGACTGCGGAGCATCCGCCGGCGCCGGGCGCCAGGGTGGCCGCGCCGGGCTCGGCCTTCTCCGAGATCCTCAAGGGCATTCTTGGGATGCCTGCGGCCATGCGCCGGCTGGCCGTGGTGCAGTTCTTCACGTGGCTGGGGCTCTTCTGCATGTGGATCTACTTTACGCCGGCGATTGCGCATCGCATCTACGGCGGCACACCGGGTTCGCCCGCCTATCTGCGTGGGGTGGAGTGGGGTGGAATCTGCTTCGCCACCTACAACGGCACGGCGCTGGCCTTCTCATTCGTGCTGGTGACGCTGGGCCGCCGCGGCATTCCCAGCCGGGTGCTGCATGCGATTGGACTCGTGGCCGCGGGCCTCGGGCTTCTGGCGGTCGGCCTGTGGCACCACCCCGGCGGCTTGCTGGTATCGATGGCGGGCGTTGGCATCGGGTGGGCCACGACCCTGTCGATGCCGTACGCGATGCTCGCCAATGCGATCCCCGCCGCGCGGATGGGATTCTACATGGGCGTATTCAATTTCTTCATTGTGCTGCCGCAGATTCTCGCATCCACCGTGTTGGGCCCGGTGGTCCAGCGGTTTTTTGGCGGCGAGGCGATGCCCGCGGTCCTGCTGGGCGGCGGCTCGATGCTGATCGCCGCGCTGTCGTTGCTGCGCGTGCCGGCGAATGACGCCGCGGCGCCGGCGTGAACCCGGCTGGCGCCGCCACGCTGCAAGCCTGACGCTTCCGGCTTGATGCTGCCTGCGGCGCTCAGTCGCCCCCGTCGTCGGCCCCGTCCGGCGGCACGGCCCGGCCGGCGCTGTAGTCCACCCGATCGTAGTAGATCGTCTTCGGCTGGCTTTCCTTCCCGGAACGGCGCAGATCGAGCCGCGCCCGGAATTCCTGCGGGGATTCCCCGCATTGTTTCTTGAAGACGCGGGCGAAGTAGCCGGCATCGTCGAAGCCGCTGGCGAAGGCGATCTCGGAAATATGCAGGGGGGTTGATTCCAGGGCGAGGCGTGCGCCCTCGATCCGGATCCGGTGGATATACTGGATCAATTTTTCGCCCGTCTCCTTGTGGAAGAGATGCGAAAGATAGTCGGGCGAACACTGGAGCCGCTCGGCGATCGTCTTGACGCTCAGAGTGGGGTTGGACAGCTGCTCGCGCACGATCCACTTGACATGGAAGACCTTGCCAGAATCCGAATTCAGCCGGTCGGTGGTCGTTGCGACCATGTTCTCGAACATGCCCAGCAGCGCCGTGACCAGGCCGCGCAAGACATGATCGCGGGCGGGCGCCTGCCGCCGGAAGGCGGCAATCACGCTCTGCGTCAGGCCCACGATCTCGTCGGCGTTGGGCAGATCGAAGAACTCGATGGCCTCGATGTCCGGCTTGCGGGGAGCGGCCTCGTAGGCGAGGTGCAGGCTCAGCGTCTGGCTGTAGAAGCCGGCGACCAGATTCCGGAACGGCCGGCCCGCCTCGGCATAGACCGACTCGCCGTGCGGCAACCCGGGCGGCACGATGCACAGGTCCCCCGGCCGGAGATCGAACGACTCCTTGGGAAACCGGAACTCCGTCCGTCCCTCCATCTGCAGAAAAACCTCCGGCTTGAAATGAAAATGGCAGCCGGGGAGCCGCTGCATCAAGCCCTCGTCGCCCGGCACCCGGATGCGCAGCTGTCGGCGCCCGGCCCGCTGGATGGCATCCTCGAGGACGTCGCGCATCTCTGCCCGGTCGCTGACCCGCAGCGGCTTGCCGACGACGGGTTGCACTGGTTTGGGGAGATCGACGTTCATTCCTTGGCGGCGCGCCGGGACCGTTCGAGCGCGCACCGGAGGGGGTTTTTATCCAAAGGAGGTGAATTGGCAAGGTCCGTCGGGGCTGAAATGGCGGGCGAACCGCGGCGCGCCGTAGGGGAGCGACGGATCGAAAACTGGGAGCGCGGTTTGAATTGCGGTTGAATCCCCGTATTTTCCCCGCTTCGCGCCAGTCCTTTGCCCACCACCGAACCCCGGTGGGTCTTTCCCTCAACCCCAGTCCGTAGCCAGGAGACTCGTCTTCATGAGCAGTGTGCAGCTAATCCGTGGGAGCGGCGATTCGGTCACGATCGATTCCGCCGCAATCGATCAATTGAAATCTTCGTTGCGGGGCGCGCTGCTGCTGCCCGGCGACGACGGGTACGACAAGGCCCGCACCGTCTGGAATGCCATGATTGACCGCCGGCCGGCCCTGGTCGTTCGCTGCGCGGGCGTGGCCGACGTGCGCCAGGCGGTCGCCTTCGCGCGACAGCACGGCGCGCTGACGGCGATCAAGGGCGGCGGCCACAACATCGCGGGTAATGCCGTGTGCGACGGCGGTCTGTTGATCGACCTCTCCCACCTGCGGTCGGTGCGGGTGGATCCGCGGACCCGAGTCGCCCACGTCGAGCCGGGCGCGACGCTCGCCGATTTCGACCACGAATGCCAGGCGTTCGGGCTGGCCACCCCGGTGGGCATCAATTCCACCACCGGCATCGCGGGCCTCACGCTGGGCGCGGGCTTCGGCTGGCTGTCGCGGAAACACGGCATGACGATCGACAACCTGCTGGCCGCCGATGTCGTCACCGCGGACGGCCGGCTGCTGCGGGCCGACCACAAGGAGAACGCCGACCTGTTCTGGGCGATCCGCGGCGGGAGCGGGAACTTCGGCGTCGTGACCCGTTTCGAGTTCAAGCTGCATCCGGTGGGGCCCGACGTGCTGGCCGGCCTGGTCGTCTATCCGCTCGCGGAGGCGGCCGCCGTGCTGAAGCGGTACCGGGAACGGTGCGCGAAGCTCTCCCGGGACACCAGCATCTGGACCGTGCTGCGCAAGGCGCCGCCGCTGCCGTTTCTGCCGGCGGCGGTGCATGGCACCGAGGTCGTGGTGCTGGCCATCTGCCACTTCGGCGATCCGGAGAGGGGCCGGCGGGCCATCGCGCCGCTGCGCAAGTTTGGCACCGTGCTCGGCGAACACATCGGCGTCATGCCGTACCGGGCCTGGCAGCAGGCCTTCGACCCGCTGCTGACTCCCGGCGTCCGCAATTACTGGAAGTCGCACAATTTCGTCGAGCTCAGCGACGGGGCGATCGACGTGGCGGTGAATTACGTCGGCCGCCTGCCCTCCCCGCACTGCGAGATCTTCTTCGGCTTGATCGGCGGCGCCACCACCCGTCCGGCCCCCGAGGCGACCGCCTACTCGCACCGCAACGCGATCTGGGTCTGCAACGTTCACGGGCGATGGGAGACGGCGGCCGAGGATGCCAAGTGCATCGAGTGGGCGCGGGGCTTCTTCCGCGACGCCGCCCCGTTTGCGACCGGCGGCGTCTACGTCAACTTCATCACCGATGATGAGTCGGATCGCATCAAGGCCGCCTATGGCCCCGGCTACGACCGGCTGGCCGAGGTGAAGCAGAAATACGATCCGCAGAATCTGTTTCGCGTGAACCAGAACATCCGCCCGAAGGCCTGAGCCGGATGGCAGGCAGCTCTGGCGGCAGCGCCCGCGGTCAGTTCACCCCGGGCTGCGGGCGCTTGCGGCGGACCACCCACAACGCCGCGAACACGACCGACAGGATCACCGGCAGGACGGCCACACGGCCCAGGGTCGCCAGGCCGGCGTCGGCCTGGATCCGCAGCCACAGTTGTCCCAGATCGCCGCCCGCGGGCGCGGCGGCGAGTGCGGCGGCCGTCTGCCCGGCCGGGATGCGCGCGGCGATGCCCTGGTCATAGAAGCGGCCCATGACGGGCAGGACGAAGCTCACGCTCAGCATCCCGGAACCGCCCATGATCGCCAGTCCCAGCGCGCCCGTCTTGGGGAAATTCTCGCTCACATAGCCCAGCATCGTCGGCCAGAAGAAGCACACGCCGAGCGCAAAGATCGTTGCCGTGACGAACAGCATCCCGCCGGTCGAGTGGCTGATGGCGTACAGCCCGGCCGCGCTCAGCACCGCGCTCGCGACCAGCATGCCGCCCGGCGAAAGCCGGTGGACAAACGTGCCCGCGAACTGGCGGCCGACCGCCATCAGCCCGTTGATCCACGCCAGCACGAGGATGCCCGGCACGCCGGCGTTGGAGAGAATGTTGGGGATCCACTGATTGGGCCCAAGTTCGGTGGCTGCGGTCATCAGCATGCAGAGCACCATCAGCAGAAACAGGGGAGCGAGGCACGAGGCGAACATCGCGCCGGTCGATACCCCCTGCTCGACGCGCTCCGTGCGCGGGAAGGTCTGCCCAAGGAACATCGCGCCGTAGACGGCCAGGGGCGCGAGCATGATGGCAAACTGCACCTTGTAGCCCAGCCCCATTCCGCTCAGGAGATATTCGAGCACGCCGCCAATGACGATGCCGCCCGGGAACCACACGTGAAAGTGGTTCAGCTTGGTCGTCTTGTCGGTCGGATAGAGGGTCGCGACCAGCGGATTGCAGGCCGCCTCCACCGAGCCGTTGGCGATTCCGAACAGGAGCGTGCCCACGAAGAGGCTCCAGAAATCCCACGCGAAGATCGTGAGCAGGATGGCCCCCAGGTGCCCGACAAAGGCGATGCCGATGATTCGCCGCAGGCCGAGGGCATCGCACAGGGGCCCGCCGATCACCATGGCCACGGTGAATCCCCAGAACGCCGTCCCGGCGATCCAGCCGAGCTCCTCCTTGCTGAGACTAAATGCGGTGGCCCACGGTCCCATCGCCGCGCCCCGCAGGGCGAAGCTCATGGCGGTCACCACCAGGGCGACGCGGCTCGCCGTGAACAGGCGGGAGGCATTCGTCGGCATGGCGGGTCAGTAATTGAGGGATTGGAGATAGCGGACGCTCGTCGGGATGTTCTCCAACGGCGCCGCGGTCTCGTCTTCGATGAAGTAATACTCAATGCCGATCGCCTTGGCCGTGCGCAGGATCGCCGGCCAGTCGAGCTGGCCCGTGCCCACCGCCACCTGGTCCCCCGGCGGCGCGCTGCGGGTGCCGACGCCGACCTCCCCGCCCTTGCGCAGATCCTTGACGTGGAGCAAGGCCCACCGGTGCGGATACTTCGCCAGGAGCTTGACGGGATCGACGCCCGCATGCGCCACCCAAAATACATCCATCTCGAACGAGACGTCCTTGGGGTCGGTCAAGGTAACCAGGAGGTCAAATGGTGTCTCCCCGCCGCCGCCCGGAATCGGGTGGAATTCGTAGCCATGGGGGTGGAAGGCAAACTTGATCCCCGCCGCCCGCAGCGCGCGACCCCACTTGTTGAAGTCGGCCGCCACCGCCCGCGCCGCGGCCTGGTCAAACTCCGGCTGCGGGAGCCAGGGCGTGACAACATATTCGACTCCGAGCGTCCGGGCCTCGGCGATGACGCCGGCCAGATCGCCCGACAGCCGCTCGTAGGGCATGTGCGCCGCCACGGCCTGGAGGCCCCGCGCGGCGAGCTGGTCCCGAAATTCCGCCGGCTTCAGGTTATAGGTTCCGGCGGTCTCCACGCGCGTGAAGCCCAAGGCCTTGGTCTCATCCAGACCTTTGGGTACATTGGCGTCGAGATCGAGGCGCAGGCTCCAGAGCTGCAGGCCGAGACGATCGGTGACGGGAGTGGCGCCGGCGGTGGCGGCGGCCAGCGTGGCGATGAGGAGGGGTTGCAGGAAGCGTTGCATGGTTTTGGGCCAATCGCGGGGTTTGGTCACTTTATTCTCGGCGGCTGGCCGGAGCGCAAACCAAGAAATCGGTCCGCGAAAGAACCGTTGCCACCGGCCGGCGGCCCGGCGCAGGCTGGGTCCGATGAAACTTCGCCGGTGATCGGGCGTCTGACTGGTGCGCGCCGCGAGTGAGAATACTCCGATTCCTTCTGAAATGCCTCGTGCTGGCGACCGTGTTGATCGCGGTGCTGGTGGTTCTCGCGTTCTCCCCCCTCGTGCAGACGTGGGTGGCGGAAATGGCATTGACGCGGTCGCCCGCGATCCAGGGGTCGGTGGACTCGGTGATGGCGCGCTTCGGACGAGTCGAGATCGGTGAACTCCAGGCGAAGGTCGGCGGAGCGACGCTCAAGGTGCCCGCCTTGGCGGCCGAGCTGCCGATCGTGACCGCGCTCTGGCAGCGGCGGCTGTTGGTGCGGCGCCTGGTGGCCAAGGGCTGGACGCTCGACCTGAGCGGGCGCCCCGCCGCGGGCGGCGCGCCGGGACCGGGCGGAGCGGTCGCCAAACCGGCGGCGACCGGTCAGTCGCCGGCGCTGACCGCGCAGAGCCTGGCCGGCATGATCCGCGGGGCGCTGAGTCGATGGGCTCTGCCCTTTGATCTTTCACTGGACGGGATCGATCTGGAGGGCGATGTCCTGGTCGCGGCGCCGCCGAGGCCGGACCCCGTGCGGATCCACGTCGTCGCCAAAGGCGGCGGCATGGCCTCCGGACACAGTGGCGATTTCGCGATCGACGTCATGACGCAGGTGTACGATGCGGAAGCGGGGCTGGTGACCCTCGCCGGCCACGGCCACTTTTTCGTCGCGATGGGCAGCCCCCGAACGTTCCGGCGGCTCGAGGCGAAGGCGGAGATCTCGGCGGAGGGGGGACCGTTTCCGAATCCGGTGACTCTGCCGGCGGAAGCCGCGGTGGAACTCGGCCCAAGTGGGGAGACCTATTCGCTGGATGTGAGGCGCGGCGAGCGCCACCTCGCAGCCATGGAGGCGCGTTTCCTGGCGGATTCGAACCGGATGGCCGGAACCTGGAAACTCGACGTGCAGGACACCGATGTCGCCGCGTTCCTGCCGGGCCGGCCGCTGCCCCGCATCGCGGCGGTGGGCAGCGGCGATTTCGACGCCGACGCTGCTTTCACCGCGGTGCATGCGCGGGGCCGCCTGCGCGGGGCCGTGCCGCAGTGGGAGGCCATGGCGCCGCTTTTGCAGCGCTTCGGCGCGGAAACGCTGGAGGCCAGTTTCGATGTTGTGCAGAGCGGAAGAGCCCTGCGGGTGGCCAGCCTGAGCGTCTCCCTCGCCGGCCACGGGCCCACCGCCGTCGTCGACGCTCTGCAGCCGTTCGAAATCGACGAGACAACCGGCGAGCCGAAGCCGGCGGATCCGGCGAAGGATTGGATGAACATCTCCGTCCACGGGTTCCCCATGGACCGCCTGCCCAGCCTCATGGAAGGCTTGGCCTGGTCCGGCGGCGACGCGGCCGGCGAGTTCGCTCTGCGGGCGGGAGGGGGAAAATTCGACCTGCATTCAAGGTCGCCGGTCAGCGCGACTGGTGTTGCGGTGACGCACGCGGGCAGAACCGTGGGCCGGAGGTTGGATCTGGCGGTGTCGCTGCACGCGAGTTACGGCCCCCAGGGATGGCAGGTCCAGGCCGCGCCATTGAAGATCGCCAGCGGCGGTGGCGATTTGGCGGAACTCGAGATCGGCGCGTCGCTGCCAGCGGAGCGGGGCAAACCGATCGCGATCCACGGAGCTGGGAAGGCGGATCTCCAGGCACCCGCGCTGAAGGACGCCTTGCCGGATCTCGGTGGGTTCGGCGGTCGCTCGGCCTCGGGCGATTTCTCCGCGACGGTGGGCGCCGCCACGGAGTTCGACGGCAAGCTGGCGCTCGTCGGGCGCGACGAGCACCGCACGCTCACCGCCGGCGTGCACGCGACGGTGGAGGCCGGGGGCAGGATCTCATTCCAAGCGCCCCTCAAGATCGCGTTTGGGCCCAGCGTTTCGGAGGTGTCGATCGACGGAACCCTGCTCCGCGAAGGAGCGGCGACCCAGACCTATCTGAAAGTGACGGGAAAAGAGGCCGTGCTGGAGCACCTGCGCCTCCTCGCCGGCGCGGCGGCCCGGGCGGGTGGCTGGCCGCCGGCCGCGACCGCCGGGCCGGCAGCGGCCACGGCGCGGGACTCGGTGCCATTTTGGGGCAGCTCGGCCGGGCGCATCCTCTTTGATTTCGACCGGCTGAGCGCCGCCGGCTACGTCCTCGACCACGTCGGGGGTGGCCTGCAGGTGGACCAACGCTCGGTTCACCTGGAGGGCGGCCACGGCGCGGTGGCCGCCCATCGCATCGCCAACGTGGAAGGATCGCTCTCGTTCGATGCCGCCGCCGAGCTTCCCTACCGCCTGAACGCGACGGCGTCGCTCGAACCGGTCGAGGTGGCCTCGCTTTTCTCCGCCGCCAAGGGGGGAGGGGACCCGCTCATCGAGGGTCGGTTCTCCATTGCCGGGACGCTGACGGGAACCGGGAACAACCTGGCGGATGTGGTCAGCCGCATGGAAGAGAGGATCGAGCTGGCGAGCACGGCGGGGATTGTGCGCGTTTTCAAGTCTGACGTGGACGAAGCGGCTCCGCCGGAGAAGGATTCGGCCGTCGGCGACGCCTTGGGCCGAATGGGCTCGGCGGTCGGGAAGTTCTTTGGAGTGGATGCGGGTTCCGGCCGGCGAACGGTGAGTCCGACGCTGCAAGCGGTCCTCGACGTCATCAACGAAACATCCGAGATCGGCTTCGACGAATGCAAGCTCACGGCGCTGCGCGGCGCCGATCAGACGATCCGACTGCTCGATATCGTGATGGTTGCGGGGGACGAACGCGTCACGGGCTCCGGGCAGATCGGCTACGTGCCAGGCCGTGCGCTCCGCGCGCAGCCGCTGCACGCAGACCTGCAATTCGGGGCGCGGGGCCGAGTTGCCAAGCTGATGGAGGCGGCCGGGCTGCTTTCGGCGCAAAAGGATGCCGGCGGATACACCCTGCTCAGCGAACCGCTCGTGTTCGGCGGAACGCTTGAGAACATGGATCGGAGCGCATGGCACCGGCTGCTGGTCAAGGCGGCAACGCGACAGCCTGACGTCCCGAAGAAATCCCCCGAGGCGCGCCACTGAGGATGGACGCAGCAGCGCGCCGCCGCGCGTGACGATCGCACGGGCAGGGCCCGCGATGGCGGGTGGGAGGTCCCCGGCGCACCGGGGCCGCTGATTGTGATTGAGCGGGCGGTTGGCGCGGCGGTAGGAATGGCGGGGGCCGAAGATCACCGGCTGCCATCCACGGGCGAAATGCGATGAAGAAACGCGATTTGCGCACGCAGGAGGAAATCGACCAACGCTGGCTGCGCGCGGCCATCCGCCTGGCCCGGGAGCACATGAAGTCCGGCCGTTGCGGCCCGTTTGGGGCGGTGGTGACGAGGAACAACCGGATCGTGGGCATGGGCTGGAACCGCGTGGTGGCGACCGGGGATCCGACGGCTCACGCCGAGATCGTGGCGTTGCGCGACGCGGCCAAGCGCCTGCGGACCTTCCGGCTGACCGGCTGTGTGCTGTACTCCAGTTGCGAGCCCTGCCCCATGTGCCTCGGGGCTGCCTATTGGGCGAGGGTGGCGCGGGTGGTGTTTGGGGCCGACCGGTTCGATGCCCAGGCGGCGGGTTTCGACGACGCGGTCATGTACGAGGAGTACCGGCGCGGTTCGGCGCAGCACCGCCTGCCCGTGCGGCAAGTGTTGCACGGCGAAGCCCGCGCGGTCTTGAAGGAGTGGCAGACATTGGCTGGCCGGGTGATGTACTGAGCTCGCGACAGCGCACTCCAGCGGCCGCGCATCTGATTCGCCGCCCGGATCATCAAATCAACCTCCGCGCTCCCACTCTCGTTCGCGGGCCGGGGCTTTTGATTCCACCTGCAGAGCGAAAGATGGCAGCTCCAGGACAGTCGGCCCACTGCCCGGACTTCGACTGTCCCGCATTCGGGACGCGCGCTTCCCGCGGCCGGGCTGATTCGACGGCAATTTCGGGGGTGCGTGCACAGGTGATTGCATAAAGTGATGGCAATGAGGCTGGTAAGAGATTGGCGAACACTTGGCACGGCCCCTGCAATAGGAGAATCACTACTATGAAAACTACTCTGAAGATCCTCATGCTCGTCCTCGGTGCCAGCATCCCGTGTGTGGCGTTTGCCGGGCTCATCGGTGTCGCCGCCCCTGCGGCGTTCTTTAGCGGTGAAGTCGTCTTCTCGCTGTTCGCCATCGCCGGGCTGGCGTTTATCGGACTCAACGATTACAGCCGCCGTCCGCTGCTGGTTCACACTGTGGCGATGTAAGCGGTGTCCGCGGGCTTGGCCCGCTGCGGAAGGCACGACCGGGCTTGCGCCGATGCGACGTGCCGGATGCCCCGCGCCGATCAAACGAACCGCCACCATGCTCCCTGCATTCTCCGCCCGATTCATCATCATCGTCGTCGCGAACGACGGTGCCGCGGAGCAGCGGGCGGAGCGCCTCCTGTTCAGGACGGACAGGGCACCAGTCCGTGACCATTCCAGCAACGACGAGTTCTCGCTTCGCGGCGACGGGCGGACGTCGCCAGGGTTTGCCCTGCGCACACCGCCGCGGGCGGCCGCGCCCCTCCGATCGGTCTGCGCGCACTCGGTCCGGAATTCAGTCACGTTGAATTGCGATAGATACTTGCACTTTCTCGATTCCTTTGCCGGCGGCAGCGCTCAGCGCGTCCGCCTTGATCCTGATAAATGCCGCCCCGACCGGCGCCCCGCCGATTGGCTGATGGGCGGGCCGGGAGATGAAGACGACCTGGGCTGGTCGGCTTGAACGATTGCCCGCGTGACGGGTGGCCGCGGGAGGCGGCGATCCACCGTTGCACGCGGCTGCCGCGGCGTGGCGTCCCGCCCGGATCCTGAATGGGCGATTTGGCGGCGCGCCTTTGGCCGATGCCGGCTGGAAATGTCACCGCGACTCTTCCGTTTGCCTTGGCGCTCCCGCCGGCCTACGACCAGTCCTGTTGACACGTGGAGAGACCAAAGCCCATGCGGAGCTGAAAGCGCTGGCGTTCGCCTGGGCGCGCGCCAACGGATTCCCCCTGGCGGCGTTCGAAGTCCACGTCCCGGCCAGCGGGTACCGCGCGGACGTGGCCGCGGCGTCGCGGCACCCGCTGGCGGCGGATGGCGCGGTCGCGCTGTTCGAATGCAAGCAGAGCCGGGCTGATTTTCTGCGCGATGAGGCGGATGAGCCCCGGGTTCGGGCCCGCGGGGCGGAGATCGCCCGGCGGCTGGCAGCGCTCCGCGCGCTGATCGCCGTGCACCGCC
>DATIWI010000308.1:0-4727 GCA_035519475.1 Opitutaceae bacterium
GGCTCATGATTCTCCCGTTGCTGAAACCCATGGCTTTAAGCACACCCAGTTCGCCGGTCCGCTCGCGCACCGCCTGGGCCATCGTGTTGCCAGCCACTAATAGAATGATGAAGAAAACCACCCCCATGATCGCGGCCACGATGAAGACGATGTTTCCAATCTGCTTCGCCCAGGCCTGGATGAACGCGCCTTCCGGCTCCGTCTTGGTCTCGGCCGACGAATTCTCGAACTCCGCGTCCACCGCCTGGGCGACCGCGGCGGCCGCCGCGGGATCCTTCACGCGGACGGTGTACCATCCGACCTGCCCGTGGCCCCAGGTCTGCGCCGTGTTCCGCACCTCGTCGAAATAGTCGTAGCGGAAGAACAGCGGGGTCGTGTCCGTGTTCTTCTCCCGGCCGTCGAAGATGCCGACGATATCGAAAATCCACCGGCGGGTCCCGTCCGTCTGCAGCCAGATGGTGGACGTGATCGGCACCTTATCGCCGATCTTCCAGCCGAAGCGTTCCGCGGTCGTGCGGCCGACGATGGCGCCGGTGCGCGTCTTGAGCCAGGCGGCCTTCTGCTCGGGCGGGAGGAGCATTTCGGGGAACATGTCCAGAAACGACTCCGGTTCGACGGGGCACTGCATGAAGAACTTCTTCGGATCCTGGTAGATCCCGCCGAACCAAGTCTGGTGTGTCACGAGCGACACGCCGGGAATGCGCTCCATCCGCGCCTTATAGCTGTACGGGAGGAACTGGATGATCGACACCTTGTGCCGCACGATCAGCCGGTTCGCTCCGGCGATGCTCACGCCGCCGGTAAGCGCTTGGCGGATCGACGACAGCAGCCCGAAGAGGACGAACGCCACGACGATCGACAGCAGCGTCAGGAGGGTGCGGAGCTTCTTCCGCATCAGGTTGCGCCAGATGAGATGGAAGAATTTCACAGGAGGAACTCAGGGACCAAGGGACCAAGGGACCAAAAGACCAAGGGGCGAAGGGTGTGATGGCCCCCGGGACCGAGCGGCTGGCAACGGGCTTTGGGATCGCGCGAAAGCGTCAAGTCCCGTCGTCCTTTGGTCTCCTGGTCCCTTGGTCATTTGACCCCTTATTTCACCGGCTCGTTGGTGAGCTGGCCCTTGTTGAGGTAGACGGTCCGCGACGCGCGCGCCGAGGCGTGCGGATCGTGGGTGACCATGATGATGGTCTTGCCGTGTTCGCGGTTGAGTGCCTTGAGCAGCTCCAGCACCTCGTCGCCCGATTTGCGGTCGAGGTCGCCCGTCGGCTCGTCGCACAGGAGGAGCGTGGGGTCGGTGACGATGCCCCGGGCGATGCCCACGCGCTGCTGCTCTCCGCCGGAGAGCTGGCGGGGGAAGTGCTTGGCGCGATCGGCCAGCCCCACCATCGCGAGCGCCGCCTCCACGTGGCGCCGCCGCTCGGCCCGCGAGAGGTGGGTGAGGAGCAGCGGCAGTTCGACGTTCCGCTCCGCCGTCAGCACCGGGAGCAGGTTGTAGAGCTGGAACACAAAGCCGACGTGCCGCGCCCGCCACGACGCGAGCCGGTGGTCCGAGAAATCGTCCAGGCGCTCGCCCGCGATCCGCACGGTGCCGCTGGTGGCGCGGTCGAGACCGCCGATGAGGTTCAGCAGCGTGCTCTTGCCGGAGCCGGATGGCCCCATCAGCGCGAGAAATTGCCCGGCCGGCACCTGCAGGTGCAGGTCCCGCAGGACGTGGATCTCCTCCGACCCCCGGCGGAAGACTTTCTCCACGCCCTGAACGTCGACCAGGGTGTTGTTGCCGTGACTCACGTTCGCCTCGCTCATGGATTGATCTCCTTCACTGCGGCTCCGTCCGTCAACTCCTTTGGCGCGTCCACGATCACGCTCTCGCCGGGGGCCACGCCCGCGCTGAGTTCGGTGTCGTTCGCGCCCGCGCTGAGCACCGTCACCGCGCGGCGTTCCGCCCGGCCGCGCTGGACCACCATCACCACGTCGCGCCCGGCGTCCTGCCGGATCGCGGCCTTCGGCACCAGCACCGTCGCCGCGGCCGGCGCGGTCCCGCCCGCCTCGCGGAAAGCGACCTTCACGCTCATCTCGGGCAGGATGCGCGGATCGAGCTGGTCAAAGCCGACCCGGACCCGCACCGTGGATTTCTCGCGGTCCGCGGTCGGGATGATGGCGATCACCTTGCAGGGAATCCTCCAATCGGGATAGGCGTCGAGCGTCGCCTCGACCGGCTGCCCCGCCTCCACGCGGTTGATGTAGCTCTCGTTGACATCGATCTCGATCTCCAGCGAGGACATGTCCACGACGGTGCAGATGCCCGTGCGCGTGAAACCGCCGCCCGCGGAGATCGGGGAAATCATCTCGCCCGGCTGCGCGTTCTTGGACGTGGCGATGCCGGTGAACGGGGCGCGGATCACGGTGTCGTCCAGCTGCTGCTGCCAGACGGCGACGGTGCGTTCCGCCACCGCGACGTCCGCCTGCTGCTGCTCCAGCCGGGCCCGGAAGGCGAGGGCGGCGGCCTGGGCGTGGTCGAAATCGGCCTGGGTGGCGACCTTGCCCTCGCGGAGACTGGTCTGGCGCTGCAGCTCCTGCTCCGCCTCGCGCAGGCGCACCCGCGTCTCCTCCAGCGCGGTCTTGGCGGCCGCCAGCTGCGCCTCGGCGAGCTGCAGGCTCGCCCGGATGTTGGTGTCGTCCAGCCGGGCGAGAATCTGGCCGTCCTTCACGTGCATTCCCTCCTCCACGAGCACTTCAATGACTTTGCCGGTGACCTTGGATGACACGGTGGCCTCCCTGCGGGCCGTGACGTAACCGGAGGCATTCAGGACCGTGCGCATGTTGCCCACGCGGGGAGCCTCGCGCGCCACCGCCATGCGCACCGAAATCGCGGCGGTCCGCGTCCCCCACCAGACCGCGCCGGCCATGACGAGCGCGATGACGGCCGCCACCGCGACGAGCAGCAGGCGCGGCGGCGCATTCCGCGGCGGGCCGCGCTCGATGCGCAGATCGTCCAGCGAGGGCTTTGGCGAGGTCATGTTTGGCCGCCACACAAGGAAACCTTGGGGAGCGGGTCAATGGCGTTGTCAGGCGGGCTGGGCGCGCCCCTAGAGGCGCAGGAAGATCTTCCGCTGGTAGAGGAACCGGCAGACCGCCATGCAGAGCAACACGCTCACGAGCGCGAGCGCCAGCCCGCTCAGGCCGCTCCAACGGGCGTCGAGCCAGGCCGCCACGTCGCCGCCGGTGAAGCGGGCCGACAGGGCGCCAAAATCCGTGACGTTGCTGATGAGGTAGATGGTGATGGCGTTGGTGCCGAGCCAGACAAACGGGGTGGCCCAGGCGCGCACCTTCCATCCGTCGATGATGCCGTAGAAAATCGCGAGCAGCAGCAGGCTCCACCCGCCGGCCACGAGGACGTAGGATGAAGTCCAGATCTTCTTGATCACCGGGAACTGCAGGCCCCACAGGTGCCCCAGCAGGACGAGCGCGACCCCGGCGCCGCCCAGCAGCGCCGCCTTTTGTTTTTCCGTGCGCGTGGCATCGCGGAGCAGCAGCCCTGCAAAGACCCCCAGCAGGCACGAGCTCACCGCGGGCAGCGTGCTCAGCAGCCCCTCGGGATCGTGGTCGCCGTCCCATTTGCGGCCGGGCAGGAAATGCTGGTCGAGCCAGTTGGTGAGATTGTGTCCCTCCGCGAAGTCGCCTGCGCCGAAGCCGGGCACCGGCACGAAGGTGAGGAGGGCCCAATAGCCCACGAGCAAGCCGGCGCACACCACCGCGAGGTTTCGGGGGCGCAGGTAGATGAAGAGCAGGCTCGCCAAGAAATAGCACAGCGCGAGCCGTTGGAGCACGCCCAGCAGGCGGATCTGGACCAGCGGGGTCGCCAGGCCGCCATAGTAGAACAGGCCCAGCAGATACATCAGCACCGCGCGGCGAAACACGCGCCGCAGCGCGCCCGCCCGGCCCTCGGTCGCGATCAGGCGGTTGAGCGAGAACGTCAGCGCCACGCCGATCATGAAGACGAAAAGAGGGAAGATCAGGTCATAGAAGTGAAAACCCACCCACGAAACGTGATCGAGCTGGGTCGCCAGGACCCGGCCCACCGGCCCGCCCCGCAAGTGCGCGAAGGCGTTGCCAAATGCATCCGCCCCCACGATCCACATCATGTCGAAGCCCCGCAGGGCGTCCAGGGAGACGAGGCGCGGCGACGGGCCGATGCCGGCAGAATTGGGTGAAGGCGCAGTAGTGGGGGCGGGTGGGGTGGTCATGGCGAGGGCAATTCCATTCGCGCGGGCATCTCAGCGCGGCCACCGGCGTATTCGAATCTCGACGGAAGTGAACCGCCGGCCGAATGCCTTTTGTGGCTAATGGGGACCGGAACGCAAGAGGGGAAGACCAATGCCAGAAGCCGGCCCAGCCCGGGCCGGCCTGCCTGGCGAAGAGCGGAACCGCCGGGATGGCCGCCGAACCTGGCTCGCGAGCGCGCCGATCTCGGATACTCCCAGCGCGCGAACTGCCCTACAGCACAATCTCGCAGATCCACGCCGTGATACTTTCCGCCAGATAGCCGTTGACAGATCATTCCCCGGCGCCAATTTTCGTCCCTCCATGTTGCAGGGTGGAGCAGCCTGGTAGCTCGTCAGGCTCATAACCTGAAGGTCGTTGGTTCAAATCCAACCCCTGCACCCAATACCCGGCGGGATTGCGAGGAGAAGTGCACCCGTACCGCGTCTACATCGTTGAGAACGAGG
>DATIWI010000309.1:0-11325 GCA_035519475.1 Opitutaceae bacterium
AGCTCAGGTCATTGCCTGTGCCCTTCGACGCGCCCCGTCAAGGGGCTTGCTCAGGGCACCATTCGACTCGCGTCAATCGTGGCCCGCCATGAGCGAGCGCCATCTGGCGCGAGTCGAATGGTGGAGGTGGCGGGAGTTGAACCCGCGTCCCCCTGACCTTCACCCGCCGCGTCTACCTGTGTAGCGTCTTTTTGATCTCGCCGGCACCACGCGAAGGCGCGCGCTTGGCACCGGCCAGCGGCCGATTGAAGGTACGGCCGGGGCGTCGTCCGCGGCCACCCCGGCTATGCCTGCTGTCGTCGTTCCGTCCGGCCAGCAGGCGTCGCCGGCGGAACGTCACTGCTCAATTAAGCAGCGAGAGGCATCTCTTCGTAGTTGCCTATTGTTTTGTTGAAGGCGGTTTAACGAGGCCAACCTTCATCCTCGACAGGCAGCGACGCGATCCAACCAAGGGTCGAATCCGGAACACCCCCATGCCCGCTTGCGCGGAAATCCCAAAGGCCAAATCTCAAACGCCAAAGGAATCGAGTGATTTGATTGGGCGCGCCAATCAAAGAACCAAAGGCGGAGGGTGCCACGGCCGCCCGTCGAAGGCAAGCGACCGTTGACGGGGGGGTCAGTTTGTCATTGCGAGGCGTCCCGCACTTGCGGGATGCCGACGCAATCGAGCTGGATGGCCACGGCCCGCTCTGCGGGCCTCGCGATGACAAGGCAAACTGACCCACGACGTTGGCGGGAATCGCGGCCGACCAGCCCGCGCCCTACGGCGTGGCCGGCATGCTGAGGACCCGCACGGGGCCGATCTCGATCTTGGTCGGCCGTTCGGGCGGCAGCCTCACTTTGACCCCGTCCGTCTGATGCCCGAACACCATGCTGCCGGCGCTGGTCATATGCCCGACCCCGGCGCGGAAATTCATGCCGGGCGACTGCATGCTGAGCCGGGTGCTCCAGAGCAGCTTCTGCTTATGCTCCTTGAGGAGCGCCTGGTAGTCGTAGGCCAACAGCACGACGAAATAGCGCTCGTCCGCCAGCATGGAGCGCAGCATCGCCCCCTGGCACGTGCCAAAGAAATCCTGCCGGTCCTTTTCCATGTCCTCGACAAAGCCGAGGAGACGCGCGTTGGAGGCACTGGAGGTCTCTTGGCTCAGCGCATCCATTTCCTGGAGCATCTGATCGTGAACCAACGCTGCGGGATTCAGGAAGTTATCGATAGCCTGCGCTTCAAGCTGCACGAAGGGGTCGAAAACCCCGGCCTCCTTTTGCTCCTCGGCCCAGTTCTTGATGATTTGCCGCAACTGGGCGTCGTCGTCGCGGCCCGCCAGCGTGGTCCGACCCTGCAGCCTGAAATCGCTGACCGTGACGGTGGTCACTCCCCAGTGCACGATGATGAGGAGGTCGGCTCTCAGCAGGTCGCGCGTGGGAAAGTAATGCTGCTTCGCCAGCCCGGCGGCCAGAGTGTTGGCGATCTGCTGAAACGGCGTCTTCTCCAGCATTCGATCCCGCGTGCTGCCACCGAAGAACCGCCCCTGAAAAAACAGATAGGTCTCGTCCTTGGCGGCACCGTTCCCGAATTTCTGCGCTTCGTAGCTCGCGTCAGTCCTGGCCCGCACGGCAACCCGATTGTCGGCCCGCAATCCGGTTACTCCCATCCCCGCAAGCAGACCTCCGAGGAGCAGGAGCCCGCACCGCCGGCCGGGATTCGCGCTGAAGCTGGATTTCTTCATCGAATCGCAACCGGGAGGCTACTTTTAAAACCTGCGGATCTAAAGAAGAATCCCGCGTTCCCGGCCGGCCCCGCTGCGGCCGGACGCCCACAATCCCGCCATGGCCGCTCCCGCCAACCCCTGGCGTGACCAAAAGAACGCGTTGACCCTTCGACGGCAGAAGTTCTGCCTTGGGCTGCCGGCAATCTGCATCATGTCGTCACACAAAGCTCCCCTCCCACCTGAAACCCGAATCATCATCCGCGGCGTGCATCTCGATCTCACCGATGCATTGAAGGCCGCCGCCGCCGAAAAAGCCGCCCGCCTTCTCCGCCATCAGGAACGCATCATCCGCGTGCGCCTCGACCTGGAGCACGACAAGACGCGGATTGTGCGCCAAGCCTTCATCGCCAAAGGCCACATCGAGATCCGCGGGCCTGATCTCATCGCCAGCGTGGCCAGCGATGACCTCTACAAGTCGCTCGACAAGCTGATGGACAAGCTCGACCGCATGCTGCGCAAGCGCGCGACCGCCGTCATGACGAAGCGCCAGCATCCGCATCGCGTCGAAATTCCTGCCAAACTGCCGAAGGTGGACCCGTTGGCGGAGGGGTCGATGCCGCCCCTGCCCGAGCTCGATCAGTCGGGGTAGCCGCGCGTCATCCCCCCACCCAGCCTAGGCCGACATAGAGCCACAGCGGAATCACGAGGATGCCGAGCAGCGTGGTGCCGACGATGATCTGCGCCGCGGTCAGGGGCTGGCCGCCGTAATGGCGGGCGAGCACCAGCGGCATCATCCCCGAGGGCATCGCCGCCTGCACCGCCAGCACGCGCTTCAATTCCAGCGACACCGGCGCGAACTTGGCGAGCAGCAGAAACGCGACCGGCAGGACCGCGAGCCGCAGCAGGCACGCCACCGGGGTCGTGCGCCCATGGAAAAGCTGGCCCGGTTTCGCCAGATAGGTCTCCAGCGTCACGCCGCACAGCAGCAGCCCAAACGGAATCGCGCACCCGCCCAGCAGCTCGACGACCCGCATCACCACCGCGGGCAGGGCGATCCCGCCCGCATTGATCCCCAGTGCGACCACGAGCGTGCAGAGAGGCGGATTGAGCACCTGGCGCCAGCCTTCCCGCGGCGAGAGGCCCGACAGCACGAGGAGGCCCACGCTCCAGATCGCCAGCTCGCAGCCCATGTTCTGCACGAGCAGCACGCCCAGGGGCTCGCGGCCATAAAGCGATTCCATGAGCGGAATCGGGATGAAGCCGTAGTTGTAGATCCCCACGGTGAAGGCAAACGTGCGCAGGCCGGAACCCACGTGCAGGCCAAGGGCGCGCCCCGCGTAATAGCCGACGGCAAAGCCCAGCAGGATGGTGCCGAATCCCGCCAGCGGCGGCCAGGCGATGTTGGCCGGATCCCGCAGCGCCGCGTTGCCCAGCACGCTCTTCAAAATCAGCGCCGGATAGAAACAGTTCACATACAGGCGCAGCATGCCGGCCTCCGCTTCGGCCGTGAGCCGACAGACGCTCCGCAGCAGCGCGCCGAGGGCAAACAGCACGAACACGGGCGTGACGATGGCCAACAATTGCCAGTAGCCGGGCATGGGAGGAGTCAGATGTCAGAGCCAGAAATCCGGCCCCAGTGCAACCCCGGCCGCTGGCGTGGCGCCGGGGCCGTCATTGAGCCGCCATCGCCCGTCCCGCCAGCCAGCCGGTCGTCCAGGCGGATTGGAAATTGAAGCCGCCCGTCGCCCCGTCGATGTCGAGCACCTCGCCGGCGAAATACAGGCCGGGGCACCGCCGGCTTTCCATCGTCTTGAAGTCGATCTCGCCCAGCCGCACGCCGCCGCAGGTGACAAACTCCTCCTTGAAGAGGCTCTTGCCCGCGACCGTGAACTCGCCCCGGGTCAGCTCGGCGGCGAGCGCGCCCAGCGCCTCGTTCGACACCGCGGTCCAGGGGCGGGCCGGAGCGATCTCCGCGGCCGCCACCAAACGAGCCCAGAGCCGCTGCGACAGGCCGAACGGGTTCCACCGCGCGACCCGCTGGTGCGGATGCCCCGCGCGCACCTCCCTCAACTCCGCCAGCGCCTGTCCGGGCGAGCGCGGCGCCACCCAGTTGACCAGCAGCGTGAAACGATACCCGCAGTCATGCAGCCTCCGCGCGCCCCACGCCGACAGCTTGAGAATCGCCGGGCCACTCAGTCCCCAGTGGGTGATCAGCAGCGGACCGTCCTCCCGCAGCTTCGCGCCGCCCACCGCCACCGTCACCTGCTCCACGGCCACGCCCTGCAGGCCCGCCAACCGGGGATCGGCGATATGAAAGGTGAAGAGTGACGGCACGGGCGGCTCGATCGTGTGCCCGAATTGTTGGGCCATCCTGAATCCGGCGCCCTCCTTGCCGCCGCCGGTGGCGATCAGCAGCCGGTCGCAGCCCACCGTCTCGCCGGTCGTGAGCTCAACCGCAAAACCCGCGCGCGCCGCCCGGACGCCGCACCGGGTGCGCACCGCTACTCCCGCTGCCACCGCGGCGCGCCGCAGACAGTCGACCACTGTGGCGGAATCATCCGTCACCGGAAACATGCGGCCATCGGCCTCCGTTTTCAGCTCGACCCCCCGGGCGGCAAACCACGCCACCGTCTCGCGCGGACCCCAGCGATGGAACGGTCCCAATAGCTCGCTGCCGCCGCGCGGATAGTGGCGCACGAGTTCGCCGGGCTCATAGCAGGCGTGCGTGACATTACAGCGGCCGCCACCCGAGATCCGCACCTTCGCCAGCGGATGCGCCGTGGCCTCGCAGATCACGACGCGCGCGGAGGGATTGCGCTCCGCGCAGGCGATCGCCGCGAAGAAACCCGCCGCGCCGCCACCGGCAATCACATTCCGCCCGTTGGGCATGCCGGGAAGCACCCTGCGCCCGCGGACGGGCGTTGTCGAAAATTAAACCGCCGCGGGTCCGAGGACACCGCGGCGGGTTGCAATTATCGGGGAGTGCGTCCCCGGAAGATGATGCCGGGCTCAGGCCTCGCCTCTGGGCGAAGCGCTGGCGTCCGCAGCCGGCTTGTCGCTGGGAGGCGATTGGTGGTCCGCGGGCGACCCGCCGGCCGGCGGAGCTTCCCGACCCGGACCGCGTCCTCTTGTTCCCCACTCCCGGCGCGGCAGGGTGTCGAACTTCGCCTGCTGTTCCGGCGTCAGCACCGCGCGGACCTTCGTCCGCATGTCCTGCCGGATCTCCTGCAGCTTGGCGCGCCGTTCGTCGCGCGCGCGCGCCTCGTCGTCCCGGAGGCCTTGCAGCTGCGGCGTATGTTCCTTCCAGATGGCCGTGATCTGATCCTTTTGCTCTTGGGTGAGGTTGAGGGTCTCACCGAGGTGTTGCAGACGATTGCGCATCGCCCCCCGCCGCCAGCGGGGCGGCGCGGGCGCGGGATTCTGGTCGCCCGCCGCGGGGGGCGGGGTCTGGTCCGCGGCGCGCAGGCCGGGCAGGAGGGCCGCCGCCAGGGCGGTCGTGAAAAAACCGATTCGTAGGACTGATTTCATGGGAGCTTGGACCGATGGGAAGATCCGGCGTCTGGGTTTGTTTTTCCGATGCAAGGCGATGACGCCTTCCGCCGCCCGCGGTTACAGGGGGCACCCCGCTCGCGGGGGTGGCCGCCGGGCGCCGTTTCCGCCCGCGCGCTGCGGAATTTACTTCGCCGCGCAACTTCCCCACTGTCCGCCGCATGATCGAAGTCCGCAACCTCACCAAATTCTACGGTGATTTCGCCGCCGTGCGGGATCTTTCGTTCGCAGTGCAACCCGGCGAGGTGATGGGCCTGGTGGGGCCGAACGGCGCCGGCAAGACCACCACCCTGCGCTGCTGCACGGGCGTCATCCCCCCCACCCGGGGCGCCATCTCGGTTGGCGGAGTCGACCTGGGGACCGATCCCGTCGACGCCAAGCGCCAGCTCGCCTTCTTCCCCGACGAACCGCGCCTGTTCGATTACCTGACCGTCTGGCAGCACCTCGTGTTTGTCGCCCGCCTTTACGGCGTCAGGGACTATGAGGCGCGGGCCCGGCTGCTGCTCGCCGAACTCGACATGGCGGACAAGAAGGATCTGCTGCCGGGCGAGCTTTCGCGCGGCATGAAGCAAAAGCTGGCGATCTGCTGCGGCCTGTTGCACGCCCCGCGGGTCATTTTCTTCGACGAGCCGCTCACGGGCCTGGATCCCGCCGGCATCCGCCGGATGAAGGACATGATCCGCCGGCTGGCCCGCGAGGGCGCCACGATCATCCTCAGCTCCCATCTGCTCAGCCTCGTCGAGGAGGTGTGCACCCATGTCCTCATCCTCAAACAGGGCGCGAAGATTGCCGCCGGTCCGCTGGCCGAGGTGCACCGGCGTTTTGCCGAGCACCCGGATGCCAGCCTGGAAGACGTGTTCTTCACCGCGACCGGCGACGCGCTCGAGGCGCCGCCGGTCGTGCCGCCGCCGCTCCCTCCCCGGTCATGATTCGCGCGCTGCTGTACCTGCAACGGGTTTCGCTGGGCAACGCCGTGCGCCAGCGCCTGCTGCGGCTGCGCCAGCCGCGGTACCTGCTTGGAGCCATCGTGGGCGCGGCGTATTTCTATTTCTTCTTCTTCCGCCACCTGGCCTATCGCGGCGCCGCTCCGCCCGGATTTGCGGTGGACTCGGTGGCCGCCGGCCTGTTTTTCGGCGTGCTCGTACTGCTGCTGATGCTGATCGGCCGGCTGGTCTACGCGTGGGTCTTTTCCGTCGAACGCGCCGCGCTCGCTTTCACCCCGGCCGAGGTCGAGTTTCTTTTCCCGGCGCCGATCGCCCGCCGGACGCTGGTGCATTTCAAACTGCTGAAGTCGCAGCTGCACATCGTGTTCTCGGCAGCGCTGCTCGGCCTGCTCTCCAACCGCTTCACCTTCATCGGCGGCAACGCCTGGACCCACGCCGTCGGCTGGTGGATTGTTTTCTCAACGATCGAGCTGCACGGCATCGGCGCCTCGTTCACCCGGGAGCGTCTACTCCATCTCGGCCTGAGCCCGGCGCGCCGCCGCCTGTGGTTCGGCGGATGCCTCGTCCTGCTCGGCGCGGTGGCGGGGTGGTGGCTGTGGCGCACCGTGCCCGCCGCCACCGCCAACGATCTGGCCGGAACCGCGGCCGTGATCGCCTACGGCAACAAGGTGTTGGCGACGCCCCCCCTGCCCTGGTTGCTCGCGCCGTTTCGCTGGCTCTTGGCCCCGTTTCTCGCACGGGACGGCGGCGCGTTCGTCCGGGCGCTGGGTCCGGCGCTGCTGATTCTGGCTGCCCACTATGGGTGGGTGATCCGCGCCGAGGTGTCGTTTGAGGAGGCTTCGCTCGAGCTCGCCCGCAAGCGGGCGGATCGCCTCGCGGCCGTCCGGGCCGGGCGAGGCTGGCGGAATCAACGGCCCGCCCGACGACGGAACGATCCCTTCCCGCTCCGGCCGACGGGTCCGGCGCCGGTGGCGTTCCTCTGGAAGAACTTCATCTCCGCCGGACCGTGGTTCTATCCGCGCAACTGGCTGGCGCTCACTGCGACCGTGCTCGCGGCGACCATCGCGCTGGCCGTCATGCCGGCGTTCCGATCGTGGCTGCAGGTCATCGGTTTCGCCGCCCTGCCGGTGGGCTGCTGGATCCTGTTCTTCGTCCCGATGCTCATGCGCCGCCAAGTGCATCTCTTGGTCGAGCGCCTCGATGTGCTCAAGACCCATCCCCTCTTCGGCTGGCAGGTCGTGCTGGGCGAGATGCTCGCCCCCATCGTGCTGATCACCGCGATTGAGTGGCTGGTGCTGGCGGTGGGCGCGATCGCGGCCGGGGCGCTCGCGCACAATGCCGCCCGCGTGGCCTGGCTGGCGGGTCTCGGCGGCGTCGAGGTCGGCCTCCTCGTCCCGCCGGTCGCGGGGTTGATGTTCGCGATTCCGTTTGCCGCCACCCTGTATTTTCCAGGCTGGATGGCGTCGCTCAACCAGCCCCGCGGCATGGAAGCCTTGGGACAGCGGCTCATCTTCACCGGCGGCTTCCTGCTGGCGCTGGTCGGCGCCCTGCTGCCCGCGACGGTCGCCGGCGCCCTGCCGTTGTTCGTCGTCCGCTGGCTGACCGACACGTGGAGCGCCGCGCTGCTGGCCGGCGCGATCGCCGCCAGCGTGATCCTGGTCGGCGAGCTCGCCATCGTCATCTGGTTGCTCGGCCGCCGCTACGATCGGTTCGACCTCTCGCGGGAAACGCTCCAGTAAGCTGGGCTCGCTCGCCGCCACCCGTTCCGCCATGACCTTCCGCCAACTCACCCGCCTCGCCGGCCAGGTGGTGACCGTCACCCAGGCCCGGCTGCCGCCTGCCGTCCGGGAGCGGGCGCAGCGCGTGCCCGTCTGCTATGAATCGCAGCCGAACGACGCCATCCTGGCCGAAGGCTGGGAACCCGACATCCTCGGCCTTTTCGTCGGGCAACCGCACAACGCCGATCCCGGCGACCCCCAGCCGCTCCCGGCGCAGATTCTACTCTTCCTCGAAAACATCTGGGACTACGCCGAGGGCGACGAGGCCATCTATCGCGACGAGGTGCGCCTGACCTATTTGCACGAACTCGGCCATTATCTGGGCTGGGACGAATCAGACCTTGAGCACCGGGGGCTGGACTGATACCCGCGCGGGCCCAGCCTCTCCGGGCCGGTTCCGTCCCCCGCCGGACGATCCACGCGGACGCCGCTTTGTCGTCTTGCAGCGGCGCCCAATCTGCTCTTTTCATTCCTCGCGGTCCGTGACATAGGTGACTGCTGATCCCGCCCAAACGCCCGGGAACCTCGCCCTCCGCCGCGAATCCATTCTCCCATGAAAAGACTCCTGCTTCTCGCCGTCGCGCTCTCGCTGATCTCCGCCGCCGGTGCGGCCCAATTCAAACGCGCCGACTACGTCGCCCGCCTGCAGACCTGCGAGGCGATCCTCCAGGACACCATGCTCCTTCCCGCCCGGGCCATCCCCGCGGACGTGCTCCGCCGCGCCAAGGGCATCGTCATCGTGAACCAGGTGCATGTCGGCCTGGTGCTCGGCGTGAAGGACGGCTGGGGGGTGGCGATGGTCCGGAAGCCCAACGGCCAATGGAGCCTGCCCGCCTTCATCAAGGCCGGCGAACTCAGCTTCGGTCTGCAGGCCGGCGGCAAGACCGTCGAGACCATCTATGTGTTGATGGACGACGCGTCCACCCGGCTGTTGTTCAAATCACGGTTCAATTTCGGCTTGGATGCCAAGGCGGTCCTGGGCCCGAACGCCGCCGAAACGGAACGCTCGACCAAGACGTTCACCGCGCAGGTGCTCGTCTATACCAACGTGAAGGGCTTCTACGCGGGCGCGACCGTCAAGACCGGCTCGATGTCGCCTCAGGTCGAAGCGACGCAGCAGTTCTACAACACCGACTACGGCATCCCCGAGATCCTGTTCAGCGACTGGGTGGCGGCGCAGCCCGAGGCCCAGGAGCTCATGAGCTACCTGCAGCGGCTCAGTTCCTGAGCCGTCCCCGGACGCGCGTCTTCATCCGGCGACCACCTCCCTTGGGGGGCTCCACGAACATGTCAACTATTAGTTGACATGTTTCCGGGGGCGACGGCAGGAACGGCGGAGCGGAACCCAGCCCCAGGGGGGACTCCTCGGGCGCGGGTTGCCGCGCCGAACGCCGCGGCAACCGTTCTCGGCGGCCACGGTTTGCTGTCAACTGTCAGTTGACAAGTTGGCTGGAGCGCGCCGCGTTGGCGCCAAGCAGCCGGCGCGGCCCGAAACACCGGCCCCTCTTCGAGTGCGGCGGTCCGGCGTGCGAGCCCGCACGGGCGTCAGGTGCCGCGGAATTCGCGCAGATATTCGAGCAACGCCTGCAACGCGGCCGCGGCGACCGCCTCCTGCATCTCCACGCGGGCGGCGCCCGGGCGCTCCACCAGGCCGTGGCGGAGCACCAGCGTCTGGTCCGCGCGCCGGTGGGCGAGCGCCCAATGCGCCAGCGGCTGCAGCACTCCGCGAGCCGCGGCGGGCTCGGCGTAGCCGGTCGTCGCCAGCGCGAGATCGCTGCCGAAGAATGTGCAGGCACCGCGCGCCATTTGCTCGGCCACTTCGCGAGACACGGCGTTGACCGGCTCGGCGTGAGCCCGGTCGACCCCGAGGTGCCGCACCTTCTCATCGATCGTGTAGGCGGTCAGGCCACCGAGAAAGAACTCGGACGCGCCGGAGATGGTGCCGATGGCGGCCTGCAGGTTGCCGCAGGTGACGCTTTCCGCCACAGCCAGAGTCAACCGCGGCTCGCGCAGCAGGAGATCCTTGAGTCCGCTCACCACCGCAAGGTCCATGACGACTCCGTTCGCGGGCGCGCCGCCTCAGGCGATCTCGATTCCCACCGGGCAGTGGTCGCTGCCCATGATCTCGGGCGAGATCCACGCCCGTTTCAGCCGCGGGCGCAGCGCCTGTGAGATCACGAAGTAATCGACGCGCCACCCGATGTTGCGCGCCCGGCAGTCCCCCATCTGGCTCCACCACGTGTAGTGGCCGCCGCCCCGCTCGAACTCACGAAACGTGTCGAGAAAACCCGCCGCCAGCAGTCCGCCAAAACTCGCGCGCTCCTCATCGGTGAAGCCGGCGTTGCGCCGGTTGGTCTTGGGGTTCGCGAGGTCGATCTCGGTGTGCGCCACGTTGAGATCGCCGCAAAACACCACGGGCTTTCTCTTCTCCAGTTTCTTGAGGTATTTCCGGAAGACCGGATCCCACGCGCTCACCCGGTAGTCGAGCCGGGTGAGACCGCGCTGCGAATTCGGGGTGTAGACGTTCACCAGCCACCAGTCCGGAAACTCCGCGGTGATCACGCGCCCCTCGGTGTCGTGGTCCGCCGCGCCGAGCCCGAGTTTCACGGCCAGCGGCTTCCTCCGGAAAAAAATGGCCGTTCCCGCGTAGCCCTTCTTCTGCGCTGAGTTCCACACCGCCTGGCAACTCCCCGGCCACGCCACATGCTGCACGTCGCCAGGCTGGCATTTGGTCTCCTGCAGGCAGAACACGTCGGCCTTTGCCGCCTCCATGACCTCCAGCAATCCCTTCTTGAGCACCGCCCGGACCCCGTTGACATTCCACGAAATCAGCTTCATGCGCCCCGTACTCATCACCTTTTCGTGTCATCGTTTCAACCTTGGGATTGCCTTGCCGCCCGGAAGCCCGTCTTTTGGGCGCGCACATGTCCGCCTTTCACCATTTGCCGCTCGGGCGGCGCATCCCCGACCGGCCGCACGCCGTCTCGGTCAGCCTGCCGACGCTGCGCGACCTGGTGGGCTATGAGGAGAAGGATCCCGCCATCGTCCGGCACGTCACGCAGGGCTACCCGCGATTTGTGCTGCATCCGTGCGTCCGGCAGCTCACCGCGCACCTGGCGCGCCGCCATGCCCTGACGGGCCGGACGCTGTGGCTCACCTCGTCGGCGCGCAGCGCGGGCGCCCTGGCCGCCCACCTGGAGCGCACACCTGCCGGGCGCGCCGCCGCCATCACCCCGTTTGCCGCCGACCATCTGGCCGGCGTGGTTCACCCGGACCATCCCGATCTTTTCGGTGAGGCGAAAACCTTCCTCCAGAACACCGGCATGTTTCTCGGCTCGCGCGAAGCCG
>DATIWI010000310.1:0-3148 GCA_035519475.1 Opitutaceae bacterium
GCCATCGGGCAGGTCGCGGGTGGCGCAGGCCGCGGCGACCACCGTGCAGCGGTAGCCGTGATCGAGCGCGGCGCGCACGGTCGTGCTCACGCACATGTGAGTCATGAAGCCGGCCACGATGAGCTGCGTCCGGCCGAGCCGCCGGAGCGTCTCGTCCAGCGCGGTCCGGGCAAAGCTGTTGGGAAGCGCCTTGATGATGATGCTCTCGCTCGGCTGCGGCGCCACCTCGCCGGCGATGGCGACATCCGGACCGCCGGGATCGCAGATGGCGCCGCCGGGCCGGCCGTGCTGGACAACGTGGATCACCGGGACGCCGGCCGCGCGCGCCCGGGCAACCAGGCGCGCCGCTTCCCGCAGGGCGGGACGGACGCCAGGGAGCGGCAGGCGTCCGTCGACGTAGACGCGCTGGGCGTCGATCAGGATGACGGTGCTGTCGGCCAGGTGGGCGGGCGGATAGCCGGCGCCGGACAGCTCGAGCAGGGTTGGTGGTCCCTTGACGGCGAGGGAGGCAGGCATGATGGCCGAGGGTAGCCGGTGGCCGGCCGGCGGGGAAGCGGCGACTGCCGGGGGACGGGGGCGCTGCCGCTGATCCCGCCGGGGGACCGTCTGTCTAAAGTTTGCGGCGGGGAGGGCCCTGTGATGTAGTGTGGCTCCGCATGCCCCCGGTCCCTCTCGCCGCCGTCGCGGCTGCCGACGCCGACCATCGCCGCCGCGCGAAGGAACGCCTCTACGTGGCGTGCCAGTTTGGGGGCTGGGCGTTCTTTCTGGTCGTCAACCTGCTGTTCGTGCGGCTCTTTTCGCCGCCGACCGACCGAGGGCGCTCCATGGTGGCGGTGGTGCAGGCGCTGACGACCGGCCTGCTGCTCACCCATTACTGCCGGCACTGGATCGCGAAGTGGCAATGGAAGGACCTGGGCTGGCGGCCGCTGGTTCCCCGCGTCCTCGGCATGGCGGCGGTGCTGTCGGGCGCGTGGGCGCTGCTGGGCTACGGCATCTTCTACGGTCTCCTGCGCTACCCCTGGCCCCAGAAATACCATCCGGTGGCGCTTGTCGCGGTCAGCTTGATCCAGGGCACGATGCTGATGGCCGGCTGGCTGTGCCTCTATTTCTACTATCATCTGTTCGATCGCTACAACCGCCTCCAGATCGAGCAGCTCCGGTTGGTCGCGTCGGTCAAGGAGGCCGAGCTGCGCGCGCTCAAGTCGCAGATCAACCCGCATTTCATCTTCAACTCGCTCAACTCGCTGCGCGGGCTGATCGACGAGAATCCGGACCGGGCCCGGCAGGCGGTCACGCAGCTGGCCAACCTCCTGCGCTACTCGCTGCAGAGCGGGCACCTCGAGACCGTGCCGTTCGAGGACGAGCTGCGCACCGTCAACGACTACCTCGCGCTCGAACAGGTGCGGCACGAGGAGCGCCTGCGCGTACGCCTCGAAATCACGCCCGGCGCCCTCGCCTGGGCGGTCCCGCCGATGCTGCTGCAGACCCTGGTGGAGAACGCGGTAAAGTACGGGATCGCGCCGCGCCGCGAAGGAGGCGAGATCGTGATCGCCGCCCGGTGCGAGCGGGGCCAGCTGCGCCTGCAGGTGACCAATCCGGGCACGCTGAGCGCCAACGGCGGCTCGACCGGCGTCGGGCTGCGCAACGCGGCGGAGCGGCTGCAGTTGCTGTTCGGCGCCCGCGCCACGCTCAACCTGCGCGAGGACCCGACCGGGCGGGTGGTGGCGGAGGTGGTTCTGCCCGAGGAGGGCGCGGCGAAGGAGCGGCCGGCCGGCGAAACCGGCGAGGCGGGCAGCGCGCCCGCGCTGATTCCGCGGTCCGCCCGCCGCCTGGGGATGCACGCGCGATGACCTCGCCGGCAATGCTCCCAACCCTTGGGGATCGCCAGCCGTTTTTCTGGACGCCGCGGGCGGTCGCGGGCGACCGGCCGGCGGTGCTTTTTCTCAGAACGCCATCGGCGCGCGCGGCATGAAGGCCCTCCTGGTTGACGACGAGCGACTGGCGCGCAACGAACTGCGGCGCCTCCTGGCAAAGCACCCGCAGGTCGAGATCGTCGGCGAGGCCGCCAACGCCGACGAGGCGCGCGCGCGCATCGCCGCGCTGGCCCCGGAGCTCGTCTTCCTCGACATCCAGATGCCGGGCGATGACGGCTTCGTCCTCCTCGAGTCGCTCGAGCCGCCCCTGCCGCAGGTGATCTTCACCACGGCCTACGATGAGTTCGCGGTCCGGGCGTTCGAGTTCAATGCGCTCGATTATCTGATGAAGCCGGTGGACCCGGCCCGGCTGGCCGCCGCGCTGGAGAAACTGCCGGCGCGCGCCGGCGCCGGGGCGGGCGGCGCGCCGCCCGAACGCCCGGCGCGGCTGGCGCCCGAGGACAAGGTGTTCGTGCGCGAGGGCGAGCGCTGCTGGTTCGTCGAAGTGAAGGCGATCCGCCTCATGGAAAGCGAGGGCAACTACACGCGCGTGCATTTCAACGACGTGCAGCCCCAGCTCTTCCGCTCGCTGAACGCGATGGAGGAACGCCTCGACCCGAAGATCTTCTTCCGCGCCAACCGCCGCCAGATCATCAACCTCGCCTGGATCGACCGGATTGAGCCGTGGTTCAGCGGCGGCCTGCTCGTCCATCTCAAGGGCGGCCTGAAGGTCGAGCTCTCCCGCCGCCAGGCCCAGGCCTTCCGCGAACGCATGAGCCTATGAACCACAGATGAACACGGAGGGGCACAGATGGGATGGACCTCACGCTGAGCTCACGTTTGCCATCATTGGCTGCGCGAGGGAGGTTTTGAATGAACTCGGGCATGGACTTAATGAGAAGCCCTGTGAGAACGCGCTGCGGGTGGAACTAGAGCGGCGTCAGCTGAAAACCGATCAGCAGAAGAGGTATGAAGTCGTCTACAAGGGCGTGGTTGTCGGTGATTACATCCCTGATTTGATCGTCGGCGATGCGGTCATCGTTGACACGAAGGTCATTGACCGGATTTCCGACATCGAGCGGGGCCAGATCCTCAACTACCTTCGGATTTCCAAGCTGAAGGTGGGACTGATATTGAATTTCAGGCGCCCGAAGCTGGAGTGGGAGCGGCTGGTGCTCTGAGGGAGACCAGCCGTGTCCTTCTGTGTTTATCTGTGGTTCTTCGACCCATGATCA
>DATIWI010000311.1:0-7356 GCA_035519475.1 Opitutaceae bacterium
GACTCCGGCGGGCGTGGTTGGGCGGACTCCTCTTTGCCATCCATCCCCTGGTGGTGGAGTCCGTCGCGTGGATTGCCGAACTCAAGAACACCCTCTCCCTGCCGCTCCTGCTGCTGGCACTGTGCGCGTGGCTGGACTATGACGAACGGCGCCGGGCGGGGGATTACCTGCGGGCGCTCCTGCTGTTCCTGGCGGCGATGCTCTGCAAGAGCTCGGTGGTGATGTTGCCCGTGATTCTCCTGGTCCACGCTTGGTGGAAACGCGGCAGGATCGGCTGGCGCGATCTGCGGGCGAGCGCGGCATTCTTCGCCGTGTCCTTGGCGTTCGGCTTCGTCACGGTGTGGTTTCAGCAGCAACGGGCAATTGGGGCCGGCGAGCTTCCGGTGGGCGGTCTGCTGTCACGATTCGCCGCTGCCGGGCTCGGCGTGGGCTTCTATTTCGCCAAGGGCGTGCTGCCGGCGGGGTTGATGCCCGTCTACCCGCGCTGGGCGGTCGATCCGCCATCGGCGTGGCAGTTTCTCCCCTGGGCCCTCCTCGGCGCCGCGGCGGGCTGGCTGTGGTCGCGGCGTGACGGCTGGGGGCGCCATGCCCTCCTGGGCCTCGGTTTCTTCTTCCTGAACCTGCTTCCCGTGCTCGGCCTGATCAAGATGTCCTACCAGTACATCGCTTGGGCGGCGGACCACTTCGTTTACCTCCCGCTCATCGGCGTGATCGGATTGGCGGTGGCCGGCGCCGGGGCCGTGATCGACGCGCTCCCGGCGGCGCGGCGCGGTTGGGCGTGGGGCGCGATCGCCGCCGCCTGCGCCGGACTGGCGGTGGCGAGCCATCGCTATGCCGGGGTCTTCCGCAGCGAAGAGACGCTGTGGACGTACACCGTCCGGCAGAATCCGGGCGCGGTGGTGGCGCGGAATAACCTGGCCAAGGTCTTCGTCGACTCTGGCCGGGTTGCGGAGGCGATCGCGCAGTACGAAGCCGCGTTGCGCCTCGATCCCCGCAGCGCGGAGGCGCATGCGAATCTCGGCAACGTCCTGGTCCAAGCGGGCCGGCTGACCGAGGGGATCTCCCACGAGGAGGAAGCGCTGCGGTTGAGACCGAACGCCGCCGCCACCTGGGGCAACCTGGGTGGCGCGCTGCTGCAGGCGGGCCGGCGGGAAGAGGCGATCACCCGCTTGCGCGAGGCGACCCGCCTGGACCCCGGGAGTGCCGGCGTGCACGCCAACTTGGGCCGTGCGTTGGCGCAAACGGAGCGATGGCCGGAGGCGATCGGCGAGTACGAGAAGGCGGTGCGAATTCAGCCGGATGACGCCGGGGCCCACTCCGACCTGGCGAACGCCCTCGGCCGGACCGGGCGGACCGCGGAGGCGATTCAGCATTTCGAGACGGCGCTGCGGCTCGCGCCCGGCGATGCCGGCGCCGAGTACAACCTCGCATACACTCTGGACCGCGCCGGCCGGGCGGCGGACGCGATCGGGCATTACGAGGCGGCGCTGCGGTTGAAACCTGATTTTGCAGAGGCGCACAGCAATCTGGGCGCGGCGCTCATCCGGCTCGGTCGGGTGCCGGAAGCGATCCGGCACCTCGAGCAGGCGGTGCAAGCCAATCCTGACTACGCGGACGCCCGGGCCAACTTGGGGAATGCCTTCCTCCGGGCGGGCCGGCCGGCGGAGGCGATTCCGCAATATGAGCAGGCCTTGCGCCTTCTCCCGAGCTCCGCCGACGCTCATTTCAACTTGGCGACGGCGCTGGTTCAGTCCGGCCGCCTCCGAGACGCGATTGGACAATTCGAGGAGGCTGTGCGCCTCAATCCGGACGATGCCGAGGCCCGCCGCGCATTGGAACAGGTGCGCCGGCAGGCTAGCCGCGCCGGAGATTAGCCGATCTGGGCGCACGGCCGATGCGAGCGGGGGTGGGGCACAAGTTTCGCGGCGCCATGAACACCGCCGCAGCCGATCGGAGACATGTCACGTAATACGTGACATGTACTGTGATGCGTGGAGGGACCTGCTGCCGGCGATGCCGCCGGAGCGTCAGGGTCCGGAGCGTCAGGGGCCGGGGCGGGTCCGGCGGCGCAGGGTCTGGGCGTCCCGCAGATTTCCGCGAACCGTGGCATTGTCGGGCTGCAGCTGGAGGGCGGCCGTGTAGGCCACGATCGCCTCGTCCACCCGCCCGACGACCATGAGGGCATTGCCGAGGTTGTTGCGGGCCATGAAGTGCGTCGGGTCGAGGCGCACCGCCTCCTGGTAGGCGGCGATTGCCTCCGGGAATTGGTTCGATTCCGCGTAAAGGTTGCCCAGGGTGAAATGGGCCTCGGCATCGGTCGGATTGAGGCGCACAGCCTCCGCGAGGTGCGGCAGGGCGGCGGCCGTGTCGCCTTGCTTCACGAGCGCGTTCGCGAGGGCCGCCTGCGTCTCCGCCCGCGCCGGTTCGAGGCGCGCGGCGGCTTCATACTGGCGGACGGCGTCGGCGGCGCGCCCGACCTTCAGCAAGGCGGCGCCCAGGTTGACGCGCACGTCGGGGGCGCCGGGCTGAATCCGCAGCGCCGCTTCGTAATGGCCGATCGCTTCGTCGACCCGGCCGAGCTGCAGCAGGGCGTTGCCCAGATTGACGTGGGCGTCGGCCGAGTCGGGCTCGAGCCGCAACGCCGCCTCGCCGTGCTCGACCGCCGCGGACGGCCGGCCGAGCCGGGCGAAGGCATTGCTCAGGTTGATGTGGGCCTCGGGGGTATAAGGCTGCAGGCGCAGAGCCGCTTCGTACTGTTCGATGGCCCCGGCCATCTGCCCCGCCGCCAGCAGGGCGTTGCCCAGGTTGGTGCGGGACCGCGCGCTCTCCGGATAAGCGGCGACCGTGTTGCGCCAGAGAGACAACTCGTCGTGGTAGACGGCATTGCGGCTCACCGTCGTCCAGCCCAGGCCCGCGGCGAGAATCAGAAGCACGACACCGGCGCGCGTTCCGGCGAGGCGGACTGCGCCCAAGACGGCCACGGCGACCACCGCCGCCAGCGGCAGGTACATGCGGTGTTCAGCCATGGTCTGCGACGCCAGAGGCACCACGCTGGAACTCGGCGCAAGGATGGCGAAGAACCAGGCGCCGGCAAAACCCCACGCCGGCCGGCGGCGGAGACTGATGAGCGTGCCGGCGGCCAGCGCCAGCAGCAGCACCGCCTGGGGCAAGACTTCCGACGCATGCTTCACCAAGCCGGCGCCGTAATCGAGCACCAGGGGATGCGGCCAGACGGTGAGCTTTAGGTAGAGGACGATGGCCCGGCACTGGGTCAAGGCGTAGTCCCACGAGGAGACGCCGAGACCCAAGCCGACGGTTCCACCGCGGTGCCGTGACGTGATCATCAACCAGCCGAGCACGATCCACGTGGAGGCGAGCCCGAGGTAGAGCGTCCGCCGCCGCAGCCAAGCGGTGCGAAATGATCCCGCCACAAAGGTTCGATCATACAGCAAGGCCATCAGCGGCGCGGACACCATCACCTCCTTGCTCGCCATTCCGGCGAGGCAGGCGGCAACGGACAGGACGTGCCATCGCACCGGTCGGGCCGCGCCGGCGCCGCGAACAACGCCATACAGGGTGAGCAGATAAAACAAACCCATCAGCAGCTCGTTGCGCTGCACCACGCAGGTGACGGACTCGGTCAACAGTGGATGCACGGTCCACAGCAGCGCGACCGCCAGAGCAAGAAAGGTGGCTTCCTGCTGCGGGAGAGCGGAGAGTGGAAATCGGATGCCGGGCGCGGGCGTTCCGTCTCCGATCTCCCATCTCCCGGCTTCCCCTAACGTTCGCCGCACGAGGCCGAACAGGGTCAGGCCGGCGAGGAGGTGGACGGCCAGGTTGAAGGCGTGATATCCCAGAACCTGGGTTCCGCCGAACGCATAGTTCGCGGCGAGGGAAAGGTTGACCAGCGGCCGCCCGGCAACGCCGCCGGCAGCAGGCGGCGTCAGAACGGTCCGGATGTCCAGCAGGTGCCGGATGGTGGAATTCTCCAGTATCGCCCACTTGTCGTCGAAGACGAACGGCGCGACGAGGCTGTTGTGATACGACAGCAACGCGCCCACGGCGATAAGGCCACCGGCCAGCACGGTTGCCCATCGTCCGCGCGCCGGCGGGGATTCCGGGAAATCGCCGGGCGAGCAAGGGCGAGCGGGGGGGGCGAACATGGGAATGCGCGATTACAGGGCCAAGGCTGTTCGGAGGCTATTCGAAAACCGCCTCGGCTTGGCGGGTGGCGCGCTTTCACCCGCGCCTGCCGGGAAGCTCGCCCTCCAACCAGGGCTTGGCATGGGCGGCGCAGGGCGTGGTATCTGCGGTTGCCACGGAGTGAATTCGCCCCAATTCCATACCATGTCGGATTGCTCCCAAGCCGCCCTCCATGACCTCGTTCAAGCGGTTCACTGACGGACCCCGTCCTTGGTTGGCCGCCGGCATCATCATTCTGCTGATCTGGGCCGGCTGGTGGGCGGGCAGCGTCTTGGCGCACCCCTTGCCGCGCCTCCTGTCGGGGTCGGCAACCCACCCGGACCGCGGCATCACCTCCATGCTCATCTGGCCGTTTCTCGGGTTGGATTTTCACCATAACTACGCGGCGGTCAGTTCGTGGCTGCACGGGGCCAACCCGTACGTGCACATCAGCGGGGATCCGATGAACGACAATTATATTTATCCCCCGCTCACGCTGGTCGCTTTTCTCTGGGTCGGGCTGTTGCCTCCCGAATCCGTGTCGACGCGGTTGGCGATTCCGCGGCCGCAAGGCGACTTCACGTTTTCTGTTTGCTTCCCGGCGATCTTCCTGTGGATGGCGATGATCGTTCTGATCGTGGGATTCGCCGCGTGGCGGTCGTGGCGGGTGCGCCAGCGATTGGAGCTGCCGGTGCTGCCCCTGCCATTCCTGCTGGCCGCAGCGCTGATTTCCTATCCGGTGATGTTCGAACTGGAGCGCGGGAACTGCGACGTGCTGCCGCTGCTCGCCATCGCGGCTCTGTGCATCGCCCTGGAAAGCCGACGGCGGCTGGCCGGGGATTTGATCGCGGGGCTCTGCGCGGCGGTGGCGGCCGGCATCAAGCCGTATGCCGTGATCCTGATTCTGGGACTCGTGGTTCTGCGCCGCTATCGCGCCGCCGGCATGGGGGTGGGGGCGTTCGCACTGCTGATCGTCGCCCTGCGCTCGCTGTTCGTGCCGTGGTTCGGGATCTTCCAGGCCAGCGCGGAGCTGCAGACCGCCGGCTACATGGATTTCTCCCATTCTTTGGTGGTGCACTGGCCGCTGATCTGGACCGATCTCGGGCTGCCCGGCGTCGCGCGGGTCCCGGCCGTGCCGGTGGTCGGAAGCGTGGTGCTGGCGGCGATCCTGTGGGTGAGTTGGCGCATCTTCCAAGCGCGGCCGCCGGCGGCCGTTGGATGGCCCTATCTGCTCTGGCTCACGGCGACAGCCACACTGTTTAGCAGCGTTGCCCACGACTACGGCCTGATCTTTCTGCCGCTGGCGGTGCTCGCGGCGTGGGACCGCCGGGATCCGTGGCGAACGCAGCTGTGCCTGCTGCCGATGCTGCTGTGGTGGCAGCCTCTCTACCTCGGCCTCCACGGTCTGCCCTGGCTCCTGCTCAAGGTTGCGAGCATTCTGTTGATCGGGCAATTGATCCGGCGCCGGACAGAGGAGAACAGCGCGCCCGCGATTCAAGCCGCGGGCAGCGGGGGAGGGGCGCGACCAGAGTCTGCCGTCCCGGCATAGGCGCCCCGGCACCCCGGAAACCACAGCGCCGGAAGGCCGCCGCGTCAGCGATCCGCCGGTTGCAGGGCGCGGGCCTTGGCGAGATTCTCCCGCACGGAGACGTTGGCCGGCTCCGCCTGCAGGATGCGCTCGTACTCGGCCACCGCCTCGGCGATGCGACCGGTCACCAAGAGCGCATTGCCGAGGTTGTTGCGCGCCTGGAGGTGGCGCGGATCGAGGCGCAGCACCTCCCGGTATTCGGCGATCGCCCCATCGAAGCGGTTCGTCCGCGCGAGGAGGTTTCCAAGGGCGAAATGCGCTTCGACATAATCGGGCTGGAGACGCGCCGCCTCCCGATACTCACGTTCGGCCGCAGCGGCGTCGCCGCGCCCCGCGTGAGCGTCCGCCAGCGCGCAGTGCGTTTCGGCGCGTTCCGGCTGGAGGCGCAGCGCCGCCTCGTAGTGCGCGATGGCCTCGTCCACCCGCCCCGTCTTCCCCAGCGCGCCGGCCAGGTTGACCTGGGCCTGGGGTAGCTCGGGCTGGAGGCGCAGCGCTTGTTCGTAGTGCGAGATTGCCTCTTGGGTGCGGCCGAGTTGGGCCAGCGCGAGACCGAGATCGTTGTGCGCGTCGGCCGAATCAGGTTGGAGGCGCAGCGCGGCCTCGAAATGCTGCCGGGAATCGTCCGCGCGGCCGAGTTGGAGGAGCGCGATGCCCAGATTCAGGCGGATGTCGACGGAGTCCGGTTCGATGGCCCGCGCCTGGTCGAATTGGGCCACGGCAGCGGCGGTGGCGCCCGCGCCCAGCCGGGCCAGGCCCAGATTGAAGTGGGCGGAGGCGTAATAGGGCTGCAGTTCGAGGGCGCGGGTGAAGCAGCGCACCGCCGCCGGAATATCCCCTTGCTTCAGCCAGATTGACCCGAGGTTGTTGTGGGCGCGGGCATTGTCCGGGCGTTTGCTGGCGCTGTCATTCCAAATGGAGAATTCGCTCCGGTAGTCCGTGTTGCGGCGCGCGGTGGCCCAGCCGAGCGGCAGGGCGAGCGCGACGGCGATGGCGGCGGTGACTGCCGGGCGGCGCACGAGGGCGTGCAAAGCGATGACGCCGCCGACGGCCACGGCGGCCAGCGGCAGATACATACGATGTTCGGCGATGGTCTGGGTGGCCACGGGCATGATGCTCGAACTGGGGGCGAGGATGAGAAAGAACCACGCGCCCAGGACACCGAGGGCCGACACGCGTCGCAGCGCGAAGATCGTGGCGGCGAGCAGCGCAGCGAGAAGCAGCGCCTGCGGGGCCACAGTCGAGAGGTTTCGGACTTCCACAATGCCGTAATCGAACACCAGCGGTTGGGGCCAGAACGCCAGCCGGAGATAGTGAACAATCGCCTGGCACTGGATCAGGCCGTACTCCCCCCAGGTTACGGCGGTGCCAAATCCGGCCGAGCCGCCGCGACTGGTGGTGGAGGCCACCAGCCACGCCAACAGCGCCCAGGTTGCCGCCAGCGCCATATAGAATCGCCAGCGCTGCCGAAACGACTCGCGGAAGCTGCCGGCGACAAAGGTCCGGTCATAGAGGAGTACGATGAGCGGCGCCGAGACCATCACCTCCTTGCACGCCATGCCGAGCAGACAGGCGAGCACGGAGAGCGC
>DATIWI010000312.1:0-16220 GCA_035519475.1 Opitutaceae bacterium
CCCCCGGCGGTGCACCTGGAGCACGGCGACACCCGGGTCGACTTTGAATATGGGCAGGACGCCGGGGCGATCGTCTGCCGCCGCCGGTTTGTGCATCGCGCGGTTCTGATGGAGAAGCCTGACTACGAGGCGCTGCGCGTCCTGGTCGACAAGATGGAGCAGGCCGACCGCCGCCCGATCATCCTGAAGGTGCCGCCGGGTGGAGGCGCCGGAGCGCCGCCCGCAAATCCCCGTTAGCAGCGGAGCGCGCAGTCCTATGATATCTGGCGCGGACTACGCGACCGCTGGCGCGAGGCCGGGACGGTAAGCCAGTGTATAGGCGGAATCGCGCTCCGGGGCGGCGGGGCAGCGCAGCCGCAACGTGAAACGGTCGGCGGCCGCGTGCGCCGGGAGCAGACCTTCCACCGTCGGACCGGCGAGATTGCGGTTGGCGGCGACGGCACCGTGCGACCAGGTGACGAGGTCGGAGGCGGCCCCGGCGATCTCAAGGCGCGCGATCACCTCGCCGGCCGGCAGCTCCGCGGGGCTGTCGTTGAGCAGCCACAGCTGCGCGGTGAACCGCTCGCCGCCCCTCCATCCGAATTTCGGCAGGCGGGCGCTGGCGAGCACGGGCCGGCAGGCGGTGGCCGCGGCGGCGTAGCCAGGCTTCGGCCGGGCGGGCCAGTTCAGCAGGCTGTTGTTGGCGGCGGTGGGCCAGGGCTCGTTGAAACACCAGTTGAGGGCCATGGCGCACCGGGGTTTCTGCCGGCGGGCCTCCTCGAAGATGCACTGGTACCCCTCGCGCTGGAGCCACCCGCCGCGCGCCACGATTTCCTCCAGCGAAGCCGCCTCGCCGAAATAGTGTCGCAGCGTGTCGAGGCAGAGCCAGCCGCCCGGCTCGACTTCCCAGACCCCGAAGCCGTGATGGGTCTCCCAGGCGGTACCGGGCCGGGGCGGGAACAGCTGATCGGCGGGGATGATCGTCTTGAGGTACTCGACCGGGGAGGGCCCGGGACAGCCGAACTCGGAATAGGCCGTGCACGCCGCCGCCGCGTAGATTTGGAAAACCTCGCGGCCGCGCTCGTCGCGAAAGCGGTAGTCGCCGTGCCCCATGCCGTCGAGCGGCGCCGTGGGCAGGAACGGCGTGGCGGGATCGAGTTCGTAGCAGTTGCGGTTGAGCAGGCGCAGCGGCTGCGCCTGGTCGGTCAGGCGGGACCAGGCGTTGAACAGCTCGTTGCCGCCGCCCCAGATCGCCCGGCAGGCGTGGCGCCGCACGCGACGGAGGATGCTCCGCGACTCCTGATCCAGCACGCGCAGATACCGCGGATCGTCGCCGTACCGGTTGCAGGCGAGGGGAAACTCCTGCCACACCAGCAGGCCGAGTTCATCGCACTGATCGAAGAACGCCTCCTTGTTGACCGCCGCCCCGCCCCAGCACCGGAGCAGGTTGAAATGCGCATCGCGGGCCAGCCGGAGCAGCGGGCGGTAGGTCTCGGCGGTGACCACGCCGGGAAAGATCTCCGGGTTCACCCAGTTGCTGCCCTTGGCGAAGATCGGGCGGCCGTTGATCTCCACGGTCGTCGGAGGGTGGTTGCGCGACACGGGGAACGTGGTCGGCTCCTCCCACGCGCCCTCGCTCATCACCAGGCGCACCCGGCGGAAGCCGACCCGCTGGATGCGCTTGTCGAGGACGCGGCCGCTGGCGGCGACCAATTCGACCGTCGCGGTGTGGAGCGCCGGACGGCCCTGGTCATGCGGCCACCAGAGCGCAGGCCGATCGAGGGCGTGTTCCAGGCGCGCGGTCCCGTCGGGCCCGACACGGGCCTCCTCCCGAAAAAGTGTCCGGCCGTTGGGCGCGGCGAGGGTCCAGCGCACGGCGCGGCGCCGGGCCGCCGGCGACGCGACCACGGTGGCCACGACGGTGGCCGTGGACAGATCCTCGCTGAGCTCATAGGTCGTTTCGGCGTCGCACAAATGCGCGGCGGGACGTGATTCCAGAAAAGTGTCCTCCCAGATGCCGAGTGGGATCAGCCGCGGATGCCAATCCCAGCCGTAGCTCACCGCGGGCTTGACCGACTCGCGGGCCTGGGTGCGGTCGGCGGGCGCGGCGTGGCTCTTCGGGGCGGGGAAGACGACGATCTCCAACGTGTCGCCGGTGCGGGCCCGGCAGGCGGTCAGGTCGAGCTCGAACGGGGTGAACATGCCCTCCTGCGCGTGCACCACGGCGCCGTTCAGGCGGACGATGAATTGATAATCGACGCCGCCGCAGACGAAGAACAGGCGGTCCCGTGCCGCCCGCGGTGGCAGTTGCAGGCGGGCGGCGTAGATCCAATAGACGTCCTCCATCCAGGCGTAGGCGCGACAGTTGTCGCCCTGCCAATAGGGTGGCCAGCCCTCGGCGCGCGCCCAGTCGAGTTGCACGGCCCCGGGAACGGTGGCGGGCACGCGCCGCTTGGGCGCGGCCCCGGCCGACGGGCTGGGGCCGACGGTCCAGGCAAAGGGAATGCGTCTTCTCACGAAAGGGAGGCGGGGCCTCAGCTCATGGGCCGCCGCAGGCCGGCGGCCAGATGGCCGGCGGGAACGGATTCACGGGCGCGGGTTCAGGGCCGCGACCACCTGCGCGTGGAGCGCGGGCACCGCGGCGACGATGGAGCTGGCGTTGACCGGATCGCGGCCCTGCCAGTCGGTGATGACGCCTCCCGCGCCCCGCACGACCGGGATCAGCGCGGCGACATCCCACGGGTTCATGATGGGGTCGCACATGATGTCGGCCCAGCCGGTCGCGACCAGCAGGTAGCCGTAGCAGTCGCCCCAGGTCCGGAGCAGCTTCACGCGGCGGCTGAGCGCCGCGAAGGCCTCCCCATTCTGGTGCTGGGCGGGGGAGAGCAGATCGCTGCAGAGCAGCGTGGCCTCCTCGAGCCGGGGGGTGGCGCGAACCCGCACGGGCCGGCCGTTGAGGGTGGTCTCGCGGCCGTCGCCCACGAGGAGCTGGCGCAGCACGGGCTGGTGGATCGCCCCGAGCACGGGCTGGCCGCGATGCAACAGCGCAATGAGCGTGCCGAAAAGCGGCGTGGCGGCGGCAAAGGAGCGGGTGCCGTCGATCGGGTCGAGCACCCACACGAACTCCGCCCCCGTCCGCTCCGGCCCGAATTCCTCGCCCAGGATGCCGTGGTCCGGAAAACGGTCGCGGATCATCCGGCGCATGAGCTCCTCCGCGCCGCGATCCGCGACGGTCACGGGCGTCTGATCGGGCTTGGTTTCGACCGCGAGGCCGGGGCGGGCGAACCAGGGGCGGATGAAATCGCCGCTCGCCTCGGCGAGCTCGATCAGGAAGGCGCGGACGACCTCGAGGTTCACTGCCAAATCGTCACTACGAATGACAGGAAAGACACGAAAATAAAGCCCGGCTTTTTTCCGTGCGTTCGCGGAGCCCGTGTGTTTCGTGGTGAGGCATGGCCACGGGCTGGACCGGGCAGCCGATTTTCTTCCTCGATTTCGAGGGCAGCCTGGCCTCGGGCATCCTCGAATACGGCGTGGTCGCCCTGCTGGGCGGCGAAATCGCGGAGACGAAGACGCGGCTGTGCCGGGCAACCGGGCGGGTGCGGCCGGAGGATGTGGCGGTGCACGGGCTGTCGGCGGGCGCGGTGGCGGCGCAGGCGCCGTTTGGCGACGACTGGGAGTATTTCGCGGGGCTCCGCGAGCGCGGGCCGTTCGCGGCCCATTACGCGCACGTGGAAAACTCGCTCCTGAAGGCGGTGTGGCCCTATCCGCGCACCTCGCCCGATTTTGCGCGGCCGGGCGAGCGGGCGGCCGAATGGGGCCCCTGGATCGACACGGGCCGGCTCTACGCCCAGTTCCATCCCGAGCTGCCGTCCGGGAAGCTCGAGGAGCTCGTCCGGGTGTGCGGCCTGCAGGCGGAGCTGGAGGCGCGGGCAGTCGGGCCGTGCCCCGCAATGCGCCGGCACTACCACGCGGCCCTCTACGATGCGCTGGCCGGGGCGCTGCTGCTGGCGCGGTTGGCCGCCGAGCCGGCGCTGGGGAACAAATCGGTCGCCTGGCTGCTGGCCATGAGCACGCTCAATCCGGAAAAACGCGACGCGCTGCGACAGAAGGAGCTGTTCTGACCCGCGCCGATCGCGCCCCAACGGCGCGACGCGGGAGAGGGATTTCCTCGGCCGTCCGCCGTCTGCCAACATGTCAACTAATAGTTGACATGTCAGGATACGGAAATCGCGCAGTGAGAGACCGACATGGTTCGCCTGCCGCGAGGCGGCCGGCGCCTGCGATCAGGGGTATTGGCGCAGGCCGGTGAATTGGGCGGCCGCGCGGAGCGCGAAGAGCGGCAGGTGACGGAGGTAGCGCGGGGCGAGGCGGCGCGGTTCGAGACAGAGCCGAAAGAGCCATTCACCGCCGCTGCGCTGGATCCAGCGCGGCGCCTGCCGCACCCGGCCGGCCAGGAGGTCGAACGCGGCGCCGACGCCCAGCATGAGCGTGGTGTCGAGGCGGCCGAGGTGGCCGGCCATGAACTGCTCACGGGCGGGAACGCCGAGAGCCACCCAGAACAAGTCCGGCTTGACCGCCGCCACGTCAGCGCAAAGGTCGGCTTCCTCGCCGGCGGTGAGGGTCCGGAAGGGCGGCGAGCGGACACCGACGACGCGCAAGCCGGGGAAGCGCGTTTCCAGGCGGCGGCGCAGTTCCGCGGCCACTCCGGGAGCGCCCCCGTAGAAGTAATGCGTGTAGCCGGTGGCGACGGTGGCTGCGCACACCGCCCGCATCAGGTCGGGGCCGTAGACGCGGCCCACCGCGCGGTGCCCCGACCGGCGCCCGAGCCAGACCAGCGGCATGCCGTCGGGTGTCGTGAGCAGCGAGGCGTTGAGCTGGGCGCGGAAGGCGGCATCCTCCGCCGCGAGGTTCACCACCCGCAGGTCGGCGGTGCACACGTAACCCTGCTGCCGGGCAGCGAGGGCCGCCAGCACGGCCGCTCGCGCCGTGGCGAGATTGAGCGCGGATATGCCGGTGCCGAGAACGTTATAGCGGGGAATCGCCTGCATCCGTCGGTGCCTCTGGTCTGCCCGGGCGACGAAGCGGCGTCGACCGGATTTGCACGCGCGGGCAGCAAGCGGCAGCCGGCCTCAGGCGCGCCGGCCGGCGGGGGCGAAGCGGCCGAGCAGTTCCGCCAGGGGAGTGTCCGCCAGCGACGGCAGGACGAGGTGGGCGGCGGCGAAATCGTGTTCGTGGGTCGAGCGGTTGGGCACGGCCACGACCCACAGGCCGGCGGCCCGCGCGGCGATGGTGCCGGCGGTGGAATCCTCGAGGGCGACGGCTTCGGCCGGCGCCACGCCGAAATGCTCGATCGCCCGGAGATAGAGATCCGGCGCCGGTTTGCCGGCGGCGACATCCTCCCGGCAGCAGGTGAGGCCGAAGAAACCGTCGAGCCCGAGGCGGACCAGGTGCCGGCTCACGTGCTCGCGGCTGGAGTTGGACGCGATCGCGAGCTGCAGGCCGAGGGCGCTGGCATCCCGCAGGCAGGCCAGCACGCCGGGCAAGACCGGCTGGCGCGCGGTCAAATCGCGGGACAGGCGGCGGTGCTCGGCTTCGAGCGCCTCCCGGTCGGCGGCGGGTCCGAAGGCCGCCCACGGATCGAAGGCGACCTCGACCTGGCCCACGAGTCGATGGGCATCGGCCCGCGAATAGGCATGGCCGGCGCGCTCGTGCAGCGCCGCCCAGGCGTCGATGAGCGGCGTTTCGGTGTCGATGATGAGCCCGTCGAAATCAAAAATCAGCGCGCGAATCATCGGAGCTAGCAGTCATTGGAATCGAGCGGCAGTCAAGCCGGGGGTGCGCCGCGCCACGGGGCGGTGCCGCCGGGAATCGTCATCCACGACTGGACGCCGGGAGCCAATGTCTCCATTTTGCGTGGCCATGCACAACCCCCCTCTCCTGCGCAGCGTGGCCTGCACGGCTCTCCTCGTCTCGTCCGCGGTCGTCCTCGGCGCCGCGCCGGTTTCGCACAATCGCGCCGAGATCCCAGCCCAGTACAAATGGGACCTCGCGCCGATCTTCGCGAATTGGGACGCTTGGGAGGCCGCCATGAAGGCGCTCGATGCGCGCATGAACGAGTATGCCGCGCTCAAGGGAACCCTGGCGCAGGGCCCCCAGGCCGTGCTGCGTGCCTACCGCCTTGCCGACGAGATCGGCATGCTGCAGGACAAGGTCGACGGGTACCCGCAACTCCAGCGCGATCTTGACACGCGCAACCAGGAGGTGAGCGCCCGCTTTCAGCGCGTGCAGGCGCTGTTCGCCCGCTTCGGGACGGCGACCGCCTGGTTCACTCCCGAACTGCTCGCCATTCCCCAAACGACCATGGAGCAATGGATCGCCCAGACGCCCGAGCTCGGGATCTACCGCTTCACCATTCTTGACGACTACCGGCAGCAGAAACACGTCCTCGACGAGAAGGGCGAACGGCTCCTCTCCTACGCTGCCCGGTTCCGGCAGATGCCGCGCGCGGCGTTCCAGGAGCTGTCCACCTCGGACATCAAGTTTCCCACCGTCAAATTCGCCGACGGCCGGGAGGTGAAGCTCACGCCGGCCGCCTATCAGGCCGTGCTGGCGACGGACTACAGCCAGCCTGACCGGGCGAAGGCCTTCGAGGCGTACCTGCAGACCTACGCCGCCAGCGGCAACACTTATGCGGCGATCTACAACGGTGTCCTGCAGCGCGACTGGTTCCTGGCGCAGGCGCGGAACTACGCCGGCACGCTCGAGGCCGCGCTGGATCGTCACAACATTCCGACCGCGGTGGTGGATACGCTGGTGACGACGACCCGCCAGGGTTCCGCCCCGCTCCAACGCTACCTGCGCCTGCGCCAGCGGCTCCTGGGCCTGGAGACCTACCACCTCTACGACAACGGCATTCCCATCTACAAAGTCGGGAAGCGGTATCCCTACGAGGAGGCCAAGACTGCCGTCGCCGCCTCCGTCGCGCCGCTCGGCGCCGATTACCAGGCGAGGATGCGGCAGCTGCTGGCGGGCGGCCGCATCGACGTCTACGAGAATGACGGCAAGACCAGCGGTGCCTACAGCGCGCCCATCTACGGGGCCGGCGCGTTCATGCTGCTGAACTACAATGACACGCTCGACGCGATCTTCACGCTGGCGCACGAAGCCGGCCACTCCATGCACACGGTCCTCGCGTTTGCGGCGCAGCCCTACGTCACCGCCAATTACACGATCTTCGTGGCCGAGGTGGCCTCGACGATGAACGAGCGCCTGATGCTCCGGCAGCTGCTGGCGGAGACCACCGATCCCAAGGAGCGTTTCGTGCTCGTCCAGCATGCGGTCGACAACATCGTGGGCACGTTCTACACGCAGGTGCTGTTCGCCAATTTCGAGCTGGAGGCGCACCGCCTGGTCGAACGCGGTGAGCCCATCACCGCCGATGTGCTCAAGGAGATCTACGGCCGGCTGCTGCACGATTACTACGGCGACGCGATCGCCCCGGACGAGCTGTACCGCTACACGTGGGCGCGGATCCCGCATTTCTACAACACGCCCTACTACGTCTACCAATACGCCACCTGTTTTGCCTCCTCGGCCCAGCTCTACAAATCGATGAACACCGGCACCGCGGCGGAGCGCGCGGCGGCGACGGAACGCTACCTCGCCCTCCTCCAGAGCGGAGGCAGCGACTACCCGATGGAGCTGCTGAAGCGGGCGGGCGTCGACCTGACGCAGCGCGCGACCGTCCAGGCCGTCATCGATCAGATGGATGAGCTCGTGTCGCAGCTCGAGACCGAGGCGGCCAAAATCCAGTGACCGGGGGCGCCCCGCCGGCCCGGTGGTCAGGGCCGCCACCGGTCGCGGCGCACATACACGCGGGTGCCGGCGAGGTCGCCCGCGAGGACGTAGCGGGCGGCGACCAAATCACGAAGCTCCGGCAGGACCTCGTGTCCGTCGACCGATCGTTCGTGGTAGCCGAAATTGCCCGGCCCCACGGCGTCGAGGAAGATGGCCGGTGAGCGGGCGCGCAACTCCCGCAGAAACCGCGCGCGGAAATAGGGCCGCCGCGGTCCCGGGCTGATCTGGCGTTCGGCGTTCGATTCGCTCGTGGCGTGGGGCAATTGGGTGAGGACGTGGAAGCGCGGCGCCCATCCCCACACCGCCATGGTGTCGCCGGGCCGCGCCCACTGCCGGACCAGCTCGGCGACGGGATTGCCGGGCATCCGGCCCCGGTTCTCGCAGAACGGCGCCAGATAGGGATTCCAATCGTGCGTGCGGTAGTAGAGTTGGGGCGCCACCCCGAGGCCAATCCAAGCCAGCCAGACGAGGCCCGTACGCCATCCCCGGCCCGGGCGGGAGCCGACGCGCGACGCCTCGGCGAGGGCGCCGGCCAACATGCCGGCGTGCAGGGTCATCGGCAGCCAGAGCAACTGCAGATAGTGTTGGGAGCTGCGCCCCGGGGCGACGACGATGCCGAAGGCGACGCAAAACAGGGCGCCGGTCAGGACGAGGATTCGGCGCCGCTCCGGCGGCAGCGCCGGCCACCCGGCCAAGCCCAGGGCGATCAGCAGCCAGCAGGGGTAATAGAAATACGGGAAACCCCAGGAATCGTTGACCAGGAAGTGCAACACGGCCGGGGAGTCGCGCCAAGGGTTGGTGCGCGCCGCCGCGTACCAGAGGTTGGTCAGCACGTAGCTTTCGACGAAGTCATTCCAGCCGCCGCGGGCGAGCATCGTGAGCACGATGACCAGGAGTGCGGCCGCGGCGCCACCCGCAAAGATCCCCGCAGCGCGAAGCCGCGCCCGTACCGCCGTTCCGTTCGCGGCGACCCAAGCCAGCCCGGTCACTCCGATCACCGCGGCGAAAGGCGCGACCTGCAGCTTCGAAAACGGCAGCAGACCGGTCAGAAAGCCGGCGGCGGCGAGCCGGCGCGGCGCGGTCACCACGCCGGTCGCCGGGTCCAGCGCGGTGCAGAGCAGCCACACGGTCAGGGCCGTCAGCAGCAGCGACGCCTGTTCGCTGGAGAACGAGACGAAATCCCAGTATTGGGTGAAGGCGATGGCGCAGGTCAACGGCAGCGTCAGCCAGGGGGCCGCGCGCTCGCCGAAGCAGCGGGCGAAGATCCGCCAGACGCAGAGGATCGCGCCCCAGAGCAGGAGGATCTGCACCAGGCGCGCCGCCACATAGTCCAGCGGCAATCCGAGCAGCCGCGGCAACACCAGCGGGAGAGGCGCCAGCGGGCCGGTGGTCGCGCCGTCCACGCGACCCCAATAATCGCCGGTCGCGGCCATGGTCAGCGCGCTGGCGATCAGCTGGCTCTCGTCCGGGTTCAACTCTTCGTTCCGGGTGGCCCCCGGCCACCGGAAGCCGAGGAGGAGCAGCAGCAGCGTCGCGGCATAGGCCGTCGGCTGGAGCCACGGGCGCCGGCCGCGGGTCCGCCGGAGGGGCAGCACACCGGTCAGAAGGTGCAGGCCAAACAGCGACCACGCCACCGTCCAAAACCGCGCGTCGCGGCTGGCCAGCCAGACGAGGATATCGGTGAGTCGGGGGGTCACGTCGCGGCGGCGCGCAGGGAGGGCAGGATCCTATCCCGGGCGCCACGCAAGGATAGAGCATTCCGCGCGGGAGAATTCAAGGTCGGGCGCGCTCCGGGGCGGCCGCGCGCGGGAAGTCCATGCTTGTCAAGGGGCGTCCGGCCCGTTCCATGAGGGGGCAATGTCGTCGCAGCCAATCCTCGATCCAAGCTCAAAACTGGACCGCTTTCCGATAGAGGTCCGCGATGCCTTCCGCCGTTTCCGCGCGACCGGTGAGCCCGCGGATCTGCAGATGGTGGTGCTGGCCGTACTGCGCGACCACATGCCGAAACGATCCTCGGTTCCGCTCACGGAGGAGATGCGCCTCATGGAAGACCTCGGGTACGACTCCCTGGCGGTCGCGGAAATCATCTTCTTCTTCGAGGATTTGTTTCAGGTTCGCATTGAGAACCGGGAGCTGCCGGAATTGCGCACCGTGGGTGAAGTCGGCCGCTTCGTTGCGCGCAAACTGGGCCAGAAACCGGCCGCCGCGTGAACGCCCCGGCCGCTGCTGCCCGGCGGGCGGTCGTCACCGGCCTGGGCTTCATCACCCCCATTGGCAATGAGCGGGCCGCCGTGGTGGCCAGCCTGCGGGCGGGGCAGCACGGCCTGGCGCCCGTGGTGTTCTACGGGAATCCGGATCTGCCGGTGAAGGTGGCCGGAACCGTCAAGGGCTTCCGGGTCGAATCCGCCAGCTGGCGGGATTGGGAATGGCCGCCGGGTTACGAGATTCCCCGCGAGACTTTGCGCGGACTGGCGCCGCATGGCGTCTACGCCCTCTGCGCCCTCGCCCAAGCGCTGCGCGACGCGGCCCTTTCGCCGGCGGACATCGCCGGCGACGAGACCACCGGCCTGTTCTGCGCCTCGGCGGGATCCGCCATGCTCACCTTTCACCATCTGGCGCAGACGCTGGCGGTGCGCGGGGAGCGGGGCAATCCGATGGGGGTGGTGAGTTCCATCGCCGGGACCCTCAACTTCAACCTCGCGGCGCATTTCCATATCACCGGCGGAGTCTGCGGCTTCGTCTCCGCGTGCGCCTCCGGCAGTCACGCGCTGGGCTATGCGTGCGACGAGATCCGCCTGGGCCGCCTGCAACGGGTGCTGGTGGTGAGCGCGGAAGAGCTCAACGCCGAGACGCTGGTGCCCTTTGCCATCATGCGGGCCTTGTCGCCGGCGGCCGACCCGAGGCTGGCCTCGCGGCCGTTCGACTGCAACCGCGACGGGTTTGTCGGCGCCGGGGGCGCGGTGGCGATCGTGCTGGAGGAAAGCGGCGCGGCGGCGCGCCGCGGCGCCCGCGTCCAAGCCGAGATCGCCGGATGGGGGCAGGCGGCCGACGGCTACAGCGTGGCGACGCCCCATCCGGAGGGGGCGGGGCTGCGCCTGGCGATGCGGCGCGCCCTGGCGGACGCGGGCACGACGCCGGCCGACATCGATTACGTCAATGCGCACGCCACCTCGACGCCGGTCGGCGACCGCGCCGAGGCGCTGGCGCTCCGCGCGGTGTTTGCCGACGCCGGCGCCCGACCGCGCGTGAGCAGCACGAAGGCGCTGACGGGCCACCCGTTGTCCCTGTCCGGAGCGATGGAGGCGGCCTTCTGCGTGCTGGCGCTGACCGAAGGCTTCATGCCCGGCAACCCGCACCTCATCACGCCCGATCCGGCGTGCGCCGGACTTGAGCTGCCGCGGGCGTGCGTCGACGCGGCACCCCGCGCCGTGCTGAACAACAGCAGCGGCTTCGGGGGCAGCAACGTCTGCCACGTGCTCCGCGCGCCGGCTCCCTGAGGGGGGTGGCGGGCCGGGGCGCGGGCGCCTACAGGAGTTTCTTCCGCTTGAGCAGCCACCACATCAGGCCGGTGGAGATCAGCGTCAACGCCCACATCAGCGGGTAGGCGACGGGAGAAGCGAGCTCCGGCATGTGGTGGAAATTCATGCCGTACCACGTGCCGACGAGCAGGGCCGGCACGGTGAGCGCCGTGAGGGCGGTCAGGATCTTGATGCCCTCATTGGTCTCGAAGGCGGCTTTGTTGAGGAAGATGTCGAACGCCAGCATCAGGCGGTCGTGGTAGTTCACGGCCGTATTCTCCAGCCGGGCGAGATCGTCACGCAGATCCCGAAAGTAGGGCAGCAACAAGGCGCGGATCATCTTGCTTTCCCCGTGGGCGAGACGGTCGACCACGTCGCGCTGGGGCCGTACGATCTGGCGGAGTTGCGAAAAGTCCGTCCGCACCTGCAGCAGCTCGCTGACGAGGGCCTTTTCCGAGGACTTGGCCAGCACGGCTTCCTCAATCTCCTCGAGCTCGGCGCGCAGCTCGTCGACCGCGGGCGTATAATTCTCCACGAGCACATCCAGCAGCGCGTGGGCGAGGCGGTCGGGTCCGCGCGCAATGACACCGGTGGTCTTGGCGCAGCGATCAATCAAGGCCTGCACGGAGCGCAGGGGCAGCCGGTGGAAGGTGACGAGGTAGTCCTTGCCCAGAAACAGATCGAGTTCGGTGGTGGTGAATTTCTGCGCGCGTTTGAAGTCCACCGCGTGCATGACCATGAACAGATACTCGTCATAATCCTCCACCTTGGGCAGCGAGCTGGGGGTGAGGCAGTCTTCGATGGCGAGGGGGTGAAACGCAAAGACGCCCTCCAGGATCTGTTTGGTCTCTTCCGCGGTGGGATTGTCGAGGTCGACCCAGACCATCAGGCCCTTGTCGGCGCGGACCAGGCGGAGGGCCTCGAGTTCCAGGTCGCGGCCGGCGAGCCGTCCCTCGCTGAAGATGAAGGAATGGATCATGCTTCCGCGACCATGCTGCTTCGCGGAGCGGGCGAGGCAAGCCTGCGTCGGGTCCGGGCGTCAGCTCCGGGGGGATCCGAGGGCCTGCTTCTCCAGGTCAATCGCGGTCTGGACGAAGATTTCGGGCGTGGCCGCCGCCAGCAGCGCCTCGCGGCCGGCCGGGAGTTTGAGCATGCGGCAGAGCAACCCGACCAGCTGCAGGTAATCCCCGGGATTGGCCTTCGGCGTGCCCAGGACAAACATGAGCCGCACCGTCTGGTTGCCGTTCTCAAAGAACACGCCCTGGTCGCTACGGCCGATGGCCATGACGATTTTCCGGACATGTTCGGTGCGGGCATGCGGCAGGGCGATCTCGTTGCCCACGCAGGTGGTGTCCAGGCGTTCGCGCGCGAGCAGTTCGTTGTAGAATCCCTGAAAACTGGTGATGTCGGGATGGCCCTGGAGCAGGCGGGCGACTTCGTTGAGCGCCGCGGTGCGTCTGGTGCTCTGCACGTTCAGGGTGATCCGGGTCGGATCGAGAAACTGGGAGAGTTTGCCGGCCATGGACGGAACCGCGAAGGGGTCGGGAAGAAGAGAGGGCTGGCGCGGCGGGAAGACAAGTTCCGAGTGGTCCGCGGCCGCCGGCCGGAGCGCGGGGCCGGACGCAGCCCGGGCGCGGCGCGGGCGCGCGCAGCGACTGCAGGCTTTACTTTCGCGTTCCGAAACGGGCAGATTATCCCGAACCGGAGTGGCACCCCCGGCGGTGGCACGGTGCGTTCAGTTTTCCGCGATGGATTCTCCGAATTCGCTGCACCTCGATGGTCTGACCGACATCGGCAACCGGCGTCTCAACAATGAGGACGCGTGGTGGGCCGGCCGGCTGGGCGGGACGCATTTCTTCATGGCGCCCGGCGGCGCGCCGCTGCATCTGACCGGCGGCCACGCCCCCGTTCTTCTCCTGGTGAGCGACGGCGTGGGCGGAGCCAATGCGGGCGAAGTGGCCAGCCAGATGGCGGTCAACCTGATTTCCGACGAGCTCCGGCGCGCGTCCGGCGCCCTGCAGGATCCCCCGGGGGTCTGCCGGAGCATCGACGCGGCCCTGCGCACGGCCAACGCCGCGATCGCCGCCAAGGCGACGGAGCCCGGCTTCGGCGGCATGGGAGCGACGCTCTCGCTGCTCTGCTTCGTGGGCGGGGGGGCCGCCTGCTGGGGGCAGGTGGGAGACAGTCGGATCTACCTCTGCCGCGCCGGCCGCCTGCGCCAAATCAGCCGCGATCATTCGCTGGTGGGCCGGATGCGCCAGCAGGGCGAGATCACCGAGGCCGAGGCCCGGCTGCATCCGCTGCGCAACCAGATCGATCAGAGTCTCGGCGATCCCACCAACACGTTTCAGCCCGACGTCGGGGTGGAGGAGGTGCAGCCCGGCGATGTGTGGCTGGTATGCTCCGACGGCTTGAGCGACGGGCTGTGGGACCGGGAGATCGAGCAGATCCTCGCCGCCGTCGACGAGCCCGCGGAGGTACGGCCGGCCGTGCGCCGGCTGGTCGCCGGCGCCAATGACGCGTCGGGGCGCGACAACATCACCGCGGTCATCGCGCTGGTCGCGGGGCCCGCGACCACCCGGGCCGCGCCGGCGAGCGGGCCACGCCGCGCCTGACGCCGGGCGGGAGCCGGTGCGCCGCCTGGCGCCCGGGGAGGGGCGCGCACGGTTCCGCCTCACGGCGCCGCCGGGGCTGGTGCGGGGGCGGCACCGTTCTCCTCCGCCTCCGTCTCGACGACGCGGGCGATCGAGAGAAGCCGGTCGCCCTCCGCGAGGTCGACGAGCTTGACCCCCCTGGCGCCGCGGCCGGTCTCGCGAATCTCCTTCACGCGGGTGCGGATGCTCTGGCCCTTCGCCGTGAGCAGCATCACCTCGTCGGTGTCGCGTACGCTGAGCGCGCCGGCGACGTTGACCGAGCCGTCTTCGGGCAGGTCGATGGCGATGACGCCGGTGCCGCCGCGGCTGATCAGGCGGTAGTCCTCGAACGGCGTGCGTTTGCCGATGCCATCTTCGCGGGCCACCAGGAGGCGTGCGCCGGGATCGCAGACCTCGATGGCCTTCACGTGGTCGCCAGAGTATTTGAACCGCATGCCAGTGACGCCAAAGGTGTCGCGCCCCTGGTCGCGGAGGTCCTCCTCGTTGAAACGCACGGCCTGGCCCTTGTAGCTGACCAGCACGATTTCGTTCTCGCCGGTGGTGAGCACGCAGCCGACGAGCGTGTCCCGCTCCTCGAGCTTGATGCCGCGCAGGCCGCCCTCGCGCGTCGCGTTGGTGTAATCGGCGAGATTGGTCTTCTTGGTGATGCCGTTGCGCGTGGCCATGACGAGGTGGAGCTGGCCGGCGAACTCCTTCACGCAGATCATGGCGGCGATCTTCTCGCCCTCGGCGAGACGGAGGAAGCTCGTGACGGACTTGCCCTTTGAGGTGCGGACGCCCTCGGGCACATCGTACACCTTTTTCGCGTGGCACTGGCCGGCGTTGGTCAGGAAGAGGATGAAGTCGTGGGTCGAGGCGGTGAAGAGGTGTTCGACGAAATCCTCCTCGTAGGTCTCGGTGCCGATGACCCCCTTGCCGCCGCGGCGCTGCGGGCGGTAATCGGCGACGGGCGTCCGCTTGATAAACCCCTGGTGCGAGACCGTGATGACGCAGCCCTCGTTCGGCACGACGTCCTCCATGCGGAACTCGGCGAGGGACGCGATGATCTCGGTCCGCCGGGGCTGGGAGTACTTTTCCCTCAGCTCGAGCAGTTCGCGCTTGATGACGGCGAGCAGCTTGGCCTCGGAGTCGAGGATGCTGCGGAGCTCCTCGATGAGCTTGATGAGCTCCAGATACTCCTGCTCGATCTTGTCGCGTTCGAGACCGGTAAGCTGGTAGAGGCGCAGCTCGAGAATGGCGACGGCCTGCCGGTCGGAGAGGGGATACCTGGCCATCAGCTTGACCTTGGCCTCCTCGCGGTCCTTGGCGCTGCGGATGATGCGGACGAAGTCGTCGAGGTTGTCGAGGGCGATCTTGTAGCCCTCGAGGAGGTGGGCGCGGTCCTCGGCCTGGCGGAGACGGAAGCGGGTCCGGCGGGTGATGACATCGCGGCGGTGCTCGATGTAGCACTCGATGAGCTCCTTGATGTTCATCTGCTTGGGCCGCTTGCGGTCCAGGGCCAACAGGATGACGCCGAAGGACGATTCGAGGGCGGTCTTCTGGAACAGCTGGTTGATGACGACCTTGGCCTGTTCGCCGCGCTTCAGCTCGATGACGATGCGCGTGTTCTCGTCGGATTCGTCACGGAGGTCGCGGATGCCGTCGATCTCCTTGTCCGCCACCAAATCGGCGATGCGCGTCACGAGCGAGGCGCGGTTCACGTTGTAGGGAATCTCGGTGATGACAATCTGCTCGCTGCCGCCCTTGAGTTCCTCGGTGTGGGCCTTGCCCCGCACCCGGACGATGCCCTTGCCGGTCTGGAGGTAGGAACGGATGCCCTCGCGCCCGGCGATGACGCCGCCGGTGGGGAAATCGGGCCCCGGGATCATGCCGACGAGCTCGTCCAGCGGCAGGTCCGGCCGGTCGATGACGGCGCAGATGGCGGTGATGAGCTCGTCGAGATTGTGCGGCGGGATGTTGGTCGCCATGCCGACGGCGATCCCGGTCGAGCCGTTCATCAGCAGGCCCGGCAGCGCGGCGGGCAGGACGGTGGGCTCGGTGGTCTCCTCGTTGTAGTTGGGGGCGAAGTCGACGGTCTCCTCGTCGAGGTCGCGCAGCAGCTCCTCCGCCGCCTCGTCGAGGCGGCACTCGGTGTAGCGGTACGCCGCGGGCGGATCGCCGTCGACCGAGCCGAAATTGCCCTGGGGGTTGATGAGCGGGTAGCGGACGA
>DATIWI010000313.1:0-39455 GCA_035519475.1 Opitutaceae bacterium
CGGTGATCGAACACAGCCCATGCAAATAGAGCAAGGCCGCCGATGAATATTGGACTAAGCAAGAAGAGTGTGGCAGCCATAATCTAAAGCGAACAGTGTTATTAGCATCAACTGAGTTGAGCTTTTGCAGGAGGGGTTTGAAACGCCGTCGGGCGGAGGAAACCACCGAAGTGGTTGGGGCGCAATCACCGAATCTGCGGAATCGAAGTTTTGACGATTGCGATCAATTCCGACGAAAGCTCAGCTCAGCGCGTGGCCCAGTCAGCAACCCCCGCTCAGCCACCGCGAGCCGGTCTCATTCCCGGAGGGGTCTGACGTTCTCCGGCGCACTCGAGCAAGATTTTGGGGACGGGAAACCATTTCTCGGCTTCAGCAGATTTCTGTCGCCGCAGAAAGGCGTAAAGATCGCAAGAGGGTTCTTGTAGCACTTTCTCTCAAAATGTCGTTTTCTTGCGCGCATTTCTTCGTCACGGAGTTCACGGAGGCGGAACCGAGGTCACAGAGGAATCCTCAGTGGCCTCAAGACGGGCTCAGTGACCTCTGTGACAAGAAGAGATTTCCTCTTCGATTGCGGCTCCGCCGTCGTAAGCCTTTTGTACTGCTATCTCGCCAAATCCTCTCGTGCCGCGAAGATTCTGAGGGCCGCAAGAAGGCACAAGGAAAGTTGCCAGCGACGACGGAGTCTCCGTTGCGCTTATAGGGCGCGACAACGGTCTCTGTCGAAGCCAATGGCCGATTTTTGCGTCTCTTGGCGGCGATTCCGCAAAGGGCATTCGGTGGCGGCGGAGGCGCGCTAAGATTCTTGCGGCCAAAGGATCCGGGGTCGCGGCGCAACGCAGGTTGGCCTTGGCGCGCTTCGCGATTCCGATGCGGTCGCGAGCGCCTTTCCGCCGAAGCTTCAAGCAAGGGCGGAAGCTCGCTCCTGCAGCCGCTCAGCACTTTTTTGCGTCTTGTGCCCTTGTAGCCAGCTCTCCAGGTCGCGGCATGAGGCCGCTCCTACATTCAGACTGGACTCCGCGTCCTCGTGCTCCGGCTCGGTGTTCTCTGCGGCCACGGGCTGGCTCGGAACCGAAGGTTCCTCTCCGTTGCCTCCGCGGCCTGCTGTGAAACGGCCGCGTTTTCGGCGCTCGACCTGCGCCGGGGAAACTCCGAGCGTCGGGGCATGCTGAAAGTGCTGTTTATCGGCGACATCGTCGGCCGGCCGGGGCGGGAGATCGTGGCCGACCGCGTGCCGCGGCTGCGCGACGAGCTCGGCGCGGATTTCGTCATCGCCAACGCCGAGAACGCCGCGGGCGGCGCCGGCCTCACCGAGGCCATCGCGCGCACGCTGCTGCAAGCGGGCATCGATGCCCTCACGCTCGGCGATCACCTGTGGGACCAGAAGGGATTCGATACCGAGATTGCGCGGCTCGAGCGCGTGTGCCGGCCGGCGAACCTGCCGGCGGCGTGCCCCGGGCGCGACCACCTCATCCTGGAGAAGGACGGCTTCCGGCTCGCCGTCTTCACCGTGCTGGGCCGGCAGTATCTCGCGCTCAAATCGGAGTGCCCGTTCCTGACCAGCGACCGCCTGTTGACGCAATTGACCGGATCGGCGGAGGCGGTGTTCGTCGAAATCCACGCGGAGGCGACCTCGGAGAAGCAGGCGCTCGGCTGGTACCTCGATGGACGCGCCCTGGCCGTGATCGGCACCCACACGCATGTGCCCACCGCCGACGCCGCCGTGCTGCCGAAGGGCACGGCGTTTTTGTGCGATGCCGGCATGACCGGTCCGTATGCGAGCGTGCTCGGCCGCGTCATCGAGCCGGTGGTCGGGAAATTCCTCGACGGCATGCCGCGCCGGTTTCCGGTAGCGGAGGGCGATGTGCGCCTTGCGGGCGTGGTGGTGGAATATGATCCCGCCGCGAAGCGCGCGGTGCGGTGCGAGCTGGTGACGGTGCGGAAGTAGGATGGTCGTTCACTGATCAAGCCGCTCCACCGGGCCCGCGCCGGACCTTGAGGGCGAGGACGCCCTCCTTCGCCGACCCTTTGGAGGGCAGGCCGGACCCCGCCACTATCGTGGCACGCTGGCGTGCGGCGTTTGTCCGCAGCCGGGCCGAAGGGTTCGCTTCAGCTCTTCACCGCGCCGGCCTCCTCGTACAGGCCGAGGTGGCGGTAGCGTTCGTAGCGTCGCTCCAGCAACTGCTCGCGGGGTAGCGCGAGCAGTTCGCCCAGGTGCCGCTGCAGGGCGGCTTTGACGGCGGCAATGGCCTGCTCGGGATCGTTATGCGCGCCGCCGAGCGGCTCGGGGATGACCTCCTCGACGATCTTGAACTCCGCGAGATTCTGCGCGTTCAGCCGCAGGGCCTCGGCGGCCCGGGCGGCGGCGCCGGCGTCTTTCCACAGAATTGCGGCGCAGCCCTCGGGCGAGATGACGGAATAGTAGCTGTTTTCGAGAATGAGCACCCGGTCGGTCACCCCGATGCCCAGCGCTCCGCCGGAGCCGCCCTCGCCGACCACCACCGCGATCGTCGGAACCTCCAGCATGGCCATCTCGCGCAGGTTCACGGCAATGGCCTCGGCCACGTGGCGCTCCTCGGCGCCGACGCCGGGATAGGCGCCGGGGGTGTCGATGAAGGAGATGACCGGCAACCCGAATTTCTCTGCCATTTTCATGAGCCGCAGCGCCTTTCGGTACCCCTCGGGGTGCGGCATGCCGAAGTTGCGGGCGATCTTCTCGCGAGTCTCGCGACCCTTCTGCTGGGCGACAAGCATCACCGCATGCCCGTCGAAAAACGCCGGGCCGCCGATCAGCGCCTGGTCGTCATGAAACTGCCGGTCGCCGTGCAGCTCCTGGAAACCCGTGAACAGGCTGTCGATGTAGTCGAGCGCATAGGGCCGCTTCGGGTGCCGGGCGATCTGCACCCGCTGCCACGGCGTCAAGCCGGCGTAGATCTCCTGTTTGGCCGCCTCGATCATCTTCTCCAGGGCGGCGATCTCGCCCGAAAGGTTGAGGTGGTGCTCGAGCGCCTGCTGGTGGAGTTGCTCCAGATGCCGCTCCAGTTCGCGCAGCGGTTTCTCGAATTCCAGCGTGTAGGCGGGCTTGGCCATGCCCGAAGGCTACGCCGCGGGCGGAAGCGGTGTCAACCGGGCCGGTGGTGGGGATAGGGCAGGATTTGTTACAATCCGCGCGGCCCCCTCGCGCCGCTGCACGACGAATCTGGAGCGCCCGCCGCCGGGCGGGTCGTTTACTCTCAGACATTGGCGCGGGCCGTTCACTCCAAAGCATCGGCACGGACCAAGGTCCGGCCCTACAACCGGCCGCCTACTTCTGCAGGTCCGACTCGATCTCGATGGTCACGGCGACATCCTCGCCGAGCATCTTGCCGAGGACGGCCGGGCCGTTGACGCCAAAATCGGCGCGGTGCACGGTCGTCGTGGCCTCCCAGGCGGAGAGCATGGCGCCCTTCGCGCCCGGACCGAAGCCGAGCAGCTTCACCGCCAGGACGACCTCCTTGGTCACGTCCCGAATCGTGAGGTTGCCGGTGACATCGAAGGTGTCATCCCCCGTCTTCTTCCACGAGGTGCTCTTGAAGGTCATGACGGGGAATTTGGCGACATCGAAGAAGTCGGGCGACCGCAGGTGGCCGTTCCGCTTCTCGACGCGCGTGTCCACGCTGGCCACGTCGATGGTGGCGGTGACCGCACTGTTGGCGAGGTTGTCGCGGTCGACGGTGATCACGCCCTCGAACTTGGCGAAGCTGCCGGGCACTTTGCTGACGAAATGCCGGATCGTGAACCCGACCGAGGAATGGATCGGATCGATCTTGTAGGTCTCAACGGCGGCCCGTGCCGAGGCGAGCAGGCCGGATCCGACGGCGACGAGCGCGAGGAATTGGAGGGATCGTTTCATGGTGGCGGAATGGATTGCTGTTTTGAAGGAGGGGCAGAACGAAGCCCGGTTTCCCTTTTTAGCAACTGGCCGCCCAAACGCAATCCGCCAGCCGGGCCCGGACGATCTCAATTTGCGATCATGGGAGGAATGCGCCCCCCGGCCTGAGCCAAGTCGAGGCCTGCGCGTTTTCGGACGACTTTGGACTTTCCGCCGGAAGCCCTCCGGGCACCATCAAGCGGAACGAACGCCACCCTGATGAACATACGCGAACGCATCGAGGCCTTTTGGTCCGGGGAGCGGCCCGACCAGATCCCGTACACGATTTATTGGAACGAGTGGCGACACACGGCAGACGATCCGGCGTGGCCGGCGCTTTACGCGAACGGCCTGGGGGTCACCTGGTACCTGCGCTCGTTCGCGACCACCCTGCACGGGGTCGAGTCCGTGGACGAGACCTACGTGGAGGCGGGCCGGCCGATGCGGCGGCAGATCCGGCGGACGCCGGTGGGGGAGATCCACGCCACGTGGGAGCGCGGCTGGAACCAGAAATACTTTCTCGAATCACCGGCGGACTACCGGGTGATGACCTATGTGGTCGAGCACACGGCGATCACGCCCTGCTACGACGCCTATCGGGCGAAGGCGGCGGCGCTGCCCCCGTGGGGCGTCGCCATTCCGGAACTCTGGCGCACCCCGCTGCAGCAGATCCTGGTGGATTTCGCCGGGCTGGAGAACTTCTGCTGGCACCTGGTCGAGTACGAGGAGGAGGTGCGCAGGCTGTACGACGCACTGCTGCGGAATTTCCGGCGCGTCGTCGAGATCGTGGCCGGCGGGCCGGGTCGCTATCTGTCGAATCTCGAGAACTTCACGGCCGACACGCTGGGGCCGCGGCGGTACCGGGAGTTCCTGCTGCCGGTGTACGAGGAATGCTTTCCGGCGCTGCACGCGGCCGGCAAGCTGATCGGCTGCCATTACGACGGGCGGCTGGCGAGCTGCCGGGAGGCGATCGCGGGCGCCCCGATCGACGTGATCGAATCGCTGACGCCGCCGCCCGAGGGCGATCTCACGCTGGCCCAGGCGCGCGCGGCGTGGCCCGCCAAGCTGTTCTGGTCGAATCTCAACGTGGGGTGCTATGAACTGCCGCCCGCCGCGCTGAAGGCGCTGGTCCTCCAACGGGTGGCCGAGGCTGCGTCCGACGGGCGCAAGCTGGCGTTCGAGGTTTCCGAGCAATACCCCGCCAACTGGCGGGATTCGATGCCGGTCGTGCTGGAGGCGCTGAAGGAAACCCGGGGCTGACACCGGGAGACGGATTTGGCCGGCAGATGGCCGTTCCGGCTCGGCGCGCCGACGGGCTCGCCCGGGGCGACGGCTCATCCGCACAATCCGGCGGGCGCCTACAGGATCAGCATGGCGTCGCCGTAGCTGAAGAATCGATACTCGCGGGCGATCGCCCCGGCGTAGATTTCCCGGATCCACTCGATGCCGTCCGTGGAACCGGGGGCGAGGAAGGCGGCCACCAGACAGAGCAGGGTCGAACGGGGCTGGTGGAAGTTGGTGATGAGGGCGTCGACACCGCGAAAGGCGCAGGGCGGACGGAGGAAGAGCTCCGTGGCGGCGCGGTAGGGCTGTTCCAACGGCCTGGCCTGGCCGCCCAGGAAATCCTCGACCGCCCGCACGGTCGTGGTCCCCACGGCGACGCGGCGGCCGCCGGCAGCGCAGAGCAGGCGTTGCGCGGCCACCGGGAGTTCATACACCTCCTGATGCATGGGGTGCTGTTCGATGGTCGCGGCCGTGATGGGGCGGAAGGTGCCGAGCCCGACATGCAGAGTGAGGTCCGCCACGCGGACGCCACCAGCGGACAGTTGCGCCAGGAGGTCCGGGGTGAAATGCAGACCGGCGGTGGGCGCAGCCACCGCCACCGGTTGCGCGGGATCGGCATAAACGGTCTGGTAGCGTTCGCGGTCAAGCCGGCGCTCGTCCTCGGTATGGCGGGGATGGATGTAGGGCGGCAGCGGCACCTGGCCGAGACGGTGGGCGATCGCCACAAGCGATTCGCCGCCCGCCGTGGTGAAGGCGACTCGCGCCGTGCCGCCGGAGTCCTTGGCCACGACGGTGGCGGCAAAGGCCGGCTCGCGCGCGAAAGAGGCGCCGGGCGGCAGCCGCCGGCCCGGCCGGAGCAGGCACCACCATTCGTTCGCGGCGTCGGCGGGCCGCAGGAGGAAGCACTCCACTTGTCCCCCCGTCGGCCGGTGCGCCAGCAACCGCGCCGGCAGGACCATGGCGGTGTTGCGAAAGAGTACATCGCCGGCGCGCAAAAAGCCGGGCAGGTCGGCGAAGACGTGGTGCGCGATGGAATGCGTGCGGCGGTCCACCACCAGGAGGCGCGAGTGGTCGCGGCGCGCCGCGGGGGTTTGCGCGATCAGGCGCGCGGGTAGCTCGTAATCGAACAGGTCGGTGCGAAGAGGCACGGGGGGACAAATCGGAACCGCAGCATGTGGGTAATGCCCGCCGTCGCCAAGCCTATGGCGGACAGCCTCCGCGCCCATGCCCTTTCGGCTGGGCCTCAGCCGCTTTAGGCTGAGGACTGGCCTGCCAGCCGTAGCCCAACGGGCGGAGGCTGGAGCCGAGCGTCGGATTTGAACCGACGACCTGCTGTTTACGAAACAGCCGCTCTGACCAGCTGAGCTAGCTCGGCCTGCAAGAGGGGAGGGATTTCGCGATTTTGTCCCGGGCGAGGCAAGCTTTTTAGCGGTCACGCGAAGGCGCGATTGGGCCGTCCGACCGGGGGCGGCGAAGGCCATGCGCGTTCGGAAAGCCGGCGCCGAGGCCGGACTACGACGGCCCGGGGGGCGCCCCGCAGCGGACGCCGGTCAGTTGTTGGCGATCGCATCGTCGCCCAAGGCGCCCTGGAGTCTGCGACGAAGCCGGAGGGCGACGATCTCGGCCCGGAATCGTGCGCTCAACAGCTTGAGCCGCCGGCGCGTGTCGAGGGTCTCCAGCAGGGTCTGCTTGACGACGGCATCCGCGCACAAGCCAAACGCGGCCAGATCCACGAACGTCTCCGGATCGTCGATGATCTGCAGAAAGTCAGCCATCCCGCCCGGCGCGGCGCGCTCCAATTTCCGTTTGAGTTGCACGAGGCGGGCAGCTTCGTCGCGCAGCTGGCGGCTTATCTCGTCGCTCGCTCCCGGCGTGGAGGTCAGGTGGCGGATCAGCATGAAGCGATAGGGATCCTCGTGGACGATCTCGGCACAGTCCACGCGGCAGAGGCCCTGGAGCAGGAGGTCGGAAGTGCCGTTGGCGTTCTTCTGGCAGGCGCGGATGATTCCCGCAGTCGCCACGCGGCAGGAAGGCTCGAACTGCCCGGCGATGGCAGCGCGCGCATGATCCAGGCGGGCCACGGCAAAAATGCGGTGCGTCACCAGCACGTCGCGCAACATCTGCTGATAGCGCGGCTCATAAATGTGCAGCGGCAGCAGAGCCTGCGGAAAGAACACGGTGTCGGGCAGCGTCATCACCGGGATCGCAGTCGGCAGGCTGATCTCCATTTCCATCCGGCCAGGGTAGGCGGTTCGCCGCGCGATGCAAATGGGTCGCGAGTCGGCGGGTCTGTGACAGCCGGCCCGCGTTGGGAGGAGAGGTGGGACAAAGGTGTGACAGGCTGGCGTGTCCGCGGCTGGCGGCGGAGCTGTTCGGCAGTCGGGAAATGATTTTTAGAGCTTCAAAACGAAAGAGTTAAGGGACCCCGGGTCGCCGAGGCACAAGCTCTGCTGGAAACTCCGCATGAGCCACGTTCTCGGTATCGATTTGGGTACAACCAATTCCTGCATGGCGATAATGGAGGGCGGCGAGCCGGTGGTGATTCCGAACGCGGAAGGCGGCCGCACGACCCCGTCGGTCGTCGCCTTCACGAAGGGCGGCGAGCGTCTCGTCGGCCAGGCGGCGAAACGGCAGGCGATCACCAACCCCAAGAACACCGTCTTCTCCGCCAAGCGCCTCATCGGGCGCAAACATTCCGAAGTGCGCGAGGAGATGAAGAATTTCCCGTTCAAGGTCGTGGAGGGCAAAAACGGCGACGCGTACGTTGAGGTGCAGGTGGGGGAGAAGATGGAGCAATTCGCCCCGCAACAGATTTCGGCGATGGTCCTCGGGAAGATGAAGGCGGATGCCGAGGCCTATCTCGGCGAGAAGATCACGCAGGCGGTCATCACGGTCCCGGCCTATTTCAACGACTCCCAGCGCCAGGCCACCAAGGATGCGGGCAAGATCGCCGGTTTCGAGGTCCTCCGCATCATCAATGAGCCGACCGCCGCGTCCCTCGCCTACGGGCTGGACAAGAAGAAGGACGAGAAGATCTCCGTCTTCGACCTCGGCGGCGGCACGTTCGATGTCTCCATCCTGGAGATCGGCGACGGCGTGTTCGAGGTGAAGGCCACCAACGGCGATACCCACCTCGGCGGCGACAACTGGGACGACGCCATCATCATGTGGCTGGTCGACAGTTTCAAAAAGGACAACGGCATCGATCTGCGCAAGGATCCCATGGCGCTGCAGCGGCTTAAGGAGGAGGCCGAGAAGGCCAAGATCGCCCTGTCGTCCGCCCAGTCGGTGGACATCAACCTGCCCTTCATCACCGCGGATGCCACCGGCCCGAAACATCTCAATGTCACCCTGACCCGCGCGAAGATGGAGCAGATTTGCGACGCGCTCTTTGCGCGCTGCCTCCAGCCGTTCAAAAGCTGCCTCAAGGACGCCGGCATGACCGCCTCCGACATCAACGAACTCGTCCTCGTCGGCGGCATGACGCGCATGCCCAAGGTGGTGGACATCGCCAAGGATCTCGGCGGCAAGCAGCCGCATCAAGGGGTGAATCCGGACGAGGTCGTCGCCGTCGGCGCCGCGATTCAGGCGGGCGTACTCAAGGGCGAGGTGCGCGACGTGCTCCTGCTCGATGTCACGCCGCTCACGCTGGCGATCGAGACCTACGGCGGCGTGGCCACCCCCATGATTCCGCGCAACACCACCATTCCGACGAAGAAGACCCAGGTCTTCTCCACGGCGAGCGATAGCCAGCCGTCGGTCGAGGTGGTGGTCACCCAGGGCGAGCGGCCGATGTCGCGCGACAACAAGGTGCTCGGCACCTTCCGGCTCGACGGCATCCCGCCGGCGCCGCGCGGCCTGCCGCAGATCGAGGTCACCTTCGACATCGACGCCAACGGCATCCTGCATGTCTCCGCCAAGGATCTCGGCACGGGTCGCGAGCAGAAGATCACCATCCAGGGTTCGTCCGGCCTGTCAAAGGATGAGGTCGAGAAGATGACCCGGGAGGCCGAATCGCACGCGGAGGACGACAAGAAGCGCCGCGACGAGATCGAGACACACAACCAGCTCGACTCGGTCATCTACCAGCTCGAGAAGACCGTCAAGGAAGCCGGGGACAAGCTTCCGGCCGACGTGAAATCGAAGCTCGAAGCCGGCGTGGCCGAGGCCAAGAAGGACCTCGAAAGCAAGGATACCGCCCGCATGCGCGCGGCCATCGAGAACCTCACCAAGCTCGGCGGCGAGATCTACGCGCAGGCGCAGCAGGCCGCGGCGGCGGCGGGTGCGGGCGCGGCGCCCGGCGGCGAGGCCGGCGGGTCCGCCCAAACCGAGCCCAAGAAGAAGAAGACCGACAAGAAGTCCGACGTCGTGGATGCCGACTTCGAGGTCGTCGACGACAACAAGAAGTAACGCCCCTTTTGCGCGCGCTCATTCCGGTTGGACGCGGGGGCGCGCATTCTTCCCCGATCACCAACCTCTCAACCCAAAACCCAAACTCAACCACTATGGCTAACGCTAAAATCAAGCCCATCGGCGATCGTGTTCTCGTCGAACACATCGAGGAAAAAGAGCAAGTCCGCGGAGGCATCATCATCCCGGACAGTGCGAAAGAGAAACCCCAGGAGGCCAAGGTCATTGCCCTCGGCACCGGGAAACGAGAGGAAGACGGCAAGCTCCGTCCCTTCGAAGTCAAAGTCGGCGACCGCGTCCTCATCAGCAAGTACGGCGGCACCGAGGTGAAGATCGAGGAGAAGAAATTCACCCTCGTGCGCGAGGACGACATCCTCGGCATCCTCGTCTGAACCGACCGTCACTGAACCCAGAACCCTGAACACTGAATCTTACTCACTATGCCTGCCAAACAACTCATTTTCGAAGAAGCCGCGCGCCAGAAAATCATGCGCGGCGTGGAGATCCTCTCGCGTGCCGTCAAGGCGACGCTGGGGCCCAAGGGGCGCAACGTCGTCATCGACAAGAAATTCGGGTCGCCGACCGTCACCAAGGACGGCGTGACCGTGGCCAAGGAGGTCGAATTGCCCGAACCCTACGAGAACATGGGCGCCCAGATGGTGAAGGAGGTCGCCTCCAAGACCTCGGATACCGCGGGCGACGGCACCACCACCGCGACGGTGCTGGCCGAGGCCATCTACAAGGAGGGCCTGAAGAACGTCACCGCCGGCTCGAACCCGATCTACCTGAAGCGGGGCATCGATAAGGCCGTCGAGGCCGCGGTCGGTGAGTTGGCCAAGATCTCCAAGAAGGTCTCCGATCGCGAGGAGATCCGCCAGGTGGCCGCCGTCTCGGCCAACTGGGATTTCGAGATCGCCGACAAGATCGCCGACGCCATGGACAAGGTGGGCAAGGACGGCACCATCACCGTCGAGGAAGCCAAGTCCATTGAAACCACCCTCGAGGTCGTCGAGGGCATGCAGTTCGACAAGGGCTATCTCTCGCCTTATTTCGTCACCAACGCCGAAAGCATGGAAGTCGTGCTGGAGGACGCCTACGTTCTGATCCACGAGAAGAAGATCACGGTCCTCAACGACCTGCTGCCGCTGCTTCAGACCGTGGCCAAGAGCGGCAAGCCGCTGCTCATCATCGCGGAGGAGGTCGAGGGCGAGGCGCTCGCCGCGCTCGTCGTCAACAAGATCCGCGGCGTGCTCAACGTCTGCGCGGTCAAGGCGCCCGGCTTTGGCGACCGCCGCAAGGCCATGCTCGAGGACATCGCCATCCTCACGGGCGGCCGCTGCCTGACGGAGGACCTCGGCATCAAGCTGGAGAACGTCACGATCAGCGACCTCGGCAAGGCCAAGCGCATCACCATCGACAAGGAGAACACCACGATTGTCGAGGGATCGGGCAAGACCGCCGACATCCAGGGGCGCGTCAAGCAGATCCGCCGCCAGATCGACGAGACCACCTCCGACTATGACCGGGAGAAGCTCCAGGAGCGCCTGGCCAAGCTCGCCGGCGGTGTCGCGGTCGTCAGCGTGGGTGCCGCGACCGAGACCGAGATGAAGGAGAAGAAGGCCCGCGTCGAGGATGCGCTCCACGCCACCCGCGCCGCGGTGGAGGAAGGCATCGTCGCCGGCGGCGGCGTCGCGCTGCTCCGCTCCCTCAAGGCGGTCGACGCCCTCAAGCTCGAGGGTGACGAGGCCGTGGGCGCGCAGATCGTGCGCCGCGCCATGGAGAGCCCGCTCCGCCAGCTCGCCGCCAACTCGGGCGTGGACGGCGGCGTGGTCGTCCAGAAGGTGCTCGAGGGCAAGGGCAACTTCGGCTTCAACGTGGCGAGCGGCGAGTACGAGGATCTGGTCAAAGCCGGTGTGGTCGATCCGACCAAGGTCACCCGCATTGCGTTGCAGAACGCCTCGTCCATCGCGGGCCTGTTGCTGACGACCGAGGCCATGATCACCGAGATCCCGGAGAAGAAGGAAAAGCCTTCCATGCCCCCGGGCGGCGGCGACATGGACTACTAAGGCTTCCGAATTCAAGGGCGCTCCTCAGAAGGGAGCGCCCTTTTTGTTTTCCGCCCTTCGTGACGTCGTTGCCGGGTAATTCCTGCACGGGGTCGCGGACTTCCGCCGCAGATCTGTTCCGTGAAGAGTGTCTGGACGGATCTTGTGCCGACGAGAGTCGAGGCATTGATCTGGATGACTCAAGATCTGCGCTTGCTGGCGTGCATCGGACCTTGCGAGGGGCAGGCTGTGGCACAGGCTGACGGCGTGATTTCCAGCGTGACCCAGGTTGACCCGGGGATCACGAGCGGGGCACCGTGTTTCGCCGGCACGCGGGTGCCGATGCAGGCGTTGTTCGATTACTTGAATGGCGGCCGTCCGCTCGCCGATTTCCCGGCGGATTTCCCGACCGTGTCCGAGGGCCAGGGGCGCCAGGCGCCCACGGAAACTCGGGAACCGTTGCCGGGAATGTCCAAAAGCGGGCCAGAGCCGATGGCTTGACCTGCTCGCCATATCGTCTTTATTGGGGCGATATGACGACCCTCTCTCCCACCAAGGCCCGAGCCAATCTCACCCACTGGCTCAAACGGGCTGCCGCGGGCGAGGATGTCGGCATCCTCTGCGGCGACAAGGTCATCGCGCTGCGGCCTGTGCGCGTATTCTCGGAGGACTCCGATTATGCCCGGCGCGTGTACGGCGCCACCGATGCCGAACTCGATGCTTTTGTGAAGCGGGCGGATGCGGAACTGAACCGGGACCGCAGAGCCGGCCGGATGACCCGATACAAGGGCGACTTCGATGCCGCCATTGGGCATTGAATTCTCGGGCCGATTCAAACGGCAGGCGCGCACGTTGCCGACCGGGCGCCGGGCGGTCGTGGCGGACGCGCTCGGGGCTCTGAGCATCGCATTCGGCCAGCCGCATCTGCACAGCGGTCTGGGCATCCGACGCTTGAAAGGTGCCTACTTCGAATTCCGCGTGGATCGTGATACCCGCGTGGTCTTCAAGGTGGAGGGGAGCGTGGCGAGCATGTTGCTCGTGGGGTGCCACGGTGACGTGCGGCGCTATCTGAAGAATCTGTAGCCCACGTCACGGCGCGAGCCGTCAGTACGGGTGGTCCTGCATCGGGCCGGTTTCGGGCGCGAATGGCGCGAAGGCGAACTGCATGCCGCGGACATAGCTCTCGGCCTTGGTGCCGGCGTGGCGCACGCCGTCGATGAGGCGAAACTGGTAGACGAGACCCGCATAGCCGCGCGCGGAGAGGCGCTCGTGAAAGCGTTTGATGCCGGCGAGAAATCCGGGCCATTCGTTCTCGGCCCCGGTCAGGTAGAGGCGGACCGGGAGCGCTTTGCCGGACTGGGCAAAGGAGTCTTCGTAGCTGAACAGCCAGTTGTCGTGCACGTTCACGGCCGGGCTGGCGGCGATGTAGGCCTGAAAGAGCTCCGGCTTGGTGAGCATCGCGTACAACGTGAACAGCCCGCCGAGCGAACTTCCCGCCAGGACGCGGTAGGAGGGATCGACGCGGTACTCGCGCGCCACGAACGGGATGATCTCCTGCGCGAGCGTGCGCAGGAAGATGGCGGCATGGCCCGTGGACTCGCCGTCGTTGTCCAGCGTCGCCGGCGACAGCTCCCAGCGGCGGAGGCTGCCATAGTTGAGATTCTCCCCGGCATAGCCCAGGCCGACGATGATGAATTCGGGAACAGTGCGGTCGTAGACGAGATTGTTGTAGGAGGTCTGCATCGTCGGGAAATCCCAGTAGCCGTCCGTGACGTACAGCACGGGATAGCGGCGATGGGGCTCGCTGGCATAGGAGGCGGGCAGATGGATCTGGAGCTCGTACTGGCGGCGGTCCGCGGTCGGCGGCAGCACGCGGAGCTGCGAATGCTCGATCGCATAGGGCGGAAACGTTGGCGCGGCCGGTGGCGCCGACGCTGCGCGGGCTGGGCCCGCCAGCCCGGCGAGGAGAGCGAGCAGGACGGCCAGGGATTTCACGGGAATGAGGAGCTTCATGGCGACCGAATCTGGCACAACTCCGCCGGCGAGCACAACCCTTCTGCCTCCGCGGAGAGGAATCGCGCGCGCCGGCGGGTGCGGCGCCCCGACGCGGGGCGCGGGACGGGCGCGGTTCAGGCGGTCCGGGCGAGCACGACGGTGTGGCCGATGGAATTCAGGTGGCCGCTGATGCGCCGCAGGGCATTGAACATGTCCAGGAAGTACGTGCTGAGCTCGAGGGCGCGGCCGTCGTTGGGATTGAGCCGCTGGTAATGCCGCCGCTGGACGTCGATGCACCAATTCTTGAGGGTTTCGCCCTCGTGCAGAAACTGACGGGCGAGATTCCGCTCGCGCGCGGTCAGCACCGAGATGGCCATGTCGAGGCGACGCGCCACCCGGCGCTGAAGCTCGGCCAGGTCGGCGGCGTCCTCGGGGGGGAGCGGGGTGGGGCGTTCGCAGTGCTTCAGCGTCTGCGTGCAGAGGTCCTTGTCGATGATATCGCCGACGGCTTCGAGCTGGCCCGCGAAATGGAGCAGCCCGAACCGCAGTTCGCTGTCGCGCGGGTTGAGCGCCTCGGCCGGGATCTGGCTGAGATACTGCTTGATGGCGCCGTGGAGTTCGTCCACGCGGTCATCGCGCTGCCGCACCTGGCGCGCGAGGCTGGCCGAGGTCTGTTGGTAGGCATCCCAGCAGCCGACGAGCATCGTGCGGATTTCGTCGGCCAACCGCAGGGTTTCGCGCGACGCGTTGGCGAGGGCGAAGGCGGGGTGCTCCAAGGCCCGTGGATCGAGGTGGGTCGGCACGGCGCCGGCGGGCGTGGGGGCCGGCGCGGGCTTGAACAGGCGGCCGAGCCAGCCGGCGAGCGCCCCGGCGCCGGCGATGCCCACCAGGGCGACCACGAGGTTGAACGCGGTGTGGAGATCGGCGCCATGTCGCGATAGCGATCCCGGCAGCAGGCCGACGCCGCTGACCAGCGGGTCGAAGCCGAGGAGAATCACCCCCACCACGACGCACTTCAGCACGAGGATGGTGACGGCCAGCCGCCGTCCCTCCCACGTCCGCCAGCCGGCCACGAGCGACGTCAGTCCGAGCCCGAGATTGGCGCCCAGGACCACCGCGATGACCACGGAGAGGTCGATGGCGCCGGCCTCGCCCAGGGCGAGCGTCAGGCCGATCGAGGCGGTGGAGCTCTGCATCGCCATGGTCGCCAGCGCGGCGAACAGGATCAGCGCCACCCGGTGATGCGTGGCCACGTTCATGAGCGTCTCGAAGTCCGCATTGCCCGCGAGCTGGCGGGCGCAAGTGCCGGTCAGCGCCATGGCCAGGAAGATGAAGCCGAGGCCGAGAATGCTCTGGCCGATGCCGCGGACGGTCTCGGTGCGGCCGAGCTGGAATCCCAGCAGGCCAAACACGAGGAAGAGCGAGTAGTAGTCGAAGAAGCGGAAGGAAATGAGCTGGACCGTGATGGTGATGCCGATGTTCGCGCCGAGGAGGAAGACGACGATGCGATCGGCCGCCAGCTGGCCGGCGTTGAGCAACTGCAGGGCGAACAGCGTTTGCGCGGTCGAGGAGGGCGCCACGGAGCCAAAGGCAAAGCCCGTGAGCAGCGCCCGGGCGCGATCCTGCTGCATGGTCCCCATCCACCGGTGCAGCCGGTGTCCCGCGAAGCGATCGAGGCCCTTGCGCAGAAACCGGATGCCAAAGAGGATCAGGGCAATGGCGCCCGCGATGTCCAGGAAGACCATGGGGTGAGCAGGAGGGAAAATGGGAAGGACGGCCGCGGGAGGCAATCCTACACCAGTGACCGCCGGGTCGCGGCCGCGGGCGGTCCGACGTTACTTCGCCGCCCCGGCCGGAGCCGGCGCCGCGGCGGCGAACAGCTTGGTCTGAAAATCGACCCGGAGCACCGCGCCGACGCCCTGCCGCTTGATGACGGCCTGGATCAGGCTGAGGTGCGGGTGCAGAATCCAGCAGTTCTGCGCCCCGAGATTGTTGGGTTCATCCATCAGCTGCAGATACTCGCTGTAGTGCTGCTTCCACTCCGTCTCGTCTTTCGCCACGTAGACCGTCAGCTCCTCGGTGTCGTTGTCCCCGACGCGCTGGATCGCCTTGTACTTGGTCTTCAGATCCTGATACGCCGCGCTGAAGAATTCCCGCCAGCCCAGGGAGGTGCGCGACGTCTTGAAGAACTGAAGCCGGACGATGGTCCCCGACGCATCGACCGTCACTTCGACATAATCGAAGCCATACTTCCTGTCGGCCACCCGCTGGACAGTCCATTCGCCCTCCCGGCGGCTTTCCAGGATCGACAGCGACGGATCGAAGCGGCCCTCGGGGGTGAAGCCGTAGACGTCATTGTCCGCGATGGTGAACCTGGCGACGGCGGCGGCCGCCAGGGCGGCATAATCCTTCGTGGCGCCCGGCTCAGGGCCCGTCTGGCAGGCGCCGAGCAGCAAGACCATGGCGGCAAGCGCGATTCGCTTCATGAGGCAAGGATGGGGCAGGAGGCAGGCGCTAGCAAGATTGAGATGATCCGCGAAGGGGCCCAGGAATTCCCGGCGGCCGCAGCCGATCTTCTACCATCGCCTAGAAGCGCATTTTGTTTGGCATCGGGCTGGCGGGGTTGGCATAACTTGGCCCGCATTCCTCATGAATCTGGTCGAACAGGTCAGGCGCGCCGGGGTGGTGGGGGCGGGCGGAGGCGGTTTTCCCACGCACGTGAAACTGGCGGCCAAGGCGGACACGGTGATCGCCAACGGCGCCGAGTGCGAGCCGCTCCTGCACAAGGACGCGGTGGTGATGGAGCACCAGGCGGCGCAGATCGTGCAGGGCATGCAGGGCGCCATGGAGGCGGTGGGCGCGCGGGTCGGCATCGTGGGCATCAAGGCCAAGAACACGCACGCGGTCGAAGCCGTCGAGGCGGCCTGCCGCGGCACCGCCGTGCGCGTGCACCTGCTGGGGGACTACTACCCGGCCGGCGACGAATACGATCTCGTGCACGAAACCACCGGCCGGCTCATCCCGCCAGGTGGCATTCCGCTGCAGGTCGGCGCGGTCGTCTGCAACGTCGAGACCTTCGTCAACGTGGCGGCCGCGGCCGAGGGCCGGCCGGTGACGCACAAAACGCTCACGATCGCCGGCGCCGTGCGGACGCCCCGCACGCTGACGGTTCCGCTCGGCACCAGTTTCCGGGACTGCCTCGCGGCGGCCGGTGGCGCCACCACCGCCGACCCGGTGCTGTGCATCGGCGGCCTGATGATGGGCGAGACGACCGACGACCTGGACCGGCCGGTCATCAAGACGACGACCGGCGCCGTGGTGCTGCCGCGCGACCATCACATCGTCGAGCGCAAGCTCAAGCCGCCGCCGATCCAGAATGCGATCGGCAAATCGGCCTGCGACCAATGCCGCTACTGCACGGAGTACTGCCCGCGCTTCCTGCTGGGCTATGCCGTCGAGCCGCACCAGGTCATGCGCAGTCTCGCCTTCACCGCCACCGGCGCGGAAATCTGGAACCAGTGGGCCGCGCTCTGCTGTGCCTGCGGACTCTGCACGCTGTACGCCTGCCCGGAGGAGCTCTACCCGAAGGAGGCCTGCGACCAGGCCAAGGCCGAGATGAAGAAGGCCGACCTGAAGTGGAGCGGGTCGATGACGGTCAAGCCGCATCCCATGCGCGACGGCCGCCGCGTGCCGATCAAGACGTTGATGAAGAAACTCCACATTTTGCAGTACGATCACGCCGCGCCGCTGCAGGAAGGCGCGCTGGCGCCCCGCCGGGTGCTGCTGCCGCTGAAGCAGGGCGCGGGCTCGCCCAACCAGGCCGTGGTCAAGCGCGGCGATCGGGTGAGCGAGGGTCAGGCGCTGGGCGAACTGCCCGCCTCGGCGCTCGGCGCCATCGTGCACGCGCCCTTTGCCGCCAGCGTGGCCGAGGTCACCGCCGACCACATCGTCTTGAACCGTCTCTGAGGTGCCTCCCATGAGTGAGAAATCCGTTGGCATGATTGAACTCTCCAGCGTCGCGGCCGGCTTCCAGGTGGCCGACGTCATGCTCAAGGCCGGCAACGTCCGGCTGTATCTTTCGCGCTCGATTTGTTCCGGCAAATACATGGTGCTGATCGCCGGGGATGCCTCGGCGGTCGAGAGTGCGGTCGCGGCGGGCACGGAGGCGGCCAACGGCTGCCTGATCGACAGCTTCGTGATCGCCAACATCCACCCCGACGTCCTCACGGCCCTCGGGCGCACGTCGGTGGTGCCGCCCGATGGCGCGCTCGGCGTCATTGAATCCTTCAATGTCGCGACCCTGCTGCAGGCGGCCGACGCCGCGGCCAAGAAAGCCACGGTGCAACTGCTGGAGATCCGCCTCGCCATGGCGCTGGGCGGCAAGGCGTTTGTCACCATGACCGGCGACGTGGCCTCGGTGCAGGACGCGGTGGCGGCGGGGCGGAAGGTCATCGCCGACGCCGGCATGCTGGTAAACGCCGTGGTGATCTCCCGTCCGCACCCGGACGTTTACCGCGAGATCATCTGAGCGGCGACCGCGGGGGCGCCCCGGGTCAGTTCCTCGCAAAACGGTGGCCGGCGGCTTGTCGTTGACCGCGGTCGTGGAAGCCTCCGGAATCAGCCCATGTTGCGTCGATTGCCGTGGTTTGCTGCTCTCGCGGGCCTCGTGGGCGTACTGGGGTCGCCGCGTGCCAGTGCCGCGGGTGCGCCGTTGCCGTGGTCCGTGCCGGCGCTCAGCGGCGTGACGATTCCGGGATTGCCGCCGGTCACCGGCCACATCCACGTCGACCAGTTCGGCTATCTTCCCGACGAGCAGAAGGTGGCGGTGCTCAGTGATCCGCAGCGGGGTTTCAACGCCGCCGATCATTTCGCGCCCGGCCCCGTCCTCGAGGTTCGCCAGGCGGCAGGGGGCGCAGTCATTTTTCAGGGCGCGCCGGCGCGGTTCAACCGCGGAAAGATCGACGCGCTTTCGGGCGATCGGGGCTGGTGGTTCGATTTCAGCGGTGTCCAGCAACCGGGCCAGTACTATATCTTTGATCCGAAGCTGGGCCGGCGGTCCCACGTGTTTCGCGTGGCGCCGGATGCGTACGGCAACGTCCTGCGCGCCGCGGTGCGGGTGTTCTACTACCAGCGGGAGGCCACGGCCCACGTGGCGCCCTGGGCGGAGGTGCCGTGGCAGGATGGCCCGTCATTTTTGCAGGACCGGGAAACGCGCGCCGTCTGGGCCAAGAACGATCCCGCCACCGCCCGCGACCTGAGCGGCGGCTGGATGGATGCCGGCGACACGAACAAGTATCCGCCGTTTCTGGGCGAGGTGATCCATCCGCTCTTGTACGCGTGGCGCGCGAATTCCGCGATCTTCACCGACGACTTCAACATCCCGGAATCAGGCAACGGTCTCCCGGACCTGTTGGACGAAGTGAAGTGGGAACTCGATTGGCTCGTGAAGATGCAGGACGCCGACGGCGGCGTCTTCATCAAGATGGGCGATATCGATTACCACGACGCCTGGCCGCCGAGCGCTGACCGGGGTCCGCGTTATTACGGGCCCAAGTGCTCCGCCTCGACCATCGCGACCGCCGGTGTGTTCGCCCATGCGGCGCGAGTCTACGGCCGGTTTGCGCCGTGGCAGGCGTTTGCCGCCGACCTGCGCGCGCGGGCGGAGCGGGCGTGGAGCTGGTACTCGGCGCATCCGCGCAGCTACGATTGCGACACGGGCGAGCTCAAGGCGGGCAGCGCCAATCTGGACGCCGCGGCGCAGGATCGGGCCGAGGCGGTCGCCGCCCTGCACCTGTGGGTGCTCACCGGGCAGTCCCGGTACCACGACGCTTTCAAGCAGAAGGTCGGCACCATGCGGCAGCTCGCCGATGAGGCTTGGTCCGGGTACGAGATGGGGCAGGCCGAGATGCTGTTCGATTATGTCGCCCAGCCGGGCGCGGATCGTGCAACCCGCGAGCGCATCACCGACGCGTTCGTGCGGTCCACGCATTCGCGGTTGTTCATGCCGCAGAAGGGCGCCGACCAACTCTATCGCGCGGGGATGCCTGAGAACTGCTACCACTGGGGCAGCAATCAGATCCTGGCCGGCTACGGCATTGCGGCTTCCGCCGGGGCGGAGGCTGGCCTGGCGGGTCCGCAGCGCGAGCTGCTCCGGCAGCGGGCCCTCGACCTGCTGCATGCGCTGCATGGGGTCAACCCGCTTGACCTGGTGTATCTCACCAACATGGGCCGGTGCGGCGCGGAGTCGTCGATCGTCCACCTGTACCACGGCTGGTTCCGCGACGTACCGCCTCCGGGCTACGTGGTGGGGGGGCCCAACCCGCAATACGGCGGCAACCTCGCTTGGGTCAAACGGCAGCCGGCGGCCAAGGCCTACGCGGACTTCAACGAAGGCTGGCCGGCCAATTCGTGGGAACTCACGGAGCCCGCGATCTATTATCAGGCGGCGTACATCCGGCTTCTCGCCGCCTTTGTCCGTCCGCCGGCGGTCGAGATTAAGCAATGACAGCAATGAGCGCGCGGCGCCTGCGCCGGCGGGGTTTGATATCGGTTTCCAGGCATGTTACCAACGCTGGCATGACAACTATCCGCGGCTTGCTGCTGCTCGGCCTCTCCAGTTTGCTGCCGGCCATGGCTCAGCCCCGATCCGTGCAACCGCCGGCCGGCATTTCGCAGTCCGCCGGACCGGCCCTGTTCGCGCCCGGCAACCTGCTGGCGTGGTGCATCGTGCCGTACGATCAGGCGCACCGCACGCCGGCCGAGCGCATCGCGATGCTCAAACGCCTCGGCTTCACCCAGTACGCCTGGGATTGGCGCCAGCAACACCTCAAGGATCTGCCCGAAGAAATCCGGCTGGCGCGCGCGGGCGGTATCCGGCTCCGCGCTGTCTGGCTGTGGATCGACGCGCAGACCGATCGGGTGGGCCATCTCGGCGAGGCCAACCGCGCGGTGATCGACGCGGTAACCGCGGCGCATTTGTCCGTGGAGTTTTGGCTGGGATTCCATCCGAACTACTTCGAGGGGCTGGACGAGACGGAACGGGTCCGCCGCGGTGCCGCCATGGCGGCCTACCTGCGCGATCAGGCTGCGCCCTCGGGCAGCACGGTCGCGCTGTACAATCACGGCGACTGGTTCGGCGAACCCGACAATGAGATCAGAATCATCGAGGCGGTGGGCGATTCCTCGGTGGGCATGGTATTCAATTTCCATCACGCGCACACGATGATCGACGCGTTTCCCGGCCTGCTGCCGCGCATGCTGCCGCACCTGCGCGCCGTCAACCTGAATGGGATGAGACCGGAGGGTCCCAAGATCCTGCCGATCGGCCAGGGCACGCGCGAACGGGAGATGATCCGCCTCCTGGCGGCCTCCGGCTACGCCGGCCCCATCGGCATCCTCTGCCACATTGAGGACGCCGATGCGGAGGTCGTGCTGCGGCGCAACCTGGAAGGGCTGCGGACCCTGCTCGCGGCCGAGGCGCGGTAGACGCGCCTCGCGGGCGGCATCGTCACAAGGGCCGCAGATCTTCGACTCGGCCGCAGTCGCGCCAACGGGCATCGTCCACCCGATGCACGCAAATCGTCTCGCCGAGGCCGGCGAGGCGCAGGTAGCACTTCGCGAGGGGAAACGCTCCGGTCTCCGTGATTTTGGCGAAGAGGCCGGGCGAAACCGCCTGGATGCCGCAGAATCCCAGCGGCACGGTCTCGCCCTGCGGCGGCCGCACCAGACGGTCGCCCTCGCCCGCGATGCGCCGGCCGACGAGCCGTCCGGCGGCGTCGAATAACAGCGGGCGCGCCGTCGACCGGGCCTTGGCGGCGAGGGTGACGAGCGCCCCGGAGGCCTGGTGCGCGCGCAGGAGGGCCGCGAGGTCGATGTCGCTGAGCACATCGACGTTGTGGACGAGAAAAGGGCGACCGTCGTCGAAGAACCAGGCGGCCTGCTTGAGGCCGCCGCCCGTGTCGAGGAGTTCGGTCTCCCGCGAGTATTCCATGCGCTGCAGGCCCCAGCGGGCGTGGCGCTCCACGAAAGCAGGAATCATCTCCGCGTGGTGATGCAGGTTGATGACCGCCTCGGTCACGCCCGCGGCCACGAGGCGGCGCGCCACGTGCTCCAGCAGCGTGACGCCGCCAATCTCCACCAGCGCCTTGGGGCGGTCGGCGGTGAGCGGCTGCAGGCGGGTGCCGCGGCCGGCGGCCAGGATCATGGCTTTCATGCGGTGCGCGCCCGGTGCGATCAGGCGGCGGGCGCGGCCGGCTGCGTGTCTTGATCGCGATGGTGCACCTCGACCGTGACGCCGGCACGCCCGCGCAGCCACTGGGCGAGGGCTTCGGCGCAGTACACGCTCCGGTGCCGCCCACCGGTGCACCCGAAGGCAACCGACAAATGAGTGAAGCGGCGCTGCTGGTAGGCGGCGAGCACTGGCTCGAGGAGCTGTTGGGTCTGAGCGAGGAACTGGCCGACCTCGTCGTGGCGGCGCAGCCAATCCGCGACCTCGGCGTCCCGGCCCGTCAGCCGGGCAAACGCCGGCTCGCGCCCCGGATTGGGCAGCGCCCGGCAGTCGAAGATGAAGCCTCCCCCGTGCCCGGAGGCGTCGGCCGGATAGCCGCGCGCGTAGGCGAAGCTCTCCACCCGCACGGTGAGGGGCACGGCCACCTCGGAGAGCGCGCGCAGCGGCGCGGAGGCGACGAGGCGGTGCAGGGCCTGCTGCAATTCCGGCAGCGGCACCGGCGTGCCGTGGTTCCGCAAGGGCCCTTCCGCGAGCAGGCGTTCGAGGTTGCGGATGGCAAAGGGCACGCTTTGCAGGAAATGCGGCTTGCGCTCATAGAACCCGCGGTAGCCGTAGGCGCCCAGCGCCTGCAGCAGGCGGATGAGGGAGAAGCCGCGGAACTGGTCCGCGAATTGCGCGGGATCGATCGCGGTCAGCTCCGAGGCGGCGCGCAGGTAGATCGCCTTGAGGTGATCGCGAAAGGCAAACGGCAGGTTGGCCTTCGCGTCGAGCACGAGCGACGCGAGGTCGTAGGGCAGGGCGCCCCGCCGCCCTCCCTGGTAATCGATGAACCAGGGCTGGCCATCGCGCACCATGATGTTGCGGGACTGAAAGTCGCGATACAGGAAGAAACCGGCGGGCGCCTGCAGCAGCAGACCGCACAGCGCGTCGAAATCGCTCTCGAGCCGTTGCTCGTGAAAAGGGATCTTCGCGAGCTTGAGAAAGTAGTACTTGAAGTAGTTGAGATCCCACATCATCGAGCGCCGGTCGAAAGCGCTGTGCGGGTGGCAGAGGCGGTAGTCGAGGTCGCGTCCGGCTTGGATCTGCAGGCGCGCGAGCAGGCGCACCGCCTGTTCGTAGACGGCGACGATCGGCGGCGGAATGTCGGGCGAATCGCCCCGGAGGCGCTGCAAGGCATCAAACAAGGTCTCGTCTCCCAGGTCCTCCTCGAGGTAGACATCCGCCGCGAGGTCCTCGGCGTAAATCGCGGGCACGGGCAGGCCCGCGGCCCGGAAGTGGCGCGAGAATCCGAGGAAAGCGGCGTTCTCTTCGTGGTCGGCGTGTTCGACCCCCACGGCCGTCCGGCCATCGGCGGCGCGCAGCCGGAAGAGTTTCCGATCGGAGCCGTGCGCGCGCAGCTCACCAATTTCGCTCGGAGCGGCGCCGAAATGCCGGGCGAAGAGGGCGGACAGGCGGGCGTGCATGGTTGAGGGGTGCGGAAGCCTCGGGCCTGACGGCCTCCGGCGGGCTCGCGGGCGCCCGCCACCGTCTCGGCGGCGGCCGGCGCGAGCGCCGCACCCGGATACATAATCCCGGACGGCGGTGGATAGGAAGCCGGATTTTCACGGGAGGGGCGCCGCGACCACGCGGGACCGCGCTCGCTCCTTGCCTTGAGCCGGCGGAGCCTGTTTCGTGGCGCCTGTCGCCATGGAAGTCATCGTTCTCGGATCCGGCACCTCCCAGGGAGTGCCGATGATCGCTTGCCGCTGTCCGGTCTGCACCTCGACCGATCCGCGCAACCGGCGCACCCGTTGCAGCATTCATGTCGTGATGGCCGGCCTGCATATCCAGGTCGATGCGGCGCAGGAGTTCCGCGAGCAATGCCTGCGCGAGGGCGTCGACCGGCTGGACCTCTTCATCCTCACCCATGGCCACGCCGATCACGTCGCCGGCATGGACGACCTGCGGCGCTTCTGTGATCTGCTGGGCGGCAACGCCCTCACGATCTATGCGACCGACGAGGGCATGAGCCGCGTGATCGCGATGTATCCCTACGCCATCATGGAGCGGCCGGTGGTGCGCGGCTACCCGGCCTTCAAGCTCGCCGAGATGCCCCCCGTGCTCGAACTCGAGCAGGGGACAATCCGCTCGACCCTGCTGCCGCACGGCGGCGTCAACGTGTTGGGCCTGGTGTTCGAGGAGCGGAGCAGCGGCGCCAAGTTCGCCTACTACACGGACTGCAAGGGCGTGCCCGCCGAGGCGCGGGAACTCGCGAAGGGCGCCGGTGCCGTCGTGCTCGACGGACTGCGTCCCGAGCCGCATCCCACCCACCTGAGCATCGCCGAGGCCGTCGAGGTTGCCCGCGACTTGGGCGCGCCCGTGACCTATTTGACTCACCTGACGCACGCCGTCGACCACGGGCCCTTCGAGGCCACACTCCCCCCCGGCGTCCGCCTGGCGTACGATGGCCTGCGGCTGACGCTGTAGGTTGCAGGCCGCCGTGCTTCGCCGTCGGACGGCCGCAGCCGCTAGCGCAGCGAGCGGATGGCCGGCACGCGCCAGAAAAGGTACAGGCTGTACGCCAGGGCGATCACGCCGCCGAAGGCCGCCCCCGCCTGCACGCCAAAACGTTCTGCCACGGTGCCGGCGATCAGTGACCCAATCGGGAAAAACCCGAGAAAAACCATCATGTAGACGCTCATCACCCGGCCCCGGAGGTTGTCGGCGACCGTGGTCTGCACCAGGGTGTTGGCGGTGGCGTTCTGGGTCATGAAGCCGAGGCCCGCGACGACCAGGAATCCAATGGTCAGGTGGTAGGATCGGGACAGTGACAGCGCGATGACCATCGCGGGGAAGAGCAAGTTGCCCGCAGTCAGCATCCGCCCCTTCCGCTGGTAGTCGCCCAGCGAAGCGATGATCAGGGCGCCGGCCAGCGCGCCCACCCCGATGGCCGTGCTCATGAAGCCGTAGCCGACGGTGCCGGCGTGCAGGACATCCTGCGCGAACGCCGGCAGCAGCGCCAGGTAGCCCAAGGAGAACAGGTTTGAAACCGCCACCAGCATGATCAGCGGCCGCACCGTCGGGTGATGCCAGATGTAGCTCACCCCTTCCCGCATCTGCCGGACCGGCGACTCGGTCGAAGGCGCACCAACGTACGGGCGCACCTTCATGAGGGCAAGGCCGGCGATCACGGCCAGGAAGCTGAGGCCGTTCAGCACAAAGCACCACGCCGTGCCGACCGCGGCCAGCATCACTCCAGCCAAGGCGGGTCCGATGATCCGGGCGGAATTGAACATCGCCGAATTCAGCGCAATCGCGTTCGTCAGTTCCTTCCGGCCCACCATCTCCACCACGAACGCCTGCCGGGCCGGCGCATCAAACGCGTTGGCGGTGCCCAGGAGGAAGGCCAGCACGGCGATGTGCCACCACGCGATCGTGCCGAGGAACATGTCGGCGGCGAGGAGGAAGGCGAGGGTCATCATGCAGGTCTGCGTCAGCAACAGCAGCCGGCGTTTGGGCATGCGGTCGGCGAAGACGCCGGCCCAGAGCGAAAACATCAGCACGGGCACGCCCGCGCAGAACGACACCACGCCCAGCTTGAACGGTGAGTTGGTCAGCGCATACACCAGCCACGCCTGCGCGACGTTCTGCATCCACGTGCCGATCAACGACACGAGCTGGCCGGCAAAGAAAAGACGGTAGTTGCGGTGCTGGAGGGCGGCAAAAGTGCGCGACAGACCGAAACGGCTGCGGGAGCCGGCTCTCCCCGGCGACGCCTCGGTGGCGGGTCGGGCCGGCGACGGCGATGACTGATGGGCTTCATCCATGAGCGATCCGGGCTGCTTGCCCGCAGGGGATGGAACCACCGCCACCAACCAGTGCAAAACCCAATCGGCAGGCGCCCTTCCTCGACTGGCCGAAGGCGGCGCGCGTGCCGGGACCGGTGGACAAGCCGATGTGCGCTGCATCCACCGGCCGCACCAAATGCCCAAACGCGTGGCACCATCATCTCGCGAACCGGGTCCCCGTGCCTGCTTGCCGAACATTTGCACGGAATAAGCCATTTAACAGATACTTACAGAAGAAGCTTGCCAATTGTACACTGTTTCAATCTAGATTAAAACAGTAGACATTATGAAGCTCTCGAAGAAGGGCGAATACGCATTGCGGGCCTTGATCGATCTGGGCATCGCCGCGGAAGTCGGGCGTTCGCTCGTGCAGATCGGCGAACTCGCCGCCAGCGAGCGCCTGCCCATCCAGTTCCTCGAGCAGATCATGCAATTGCTGAAGGAGGAGGGCTTCGTGGAAAGCCAGCGCGGCAAATTCGGCGGCTACCGGCTGGCGCGGCCGGCGGCGCGGATCGCAGTTGGCCAGGTGGTGCGCGTCATCGATGGTCCGCTCGCCCCGATCGGCTGCGTCAGCCAGACCGCGTATGAACGATGTTCGTGCCCCGATGAGGCCCACTGCGGCCTGCGGATGCTCATGCTCGACGTGCGCAACGCCATCACGAGCATCCTCGACCGCCATTCGCTCGCCGACGTGGTGGAGGTGACGCTCCGCAAGATGCGCCGCGACGGCGTGACCCTGCCCTACACCCAGCCGGCGCGCGCTGCGCGTCCGGTGCGTGAGCGCCGCCCGCGCGCGCGGGTCTCGCCGGCGGCCGCCCGCCTGCAGCCGGTCGAGGGGCTCATCAACAATCTTCTTGGAGACTACACGATATGAGCTCGTTTCCATCATCGGCTGTCAGGGGGGCGCTGGTTCTCGCGGTCATGTCGACCGGCGTGGTTCAGCTGCGGGCCGCGGCGGATGACGCGGACGCGGAGATCAAGGCGCTGCGCGAGGAGATCCGGCGCCTCGACGATCGGCTGCGCCAGCTCGAGCAGAAGCAGCAGTTGAAGGAGCAAGAGACTGCCGCCGCCGCGAAAGCGGCGCCCCAGGTCACCATCACCGACAGAGGATTCACGCTGGCGTCCGGCGATGGCGCCAATTCCGTGAGCATTCGCGGGCTGGTGCAGTTCGACTCCCGGCTGTTCTTCCACGATGGCGGGCTGGCGAACAACTCCTTTCTCCTGCGCCGCGCCCGCCCAATCATCGAAGGCACGTTCGGCCGGATCTACAGTTTTCAATTCGTGCCCGAGTTTGGCGGCACCGCGGCCCCGAGCATCCTCGATGCGAATTTCGGGGTCGCGCCGGGCAAGGCGCTGCAATTCAAGTTCGGCAAGTTCAAGGCGCCGGTCGGTCTCGAGCTGCTGCAGTCCGATTCGTGGACGTTCTTCAACGAGCGGACGCTGGTCACCAACCTGGTGCCGAACCGCGACATCGGCGCGCAGGTCAGCGGCAGCCTCCGGGACGCCGCCGTCGTCTACACCGCGGGCGTGTTCAACGGGGTGGCCGACGGGGCGAGCACGACCAATGCGGATTTCGACAACGACAAGGACGTGATCGGGCGACTCTGGCTGCAGCCTTGGCGGTCGGACAAGGAGTCGCCCCTGCAGGGACTGGCCTTCGGTGGCGCGGCCGGAGTGGGGCGGGAAAAGACCACGGCGGGGCTGACGGCGGGCTACAAGACCGACGGCCAGCAGACGTTCTTCAAGTACCGGGCCGGCGCAGTCGCGGACGGCGCAGCCTGGCGTTGGGCGCCTCAGCTGGATTACCGCAAAGGCCCCTTTGGCGCGATGGCTGAATACGTGATCTCCACGGTAAACGCGCGCCCCGCTATCGGCGCGGCGAAGATGCAGGTGCAGAACAAAGCCTGGCAATTCTCGGCCGGCTACGTGCTCACCGGCGAGAGTTCGTCGTACCCGGGCATCGTGCCGAATCAGCCATTCAATTGGGAGAACCGCACCTGGGGTGCTTGGGAGATCGTCGTCCGGTACGCGAATCTCAAAATCGACAACCGGGCATTCCCCCTGCTGGCGGATCCCGCGGCCAACGCGAACCAGGCGACCGCCGTCGGCTTCGGCGTGAACTGGTTCCTCAGCCGCATCGCCATGTTGAAGTTCGACTACTATCAGACGAAGTTTGGTTTCAATGCCGCCGGCGCGGCGGCGCCTTCCGTCCCCAACCTCCGGCAGGACGAACAGGCGCTGATCAGCCGGTTGCAGCTGTCGTTCTAAGTCCCGCCGACGATGGAACCTTCCATGAAGACTCGCCTGCTGCTCGTCGCCCTCGTGGCAGCCGTCCCGACACTGGCGGCCGAAAAGACCGTGCTGCGCGTCGGCTTCTTCCCGAACATCACCCACGCCCAGGGCGTGATCGGCCGGCAGACGGCCCGCGAGGGTCGCGGCTGGTTTGAGCAGCGGCTGGGGCCCGGCGTCGAGATCCAATGGTTCGCCTTTAACGCCGGCCCGAGCGCGATGGAGGCGATTTTCGCCGGCGCCCTCGACCTGACCTATGTCGGGCCCAACCCCGCCCTCAACGCCTACATCCGCTCGCAGGGCGATGAAATCCGCGTGCTCGCCGGCGCCGCCGAGGGCGGGGCGGCGCTCGTCGTGGCCGGCGATGGCCGCATCAAGACGCCGGCGGACTTCCGCGGCCGGAAGCTCGCGACGCCGCAATTCGGCAACACCCAGGACGTGGCCGCGCGCGCCTGGCTGAAGCAGCAGGGTTTCAAGGTTTCGCAGACGGGGGGCGACGTGTGGGTGCTGCCCACGGCCAATCCCGACCAGCTCGCGCTGCTGGCCTCGGGGCGGATCGACGCCGTGTGGACCGTGGAACCCTGGGTGTCGCGGCTGGAGCAGGAGGCCGGCGGCCGGGTGTTCCTCGAACAGCCGGACGTGGTCACGACGCTGCTGGTGTCCAGCGTGCGGCTTTTGCGTGAACGGCCGGAGCTGGCCCGGCAATTTCGCGCAGCGCACGTCGAGCTGACCCAGTGGCTCAACGCCCATGAAAGCGAGGCGCGCGAGATCGTGCGCGCCGGCCTGAGCGCCGAGGTTCGCCGCGAATTCTCCGCCGGGCTCGTGGCCAGCGCCTGGCGCCGGCTGCGTTTCACCGCTGAACTCACGCCGGCGCAGCTCGAAGGGGTGGTCACGGATGCGCGGAGCGTGGGGTTCCTCCCCGACGCCCTGCCGCTCGACCGCCTCTTCTCCCTCAAGCCATGACACTGGAGCAGGAACTCGCGGCTGTGCCCAGCGCCAAGCTGGCCGTGCAGAGGGTTTCCAAGACCTTCCGCACCGGCCGAGGCACCGTGCACGCGCTGGAGGATGTCACGCTCACCGTCAACGAGGGCGAGTTCGTCTGCCTGGTGGGCCCCAGCGGTTGCGGCAAGACGACGCTGCTCAACATCATTGCGGGACTGGAGGCGCCTGACGCGGGTGCCGTGCTGACGGACGGCGAGCCCATCCGCGGTCCGGGACGCGACCGCATGATGATGCTGCAGCAGACGGCGCTGTTCCCGTGGCTCGACGTCTTCGACAATGTGATGTTCGGGCTGAAGCTGAAACCCGGCCTGTCGGCGTCTGAACGCAGGGAGGTGGCGGATTATTATCTGCGTTTGGTTGGCTTGGAGCGCTTCGTGCACGCGTACATCCACGAGCTGTCGGGCGGCATGAAGCAGCGCGTGGAATTGGCGCGGGCGCTGGCGCCCAATCCGCGGGTGCTGCTCATGGACGAGCCGTTCGCCGCCCTCGATGCCCTCACCCGCGAGCAGCTCTACGGCGACCTCCAGCGGATCTGGGGGGAGCGCCGGAAGACCATCGTGTTTGTAACCCACAACGTCCGCGAGGCGGCCTGCCTCGGCGATCGCGTGATTCTGTTCTCGCCGCACCCCGGCCGCATTCGCGAGGAGTTCAAGATCCCGCTGCCGCGGCCGCGCGACATCAACAGCGTCGGCCTCGCGGAGCATGCCACGGAAATCATGCGCGCCCTCAAGGGGCATCTGCGCGCCACGGAGGTTCAGGAATGAAACGGATGCTCACCGCCGTCATCTTTTTCGCCGCGCTCATCGCGGCCTGGCAGGTGGTCTATCAGGCCAGAGTCTGGTCGCCGGTGCTGGTGCCGGGCCCGGCGAGCGTGGCCCGCTACCTGTGGGACCACTCGTTCAATCCGGGAACCGCCGCGGAGCCCAATCCCGATCAATGGCAGCTGTTCCTGGCCATCGCGGTGACCCTGAAGCGCCTGCTGGCCGGATACCTCATCGGCCTCGCGGTCGGGCTGCCGCTGGGGCTGTTGACCGCGCGGTTCCGGGTCATGCACGACACCCTCGGCGTGCTGGCCCTCGGGCTGCAGGGGCTGCCCAGCGTGTGCTGGGTGCCGCTGGCCCTGCTGTGGTACGGCCAGACCGAGGGCGCGATGCTCTTCGTGGTCGTGATGGGCACGCTCTGGTCCGTGGTCCTGGCCACGGAGACGGGCGTGCGCAACGTCAACCCGATCTATGTGCGGGCGGCCCGCACCATGGGCTCGCGGTGGCTGCACATCTGGCTGAAGGTGATCCTGCCTGCCTCGCTGCCTTTTGTGGTCAGCGGCATGAAGCAGGGGTGGGCGTTTGCCTGGCGCTCGCTCATGGCAGCCGAGATCTACGTGACCATCCTGACAGGCTTCGGCCTCGGCCATCTCCTGCACTACGGCCGCGAACTCAACGCCATGGATCAGGTGATTGGCATCATGATCGTGATCGTCCTCATCGGGCTGCTCGCCGATCGGGTGCTGTTTTCACCGTGGGAGCGGTTCCTGCACCGGCGCTGGGGCACCGGCTAGAATTGTCGGACGGATGCGCCCGCAAGCACAACGTGCTTTCCAGCTTGCAGTTTGAAAAGATGGGTATCTGGGTTAACATGATCATCTCAAGCCTCAATCCTCCTTCCCATGGCCAAGATATATGACTCCATTGTCGACACGATCGGCAACACGCCGCTCGTCCGACTCCACCGCACGGCCAAGGCGCACGGCGCCCTCGCCGACGTCCTGCTCAAACTCGAGTTCTTCAATCCACTCGGCAGCGTCAAGGACCGCATCGGCGCCGCCATGATTGACGACGCGCTCAAGGCGGGCCGCATCAACAAGGACACGGTGCTCATCGAGCCCACGAGCGGCAACACGGGCATCGCGCTCGCGTTCGTCGCCGCGGCACGCGGCCTGCGCATCGTTCTCACGATGCCGGAGACCATGAGCATGGAGCGCCGCAAACTCCTGAAGATTCTGGGTGCGCGCCTCGTGCTGACCGAAGGGCCCAAGGGCATGAAGGGCGCCATGGCCAAGGCCGAAGAGCTGCAGAAGCAGATTCCCAACAGCGTCATCCTGCAGCAGTTCGCCAACCCTTCCAACCCGGAGATCCATCGCCGGACGACTGCCGAGGAGATCTGGCGCGACACGGATGGCAAGGTCGACATCATCGTCTCCGGCGTCGGCACCGGCGGCACCATCACCGGCGTCGGCGAGATCTTGAAACCGCGCAAGCCGGGCCTCCGAATCGTGGCGGTGGAACCGGACGCCTCGCCCGTGCTCTCCGGCGGCCAGCCTGGCCCGCACAAGCTGCAGGGCCTGGGCGCGGGCTTCATTCCCCAGGTGCTCAACACGAAAATCTACGACGAGGTCATCCGCGTGAAGGAGGCCGACTCGGCTCCCATCTCGAAGCAGGTCAACCAGCAGGACGGCATTCCCATTGGCATCTCTTCCGGAGCCGCCGTCTGGGCGGCCCTCCAGCTCGCGAAGCGCCCGGAGAACAAGGGCAAGCAGATCGTCGCCATCGTCCCGTCCTGTAGCGAACGCTATTTGTCCACCTGGCTCTTCGCCGATCTCAACACGGAAAGCGATTCGATCGACGATCTGATCCAGGCGCACTGATCGCACTCATCGGGCGAGAGCAGGCTGACGTCGCGCGCTCGTGCGAACGGTGTGGCGCGACCGGGCGCGGCGCGCTTCCGCCAGCAGGGACACCGCCGCGAGCGCGGTCACAACGTCAAATGCGCCTCCGCCCCCACCGGAGGCGGATCCGGATGGTGGTGGCACGGGAGACGGCGAAGCTGGGTTGACCGTGACGGTCACCGGGTTGCTTTGCACGCTGCCAGATGAATTGCTGACCGTGACGGTGTACGAGCCGGCGTCAGCGGAGGCGCTGCTGCCCACCGAGTAGCTGGAGCCCGTGCCGGCCGGGACGTTCATGCCGTCGTGCGCCCACTGGTAGCTGAGGCCGTCGCCGCTCGCGGTGACCGAAAGGGAGAAAGGCTGGCCGGCCGTGACGGTGACGGATGCCGGTTGGCTCGTGATCGCCGGCGCTTCACCTACGACCGTCGGTCGCAGGCTGGCAATGGACTGCGCGTTCTCCCGAAGCACGCGGGCGTTGTCGGCAGCCCGGGGATCTCCGGCTGGCAATCCGAGAATGTGCCCTTGATAGGTGAGGTTCGGGTTGGAGTAGTAGGGCACGCGGAAAGCGGCGTAGGACATGATCGTGCCGGTGTCGCGGCCCGATCCGTCCAGGTACCGGTAACCGTAATGATACTGGCCGTCGTTGTCCGGCGCGTTGTCCTGCTGCCGGTCGTGATGGCAGCCGAAATTGTGGGCGAGTTCGTGCGCGATGACGCCGGCCGAGCCGGCGCGAATCGTCACCGAGTAGGCCCCCGGGGTGAACGCGATGCCGGCGAAGCCGTCCGACGAGCTATTCACGATCAGTGTCACCTGGTCGGCCCCATACTGATTGCGCTGCTGGGCCGCGAAGGCGCCGAGGGTCGTTGCCCGGGAGGCGAGGTTGTTCAGGTCGGTGGTGAGGTTGCCGGTTTCCGTGTAGCCCGTCGCTTCGACCACACCCACCACGCGCCAGACGACGTTGTCGACCTGACTCTGGGAGAGATACACATTGCTGCTCGCGATCCGCGCGCTCACGTTGTTTTGAACCGCGGCGGCTCCGCCGAGCGCGTTGCCGGCGGCGGTCGTGTAGAGCACCAGCAGGTCCGCGGTGTACGTGGTCGGCGCGGCCTCGATCGGCGGGGGCTGGGCCTGCGGGGCCATCAGGGCCTCGGCATCTCCCGCGACGGTGCCGGTCGACTTGCACATCTCCGCAGCGAAGTCCTTCTTCTCCACGGCCACGCCCGTCGGAGTGACGTGAAGGTCGTATTCAAGGGCGCCTGGAATGGTGACCACCGCGTCCCAGCGATCCCGGGTGCCGGACGACGCGAGAGTGACTCCCGGCGTGCCGTTGATGCCGGTCCAGATCGTGCGCGTGCCGTCGGCTGCGACGTGCGTGGCGATGAATTCGATCGCGACACCGGCAATGGGACGCACCGTCAGCCGCTCGGGGGCAAAACTCCGCCAGTCGGCGGGCACGGCGGAAATTCCGGGGAGGATTTCCTGCAGGGCCGCCAACAGCGCCGCAGATGGTTGCGGTTGCGGTGCGGCGGGCGGCGCGGGCGCGGCCGGGACGGGCGCCTCGGCAGGCGTCGGGGTTGGCGGCGCGGCCGCTGTGTGGTGCTGACGCTCGGCGCCCGCACGGGCGTCGGTGCCGGGGCGCACTCCGGGTCGCCAGTCCCACAGGACGGCAACTCCAAGCAGCACGGCGACGATCAGAATGGCCTTCTTCATGGCGCGGGGCGCCCGCTCGGGCCCGCCGTTTGGAACGCGCCGCCACTGGGTTGTTCCTCAACCTGGGCGGTCAGCGGTCCGGCGTGGATTGGCCCGAGGCCCGGTACCAGCGGAAGAAGCTCACACCGAACACGATCAGCGCCACACCCATGCCCACCAGCTTCATAAGCACTCCTGCAAGCAATTGGTCCTCGGCAGGACTGAAGCCCGCGACGATTCGCGGGGCGTATTCGTAGGTGGGATAAAGGATGTCACTCGAGAAGGTGATGAAAGCGAACACAGGGGTCATGCCGATCACCACAACGACAAGGTAGAGCATCTGGCCGGCGTAGCTGATGGGAGGAAATTCGCGCGACGGGCTGCACAGCGGCCACCAGTAGAAGAGGGCGGCGCCGAAGAACATCAGGTGCTCGACCACGTGCACGACCTTGTCCTGCAGCGCCCATTCGTAGAGTGCGGGCAGATGCCACGCGGAGAACGTGACGACGAAGACGCCGCCGCAGACCAGCGGGCGGGTCAGCAGCCAGAGCAGGCTGTGCAGCGGGCGCGCCGCGGTGACCGGCCGCACCAGCCACGGGGGCAGTCCGAGCAGAAACAGCACCGCCGCCGGATACATGAGCAGTTGATGCTGCACCATATGGGCGCTGAGCAGGAAACGTTCGCCCGCCTGATCGAGCGGCGATCCGACCGCGAGGTAGAAGAGCAAAAGCGCCGCGTAGAAACTGGCGGCCTGCGCCCGCGGATAGCGCGCGGCATCCGCTTCCCCGGCGGTTCCGGCGAGCCAGCCCCGCAGCGGTCCCGTCAGGAGCGCATAGAGCCACCCCAGGAAGATGAGGCCGCCTACGAGGAAGGGCTCGTTGTGCCAGTGCCGCCAGTCGATCATGGCAGGAGTGACCTGACGGATTACACGGAGTAGCCCGAATGAACCAATCACAATCCGCGTTGCCGCCCGGGCCCGGCGGGCCGCTGCAGCTCAGCCGCCGCGTCCCGCGGGCAGCGAAAGGCGCATCCGGAGGCTTCGCCGTCGGCCCGCCCGCGGCGGCCTCTTATTTGGCCTTCAGGAACGGCCCGACGCCTTTGTAGACGTCGTTGGCGGACGCCGCGACTTGGTCCATCATGGCCTTGAACGACGAGGCATCGAGGGTCCTGACTCGCGAGTCGCAACGCACAAAGATGTCGCCGTCGGAATCCAGGCCCACCTTGACGAAGTCGAGCGAGCTGTTGAACTTCAGCAGCGCCTCGAGGAACGCCGGGGTCTTTTGAAACTGCGCTTTCGCGGCCACCGTGACGAAGGTCACGAGCAGGTCGTCTTCGACCGCAAACACGACCTTGAAGTCCTTGAGGTCCGCCCCGTGCCATTCGCCATACCACACGGTGTCCGTTTTTGCCACGATCGCGTGGTCCGAGCCTTTGATGAGTTCCGTGATCTTGGCGGCACTGGCAGTGGTGACGCTTGGTTCGGCCTGCCCGGCCGGCACACCGGCCGCGATCGCGGCGAACGTCATCAGCACGAGAGCGAGGCTCAAACAGGGGCGAGTGATCATGATTCCTCCGATATTCCTTCGTCGCAGCTTGCTTCCGGGAGTTCTGGCGATGGGGAGATCAGATATCACCGACGCCGCCCAAACGCAACTTCCGCGGGGCCAACCGAACCCCGCCGTGCGTCGTTGCTGCTTCGCGGCAGTGCCTGCGGCCGGGCGCTTTGTCTCCTCGCGCGGCTAATGACGCGGACCGGCCGGCCCCGGCGAGTTCTTCATTTTGACGACCGTTGATTGGAACGCCGTCGCGCCACGCAGGGACGCAAATGCCGGTTCGTGCCACGCCCGGGCGTCGTCGTTGAAGCCATCCTGCGCGGCAAGCGCGAGCGCCGCCAGGGCCTCCGGAAGGTTGCCGGCCAGGGCCTGCAGGCACGCGAGATTGTAGGCCGGCAGGGGTTGGTCGGGGCCGACCGCCGACGCGAGTTCCGCCCAGACCAGCGCCTGCTCTGGCGATTCCCCGCGGGCGAGCGACGACCGTGCGGCCGCGCTGCAGCGCACCGCCGCCCCCGCGATGACGCGGCGCATCAGCCGGCGTTCCGCCGAGTCGCCGGGCGCGGCGGCGGCCTCCCGCCATCCGGCGATCATGGTTCGCCACGCGGGATTGCGGGGATTCCGGGCCAGCCGGAAGAAAGCATCGAGCGCCGCGGCCCGCCGTTTTTCCAGCGCCCGGGCCGCGTCATCGACTTCGGGCTGTCGGGCGAGCAGGGCCGCCCGTTTCTTGATGGCCGCAAGGTCGGCCTGATTCTTGAAATCCGCCACCATCGCCCGGTATTCCAGGTAGGCCTCGGCGGGCGGCAGGGTGCCGGCCGCGGTCAATTGTTCCTGCAGGCTGGTCTGGATGAAGGCATCATAACGATCACGGATGCCGGCGTGGCGGAACTGGGCGTCCAGCCAGGCGAGCGCCTCATCGGCGACCGCGGCGGGCAGCCACTCGTGGCCGCCGATGAACGAGCGGAAACGATGCGCGGTGTTGCGCGATTCCAGATCGCGATCGAGGTCGAGCATCTCCTCGCGGTTGAAATCGTCGGTGCCGGCGGCGCCGAAAAAGTCAAACGGCACCCGCTCCGGCATCGCGGCTCCGCCCAGGAAGCCTCCGCTGCTGGCAATCACGCCCCGTACCACGCCCGCCAGGCCCAGCTGGCAGGCGAAACGGGCGCCGCCGGAAAACCCGGCGGCGTAAACCCGGCGGCGATCCAGAGACCACCGGCGGCTCGCGTCCCGCAGCATGGCGTCGGCGGCCGCGTCGTTGTCTGCCACCGGGCCGTTGCGCGAATTGTTGGAGCCGACGACAATGTAGCCGTGCTTCTCCGCCGCCAGCCGGAAGCGCTCGACGGGACGCGAGCCGTTGGCCGCCGGGTCGAAACAGAACAGGACGGGCCATGCCTCCCTCGGAGCGTAGCGGGCGGGGACGTAGGCGGCGTAGCTTTGCGCGGGATCGGCCTGGCAGACGACCCGGGCGACGAGTTGGCCCTGCGGCACATCCTCCGCCAAGACGGGCAGCACGCCCGCCAAGAACCACCCCAGGATCGCCGCCGCCGGGAATCCGCGGGCAAGCGTGCGGCCTGTCTCCGAAATGCGCCGGCGCGAGGCGTTCCCGCGGCCCGGGATCGGCGGCGGCAGCTTCCGCGGACGCGGCAGAGGGCGGCAACGCGTCATGCCCCGGTTAACGCTCACGGCCTCGCGATCCCTTCAGGAGGCTGGCGTGGCGGGATCGGTCAGGGCTGGGACGAGAGCGGGATGCTGTCCTTGACCGCGAAAAGGTTGACGAGGGCGCACAGTGTGCCGCCGCCCAGCACGAGGCCGATGAAGAACACACAGGTGCAGAGCACCCGGTCCCACCGCAGATGCATGAAGAAGAAGATCACAAAGAGGAACTTCACGGCCGAGAGGAGCACGAGACTGCCGATGAGCAGGGCTCGGGGGAACGGCAGGAAGATGAGGAGGAGTTCCACTCCGGTGATGATGGCGAGAATCATCGCGATCTGCACGTAGGTGTGAAATCGGTTCCGGGCGTGGGACGAGCCGGTGATGTCGGCAGGGAGGGCGAGGTCCATGAAAGTGAGGGTGAGGGTGAAGAGGCGGGCGGGGATTCAGCGCACGGGACTCACCGGGTAGACGTACTCGAGCAGGTAGACCGCGGTGAAGATGACAATCCACACGATGTCGACGAAGTGCCAGTAGAGGCCCATCGATTCGACGTCGACGGCGTTGCGCTGGTCGAAGCCCTTCTTGAACGAATAGGCGTACATCGACAGCAGCCAGAGGACGCCAACCGCCACGTGCGTTCCGTGCGTGCCCGTCAGCGTGAAGAAGGTCGAGCCAAAGATGCTGTTCGTGATCGTCATGTGCTTCTCGTACACGAAGTGCCAGAACTCCCAGACCTGGCAGCCGAGGAAGATCAGGCCAAAGAACGCCGTCGTCAGCAGCGAGCTGCGCATGGCCCGCACCTTACCGCGCTGAATGGCATTCACGGCGAGCGCCATCATGAGCGACGACATCAGCAGGATGAACGTGGAGAACGAGGTGAGCTCGATGTCGAAGACCTGGGTGGCGACGGGATTGCCCGGCGGGGGATGCTGGCGGTAGACGAGATGGCTCGAGATCAGGGTGCCGAAGAACATGCAGTCCGAGGCCAGAAACGCCCAGAGGAGGAGCTTCTTGTGCGGAATGCCCGTCGCTGTCCCGGGATCGTGCGGGTGGGAAAGGGTGGCGGTGGCGGTGCTCATCAGGCGCGTAAGGCGGAAGGTGTCAGGTTGAAGGTGCAGGCCGGCATCGCGTCGGATCCCCGGGATGGTGCGGGATGGCTCCTATGGTTTCGCATGGTCGGGGGCGCCGCCGCCGGATTCTCCCGGATGCAGGTGGTAGCCGCCGGGTCCCTCGAGCGCCCAGAGGTAGACGCTGAGGAGGAGGATCCCCACGCCGACCAGCGAACCCGCCAGGCTGTAGTGGGCGAAGCAGAGACCCGCCGTCAGCAGGCCGGCGGCGGCAAACAGCGGATACCACGATTGGGCGGGCATGTGGATGCCGCCGTGCGCCGCCTCGTCTTTCGCGTGCGCGGCTTCTTCGCGGGCGGTCTCCTCCCGGTGCTGCTTCTCGTACCACCAGGCGTCGCGCGCGTGCACGGTGGGAAGGACGGCGAAATTGTACTCGGGCGGAGGCGACGGAATGCTCCACTCCAGGGTGCGCGCGTCCCAGGGATCGGGGCCGGCCCGTTCGCCTTTGAAGCAGCTCCAGATGACGGTGGCGACGTAGATGAGGATCCCGATCCCGAGCAGGTAGGCGCCGAGCGTGGCCACGAGGTTGCCCGTGTTCCACCCCATGTCCGCGTCGTAGGTCCACGTCCGCCGCGGCATGCCGTTGAGACCGAGGAAATGCATGGGGAAGAACGTGGCGTTGAAGCCGGTGAAGATGGTCCAGAACGACAGCTTGCCCCAGAATTCGGGGACGAGGCGGCCGGAGAATTTCGGCAGCCAGTACGGGATGGCGGCGAGCAGCGCGAAGGTGGCGCCTCCGATCAGCACGTAATGGAAATGCGCCACGACGAAATAGCTGTTGTGCTGCTGGGTGTCCGCCGGCGCGGCGGCGTGCATGATCCCGGAGAACCCGCCCATCATGAACATCCAGATGAAGCCGAGGGCGAACAACATCGGCACGCGCATCCGCAGGTGCCCGCCCCACAGCGTGCCGATCCAGTTGAAGATCTTCACGCCGGTCGGCACGGCGATGGCCATGGTCGCGAGGGCGAACGCCGAGGTGGCGACCACGCCCATGCCGGTCGTGAACATGTGGTGGCTCCACACGCCGAAGCCGATGAAGCCGATCATCGCGCCGGAGAACACCACGATCGGATAGCCGAACAGCGGCTTGCGCGCGAAGGTGGGCAGGATTTCCGAGATGTAGCCCATCGGCGGCAGGATGAGGATGTAGACCTCGGGGTGGCCGAAGATCCAGAACAGGTGCTGCCAGAGGATGGGCTGGCCGCCGTTCGACACCTCGAAGAAGTTGGTGCCAAAATGCCGGTCGAAGATCACCTCGACGAGCGCGATGGCGATCGACGGCATGGCGAGGATCAGCAGGAAGCTCGTGACGAGCGTCATCCAGCAGAACACCGGCAGCCGCATCATGGTCAGTCCCGGCGCGCGCAGGTTGATGATGGTGACGATGAAGTTCAGCGACGCGACGATCGACGACACGCCGAGCACCTGCAGGCCGACGGTCCAGAGGTCCGCCGAGATGTCCGGCGTGAAGAGCTTCGAGGTCAGGGGCGCGTAGCCGAACCAGCCCGCCGCGGGGGCGCCGGCCTGGAGGAACCAGCCGACGTTCAGGATGATGGCGCCGGCGACGAACACCCAGAGGCTGAACGCGTTCAGGCGCGGGAAGGCCACGTCGCGCGCCCCGATCTGGAGCGGCACGAGCAGGTTGAAGAAGGCGGCGTTGAGCGGCATGACCGCGAGGAAGATCATGGTCGTGCCGTGCATCGTGAAGAGCTCGCTGTAGAAGTGCGCGCTCACGAGGTGGTTGTTGGGCACGATGAGCTGGGTGCGGATGAGCAGGGCCTC
>DATIWI010000314.1:0-16436 GCA_035519475.1 Opitutaceae bacterium
ACAAACACGTCGCCGACACCCAGTTCGCGGCGCAGCCGACGCGCCACCGACTGACTCGCTTCGCAGTCCTTGTCGTCGCAATACACCACCACGCGGGCGCCGGGCCGCCACGCCGCGACCACGGCTTGGAACAGCCCCTCCCACCCTCCGCCGAGTCTGAGCGAAAGCGCGCCGGGGATATGCCGGCGCGCGTAGGCGTCGGCGCTCCGCGCATCGACGAAAAGCACCTGGCCGCGCCAGTCCTGCACCGTGGCCCACGCCACCTCTGGCACCAGCGCCCGATCGCGCGACCACGCCGGGCGCAGAGGATGCCACCCCGCCGCGAGTACCGCCGGGATCACGGCCGCCAGTAGCACCGCCCTGGCCTGGCGGAGAATCTGCGGAGATGCGGCCGGCGGCCGCTTCATGGCATTTTCGGTCGTCATCGCACCGCCGCGTAGATCACGTAGGACTGCGGCCGGCCCGCAATCGTCACCGTCAGCCGGATGGTCGCTTCGGCGGGCCGCCGCGTGTCCGCCGGTTTCACCAGCAGGCGGCACCGGCCCGCCTGCGGCGGCGTCAAGCGCACGCTGAAGAGTGGCGGCTGGCAGTCCACCTCCCCGAGCTGGCTCTTGTCGGGGTCCGCCAAGATGATTTCGAGGGGCTTCTCCTCGGGACGGTCGCCCACCCGCCAGAGCAAGAACCGCGGGCTGATCACCACCGGCTCGGGGATGTCCAGGGTCAGGGTCAGCGTCGCGAAGCGCCCCGTCGCGTCGTCGGTCTCCACCGCGATGGCGCGCCGCAGATGGCCGACGAAGCCGGTGAGGGCGGCCACCACGCGGATCTCGCCGGCCTCGCCCGGCGCGTACGACTCCTTGTTGGGATCAGCCGACATGCAGCTGCAGCTCGGATCGACCGCCACGATGCGCACCGGCTTGTCGCCGGTGTTGCGAAAAGGAAATACCGCCACGGCCTCCTCCTGGCCGACCTCGGTCCGGAGCGCGATGTCCGTCGTGGTCCACTGCAGCGCGGCCGGCGCGGCGGGGGCGCCGGCGGCCAGCAGCCAGAGGCAGGTCGTGATCTTCCGCACGCCCGATTTCTGAATGGCCCCTCCGGTTTGGCCAGCCGAATCCGCGGCGCCCGCCCGCCCGCTCACGCCTCCACTCCCGACTGCCGGGCGTGGAGCCGCGCGTAGAGGCCGCCGGCGCGCAGCAGCGTCTCGTGCGAACCGATCGCGAGGAGGCGGCCCTGCTCGAGGACGGCGATGCGGCCGGCATTGCGGATGGTCGAGAGCCGGTGGGCCACCACGAAGGTGGTGCGGCCGCGCATGAGGCGGGCGAGCGCCTCCTGGATCAGCGCCTCGGTCTCGGTGTCGAGCGCGGACGTCGCCTCGTCGAGGATGAGGACGCGGGGATTGCGGATGAGCGCGCGGGCGATGGCGAGCCGCTGCTTCTGTCCGCCCGAGAGCCGGGCCCCCTTCTCCCCCACGGGCGTGTCGAGGCCGGCGGACAGGCGCGCCACGAAGTCCCACGCGTTGGCATCGCGCAGGGCGGCGGTCACCACGTCGGCGGGCACGGAACGCAGGCCATAGGTGACATTCTCGCGCACGGTGCCGTCGAAGAGGATCGACTCCTGCGGCACCACCGCGAGGAAGCGCCGGTACGTGCGCAGATCGTGCGCCTCCATGTCGCGCCCGTCGACGAGGATGCGGCCCTGGGTGGGGCGGATGAAGCCGATGACCAGGTTGAGGACGGTAGACTTGCCCGCGCCCGAGGGACCGACCAGGGCGATGGTTTCGCCCGGTTCCACCGCGAGCGAGAAATCGTGCAGCGCCGCCAGCTTCGATTCCGGGTAGACAAAGCTCACCTGCTCAAAGCGGAAGCCGCCCGAAACGGCCGCCAGCGCCGCCTTGCCCTCGTTGATCTCGAGATCGGGGCACTGCAGCACCTCGCCGATGGAGCGGATGGACTCGAGCCCGCGCGTGAGCTGCGGCGCGGTGCCGACCAAGCCGAGCACGGAGCCGGTGATGAGGCCGAAATAGGTGGTGAGGAGCACGACGTCGCCGGCGCCGAGCGGCAGCCAACCGGCCACACACGCCCAGGCAGAAACGACGAGGCAGAGCATGTTGAAACCGTTGAAGGTCACCCACGAAAGCGCGCCGAAAACGGCGTTGACGCCATCAACGTGGAGGGCCGCCGCCCGCACGCGCTCGAGCGACTCGCCCACCCGCTCCAGCGCCGTGGATTCGAGCCCGTGGGCCCGCGTGATGGGGAGCAGGTGCGCCATCTCGCCGACGCGGGTGGACATGCGCTCGATCTCCTCGCGGAAGGCCGCGTTGCGGGCGGCGAGCGGCCGGCGCAAGGCGTAGACGATGACCGCCGCCGCCGGCACCGTGAGGAGGAAAAACAGCAGGAACCAGGGCTGCCGCAGGCCGGTGATGACGAGGGCGAACACGATGTTGACGAGGCACGCCAGCCCGCCGTCGAAGAGGACCCGGGTGAGCTGCTCCACCGCCTCGACATCGCGCAGGACCTTCGTCTGGAGCGCCCCGGCGCTCTGCCGCGCGTAGTAGCCGATGGACAGATGCTGGAGCCTCCGCACGAGGGCGGAGCGCAACTGGATTTCCATCGTGCGGGCTGCCCGGCTGAGCGCGCGCGCGTAGGCGTAGTGCAGCGGCACGTTCTGCACGAGGACGACGGCGAGCACCAGCGCGTTGACCCACAGCTCGGAGGGCGCATGCCGTCCCGGCTGCGCCACGATGTCCACGATGTTGGCCGTGATCGCCGGCATGATCCACACCGGGCTGTGCTTGACGACAAAGCAGAGCGTGGCGATCGCGAGCGGCCGGCGCTGCCCGTGAAACAAATAGCGCAGGGTCCGCAGCGGGTGTTCGCCCGAGAAGCGGCGTTCCAGCGGATGGCGATCGGGAGCGGACCGGGAGGACATGTTCCCCGCCATCACACCGGAGCCGGCGGCCCGCCGCGAGCGGGAAATGCGCGCCGGCGCCCGCGCGCCGCCGGGAGGGTCCGGGGAGCGAGCGTCGCCGCAGGAACCCGGCCACCGCGCTCAGGCCGCCACGGGCCTGGCCTCGACGTCGGCCACCTCGAGCTTGGGCGCCAGCAGATGGACGAGGCCCACCGCGAGAATGTACGCCATGCTGGCCGCCAGGAAGATCGGGAAGTAGTTGCCGCTTTCGCCGCGCGCCACGGCGGCCTGACGGATGAACGCCACCACCACAAAGAGCACCACCCCGCCCAGCGCCCCGATGAAGCCGCCCAAGCCGGTGACCGACCCTACGACCCGGCGCGGGAACATGTCGGACGCCAGACTGAAGGCATTGGCGGACCAGGCCTGGTGCGCCGACGCCGCCAGCGTGATCAGCGCCACCGCCACCCACTGATTGTCGGTGACTGTCGCGAACACCACCGGCATCACGCCCAGCGCGCAGATGAACAGCGTGGTCTTGCGGGCGCGGTTGGGCGCCCAGCCCAGCTTCATGAAATGGCCGGCCAGCCAGCCGCCGGCGACGCTGCCGACCGATGCCACCACGTAGATGATGGCGACGGGCGCGCTGCGCGCCTTCAGGTCGAGGTGAAACCGGTCATGGAAGAAATAGGGCGAGCCGAACAGGTAGAACCACCAGAAGCAGTCGGTCATCACCTTGGCGGTGGCAAAGGCCCACATCTGCCGGTGGGGCAGGAGCCGGCGCCACGGGATCTTGACCGTCGGTTCCGGCGGCTCGCTCATGATGACGGCAAGCTCGCTCGGGCTGACCCGCGGATGCTCCTGCGGCCGCCGGTAGATCAGGAGCCACGCCACGATCCAGGTGATGTCGAAGATCCCGGTGCACAGGAACGCGCCGCGCCAGCCGAGGGGGTGGTTGGCGATGGTGATCTTGGCGAACACGGGCATGAGCAGCGGCAGGCCGAACGGCACGAGAATGCCGCCCACGTTGGAACCCGAATTGAACAGGCCGGTGGCGAAGGCGCGCTCGCGCTTGGGGAACCATTCCGCCGTGGTCTTGATCGCGGCCGGGAAGTTGCCGCCCTCAAAGAGCCCCAGGAAGATGCGGGCGACGAAGAAACCCGTCACCGAGGAGGCGAGCGAATGCCCCATCGCCGCCAGTCCCCACAGGCCCACCGCGAGGACGAAGCCCCACCGCAGGCCCACCAGGTCGATGACCCGCCCGGCCACGAGCATGCTGACGGCGTAGGCGAGGCTGAAGCCCACGGTCATCCACCAGTATTGGCCCTCGCTCCAGCCGATGCGGGCCTGCAGGTCCGGCGCCAGGTTGCCGAAGACGCCCCGGTCGATGTAGTTCGCCGTGGTCACCCAGAACAGCAGGGCGCAGATGACCCAGCGAAAGTTGGTGGCAGGGGATGGGGCGGTCGCGGGGGTGGTCATGGGGAAGTCCGGGAATTGAGGCTGGGGTCCATCTTGAGAGGCTCGATGGTGACGCGATTAAAAGAAACGCTGCCGGCGTGTTGCAAGACTTCCGCGGCGTGCACCCCGCGGAACGTGCAGTCGACGAACCGCACGCCGTCGATCACCGCCCCGGGGATGCCGGTCACCCACATCACCCGCGGGCTGGCCCGGCTGGTGACGTGCTCCAACACCACGTTGCGCAACTCCGGCCGGAAGGACCCGTTGGCGCCCTCTTCGTACAGGAAATCAATCGTCAGCACCGCCTCGGCCACCTGCCCGATCTCCACGCGCCGCACGAAGACATCCTCGATGACGCCGCCGCGCCGGGCGTTGGATTTGAAGCGCAGCGCGCGGTCGAGGTTGGGGCTGTCCATCCGGCAATCCTCCACGAACACATTGCGGCAGCCGCCCGAGGTTTCGCTGCCGATCACCACGCCGCCGTGGCCGTCGGTCATGGTGCAGCGCCGGACGATGATGTTCTCCGACGGCACGGCCAGACGCCGGCCGTCGTTGTTGCGGCCGGACTTGATGACGACGCAGTCGTCGCCGGTGTTGAACCGGCAGCCTTCGATCAGCACGTCGCGGCTCGATTCCGGGTCGCACCCGTCGTTGTTGGGTCCCCCGGACTCGATGTCGACGTTGCGCACGATGACGTTCGTGCAGAACTCCGGATTGACCTCCCACATCGGGGAGCGGCGGATGTGCACGCCCTCGATCAGGACGTTGCGGCAGCGATACGGCTGGATGAAATTGGGCCGGAGATAATGGCCCGCGCCAAACACGCGCTGCGCGACCGGCACGTTCGCCTCGCCCGCCTCGCTGAGCGCCTGCGAATCCGCCGTCGCCAGCGATCGCCGATCGGGCCCCTTGCGCGCCCATCCCCACCAGTTGGCGTCGGAGGCGCCGCCGTCGAGCGTGCCTTCGCCGGTGATGGCAAGGTTCTCCTGTTCGAACGCGTAGACCAGGGCGCTGTAGTTGTAGCACTCCGTGCCCTCCCATCGGGTGAGGACGACCGGGAGGTAGCGGGCCGGGTCGGCGACGAACCGCAGCGTCGAGCCAGCCGCGATGCGGAGGTCGACATTGCTCTTCAGGTGAATGGGGCCGGTCAGGAACACCCCCGCGGCCGCGACCGTCACGTGGCCGCCGCCGGCGTCGTGACAGGCGGCGATGGCCCGGGCGATCGCCGCCGTGCAGTCCGTCTGGCCATCGGGCACCGCGCCGTAATCGGTGATGGCGAATTCGCGCGCGGGAAACACCGGCGCCACGATGCGTGCCAGGATCTCGGGGACCCGGGCCCATTCGGGGGCGGCCGGCGCGGCTTCTGGCGCCGGCGCTTCGGCCGCCGGCTCCGGCACCGCCACGGTGAGCGGCAGCCCGAGCAGGTCCTGCAGCTCGATCCCGGCGAGAATGAAGGGGCCCACCCCCTTGAGATCGTTGTCCACCACCGGCTCGCTGAGATAGTACTCGTAGCTGCCATCGCGGCCGTAACCCAATCCCGCCCCGGCACAGCAGTGGGTCACGGTCACGCGGCCCTGGGCATCAACCTTGAGGAGCTTGTCAACCAAGCCCGCGTAGCCCTTGAGCACGACGGGCAGGTAATCGCGCGGGAGGTAGCCGCGGTTGATGCCCTTGGCGAGGGCGTACACGAACATGCTCGAACCGGTCGCCTCCAGGTAATTGCCCTTGCGCCCCCCTTGATCGGTCACCTGATACCACAGGCCGCTGTCGGCGTCCTGGTAGCGGGCCACGCCGGCGCTGACCTTCCGCAGCCAGTCAATCAGCTCGGGGCGGGACGGATGGTCGGCGGGGAAGTAATCGAGCGTATCCACCAGCGCCATCGCGTACCAGCCGATGGCGCGGCTCCAGAAGTTCGGCGACGTTCCCGTCGCCTTGTTGGCCCAAGGCTGCTCCCGGCTTTCGTCCCACGCGTGAAAAAACAGGCCACTCTTGGCGTCGTAGGTGTGCAGCCCGGCGAGGTGAATCTGCCGGGCCACCTCGTCGAACGCGGCCGGGGGCTCGCGGAAGCGCTGCGCAAACTCGGCGTAGAACGGCGCCTCCATGTAGATTCCGTCGAGCCACATCTGGTGCGGATAGCGCTGCTTGTGCCAGAACCCGCCGTCGCCCGTGCGGGGCTGGGCGTCGAGCTGCCGCCGGAGGATCACCGCGGCCTGCCGGTAGCGCTCCTCCTGCGTGAGGCGATAGAGCGCCAGCGCCGTCTTGCCGGAGTTGACGTTGTCGAGGTTGTAATCGGCGACGCGGAAGCCGGTGATCTGCCCGTCCGCCCCGAGGAACGAGCCGATGATGGCCCCGGCGGATTTCCAGTAGCGGGGCACCTGGATCCGCTCGCCGAGCCGGACCAGCGAAAGGGTGTACAGACCGACGGCGTAGTCCCACTTGGCGTCGCCGCCTTCACGGTAAGCCAGACTGTCGCCGCGGCGCGCCATCTCTGAATCGGCCATTCGCACCGACCATTGCAGAGGGCTGGCGCCGGCGAACTCCCGGGGAAGCGGAGCCTCCGCTCCGCGGGCCATCATCGCCGCACCCAGCCAGGTACCCAGCAGGAACGCCCGCCGAGACAAGCCCGAGATTCTTTTCATGATGCTGGAGTCTCCAAGGGGTAGCCCCGCCCTCACGGCGCGGGATGTAATCAGGAAAGGATCCGGTTGTATCGGACACGTGTCCTTAATACAAGCAAAACGACCGCGCCCGCCCGGGCCGGGGATCGCCCGGCCGCCTCCCGGCGCGCGCCAACCGGGCGGCGCCATCGGCCGCCGCCGGGTCAGCGGGCCAGCCAGCCGCCGTCGACCGCAACGGTGTAGCCGTTGACGTAGTCGGACGCCGCCGAGGCGAGGAACACCACGGTCCCCTTCACGTCGTCGGGGGTGCCCCAGCGCCCCGCCGGAATCCGATCGAGGATGGCCTGATTGCGAGCCTCGTCGGCGCGCAGCGGGGCCGTGTTGGCCGTGGCGATGTAGCCGGGCGCGATGGCGTTGACGGTGATGCCCTTGGCGGCGAGCTCGTTGGCCATCAGGCGGGTGAGCCCCATTACCGCGCTCTTGGAGGCGGTGTAGGACGGCACCCGGATGCCGCCCTGAAAGGAAAGCATCGAGGCGATATTGATGATCTTGCCGGGGGACTTGCGGGCGACCAGTTCGCGGACGAACGCCTGGCTGAGGAAGAACACCGCGTTCAGGTTCACGCCCATCACGTCGTCCCAGTCCTTCTCCGAGAACTTCTCGAATTCCTCGCGGCGGATGATGCCGGCGTTGTTGACGAGGATGTCGAGGCGGCCCGCCAGTTTCTTGGCCTCGGCGATGACCCGGGGAATCGAGGCGCGGTCGGCGAGGTTCGCCACCACCGAAACGGCCTGGCGGCCCGCCGCCCGGACCAGCGCTTCCGTTTCCGGGCTGGGTCCGACATCCACCAAGACGACATCCGCGCCCGCCTCCGCCAGGGCCTGGGCGTAGCCCTGACCGAGTCCGCGGGACGCGCCGGTGACGATGGCAACTTTGCCGTCGAGTTTGAAGCGATCGAGGATCGAGCTCATGGAGGAATGATGGTTCTGGGGAAAGTCCCGCCGGTCTCTCAGCGCAGCGTGCTGATCGGCGCCGGATCCATGTCGTGGAACACCTGGTTGTCGCCGCCCATCGCCCAGCAGAAGCGATAGCTGCCCGTCCCGACGCCGGCATGAATCGACCAGCTCGGCGAGAGCGCGACTTCGCGATCGCGCACGATGAGGTGCCGCGTCGCCCGCGGCTCGCCCATGAGGTGCACGACGATCTGCGGGCCCAGATCGAAGTACAGGTAGATCTCGGTGCGGCGGCTGTGGGTGTGGGGCGGCATGGTGTTCCAGACGCTCCCGGGCTCGAATTCCGTGAAGCCCATGACGAGCTGGCAGCTCTTGATGCCCTTCTGGTGAATATAGCGGCAGATGCGGCGGCGGTTGGCGAGGGCGGCGTCGCCCAATTCCTCCACCTCCGCCTGGGCGCGGGTCGCGTGCACCGTCGGATACTTGGCGTGCGCCGGGGTGCTGATGAAGTAGAACTGCGCCTGGCCGGCGGCGCCGTTCTCGAAGGTGACCTCGCGTTCGCCAAGGCCAATGTAGAGGCAGTCGAGCGGGTCGAGCGCATGGCGGGCGTCGCCCACCCGCACGGTGCCGGGGGCGCCGATGCTCAGGATGCCGATCTCGCGCCGTTGGAGGAAGAAGTCCGTCCCGGTTTCCTTGGCGGCGGGCAGCGGGAGCGGGGCGGCCGTGGGGACGGCGGCGCCGACGATCATACGGTCGAGATCGGTGTAGTGGGCCGTGACCTGACCGGGCTGAAAGAGGTCGCTGACGAGGAATTGCTCGCGCAGGGACTCCGTGCCGAGCGTGTTGGCCGCGGCGGGACTCGGGAAGTAATGCACTTTCATCGTGGGAATGAACTCATTGCGCCTCAAGCTTGGCGATCCTAATCGGCGACGCCAAGCGGCGGGCGCAGGCAGCGAGGTAGGCATTCCAGTCGTCCGGCGACGCGAAATCGCCGCTGGCCACCCACCCGGCGCCGGCGCGATAGCGCAGGGTTTCGCCGGGCTTCACCCGCGCCAGCATCAGCCGGTCTGACGGCGTCTCCGCCCACCCGGCAAACCGGGCCCCGGGCGCGAGCACGACGCCGGTGCCGAGCCGGCCTGACATCGGATTCTCGAAATCCTCCCACAGGCTCATCCAGGCGCCTGCGTCGTCCTGTGCAGCCTTCGCCGCCGCCTGCTTCGGGTGCCTGGTCAGGCCGATGGCGATGGTGAGGTCGGCGTCCGCCCCCGGGGGCGGCGCAACGACAAAGGTGCTCTCGATCTCGTCGAGATTGTGCCCGGCGTCCACGGTGAAACGTTTGGTCTCGCTGACCGTGATCCCGCGGCCCGCGTCCCATGGCTCGTAGGTCAGCTCGAAGACGGCGCGAATCGGACCATTTGCCAGCACCTTCCAAGTCTTCCAGTTATGTGAGACCCGGAGCGTCGTTCCATCCCACACGCCGATGCCGCCGCAGCCGCGCGCGGTGCCCACATCGTACATGTCCAGCCCCTCTCCCGTGTCCGTGTGGTAGTGCCCCTTGACGTACCAGCGGTCCACGATCGGGTAGCGGACCCGCTTGCACCAGACGTCGATGCCGCTGCTGATCATGCGCGTGCCCCCCGCTGCGGGCGTGTCGAGTCCCGGACCGTAGATCCGGTGGCCGATGCGATCGTTTTCCCACGCGAAATCGTCGAACCGCTCCGGGATGTAGCGGGCAAAGACCCGCGCCGGGAAGGGCGGCACGGTCGCCGCGGTCTTCTCGATGGTAAAGGTTGCGGATTTCTCGCCCGCGGCGAAATCGTGCTGGAACACGAGATCGCGGTAGTAATCGTGATGCTCCTCCGGCTGGAAGTTGGTGCCTTGGGCGGGGATGATTGCGCCGCGGGCGTCCCGCACCGCCAGATGGTCGAACAGCATGTCCGGCAGCAGGCGCTGGATCTCGCTGAACGGCACCGCGATCACTTCGGCGGGGCGGGCGAGGTCGAGATCGTTGGTGACCGTCACAACGATTTTGTCGGTGGCGTGGGCGCACAGCGCGAGGGCGGGCAGGAGCAAGAAAGCGGGTGTTTTCATGGCAGCATGGGGCGGAAATGAGTAATAACGCACACCCCCATCCGGGCAAGCGAGGTGGGTCCACGTCCGCCGGCCGGCCTCCGCCGGCTCTCGTCCGGGGAGCGGCGTGCGGGATGGGCCGGATCTGGCGTGGGCGGGCGCATCGGGAAGAGGCGGAACGGGCGGCGACCTCAGGCTGCCTCGCCACGGGCCGGCCTGTCAGCCACAAAATCGGGACACGTGTCTTTTTCCCAGAAACCCGCCCGGCCCGCGGCCCGCCCTTATTTGCTGTCCTTCCGCGCGGCTTTCCGGCAGAGAGTGCCCCTTCCCCATGGTGAGCCCGGTCGATGTGCAGATCGTCGGAGCCGAAATCGCCCTCCGCTGGAGTGACGGCCGGGAGACCTATTTCGCCGCCGACCGCCTCCGCGCCGCCTCGCCGAGCGCGGAGACGCAGGGCGAGCGTGACATCTTTGGCCGGCAGCAGGGCGGCCACGGTCCGCGCGACTTCTCCGGTGTGACCGTCCTGGGCTGGGAGCGGATCGGCAACTACGGTCTGCGCTTCGATTTCAGCGATGGACACCGCACGGGCATCTACGCCTATGACTATCTTCTGAAACTGGCGACGGAAGCCCCCTGACCAAGGGCGCGCCGCCACGCGCCACCATCACCACGCCGGACGCCGCATTGCGTTTCCCCGCCGTACCGCCACGCTTCGCCCGCACCTCCACACCTTCCGCTTTCCAATCATGAGCATTCCTCCCTTCCCCGCCCGCACCTCGACGCAGGAAATCGAGCTCGGCGCCACGCTGCGGCCAAAATTCGGACCCGACGGACTGATTCCCTGCATCACCACCGATGCGAAGACCAACGAGGTCCTGATGTTCGCCTTCATGAACGCCGACGCCCTGGCCCAAACGATCCGGACCAAGCGGGCCACCTACTGGAGTCGCTCCCGCAACAAGCTCTGGGTCAAAGGCGAGGAGTCCGGCCACGTGCAATTGGTACAGGAGCTCCGCGTCGACTGCGACCAGGACGTCGTCCTGCTCAAAGTTGAGAGCGTCGGCGGCGCCGCCTGCCACAACGGCTACCGTTCCTGTTTCTACCGCCGCCTGGCCGCCGCGGACGCGCTGCAGCTCGAAATCACGGAGGCGCGCGTGTTCGATCCCACGGCCGTGTACAAGAAGAAGTGACGGCAGCCGGCCCCGGGCCCGCCCGGCCCGCGGCGGCGGCCGCGCTCAGCGCCCCGGCATCATTCCGCGCTCGCTGGCCGCGGCGAACGCAAACATCCGCTTGAATTCCTCGCTGCCGGCCTGCGGGTGCTTCCGCAGCTCTTCCAGCGCCTGGGCCCGGTTGAACCCCTCGCGGAACAGGATGCGATGGATCTGTTTGATCCGTTCGATCTGTTCGGCCGTGAAACCGGCGCGTTCCAGCCCGACCTTGTTGATCGAACGGATGGCCGCCGGATTGCCGTCGGCGATCAGAAACGGCGGCACATCCTGGACGATCTTCGACATGGCGCCGAGCATGGCGAAGGCGCCCACGCGGCAGAACTGGTGCACGCCGGTACCCCAGCCGATGTTGACGTGGTCCTCGAGAATGACGTGGCCGGCCAGCGCCGACTGGCTGCTCATCACCAGGTGATGGCCGATGACGCAGTCGTGGGCGACGTGGCTGTAGGCGAGGATGACGTTGTCGTTGCCGAGCACCGTGAACGCGCCGTCCTTGGTGGCGCAATGCACGGTCGTGTACTCGCGAAAGACGTTGCGGTCGCCGGCGCGCACCCCGGGGTCGCCCCCCTTGAACTTCAGATCGTGCGTCTTCGTCCCGATGGCCGCGAACGGAAACACTTCGCAGTGCCGGCCCAGGGCGGTGTTGCCCTCCACCGTGCCGTGATGGTGGATCACCGTGCCCTCGCCCAGGACGACGGTGCCGCCGACATACGCGTAGGCGCCGATGGTGACGTCGGCGCCGAGTTGCGCCGTCGGTTCGATGATCGCGGTGGGATGGATCTGGGAGGCCATGATTCAGCCGCGGGGGGTTCCGGTCGCGCCGCCCCGCCGGCCGTGGCGCCCCCCCCGGAGAGCACGGCCAGGAATGCCGGGCGTGCGCATCGCTGGGTCGCTGGCCATGGCGGGAAATCCGGGGGCGGAGTCCGGGCGGGCGGCTATTCCAGCAGGCCCTCCTCGACCAGCGTGAACATCAGTTCCGCCGACGAGACCACCAACCCGTCCACACTGCACGATACCTCCGCCGTGGCGATCTTGTTACCGCGCATGCGCGTGAGTTTGGCGTTGACCACGAGCTGGTCGCCCGGGCGGACGGCCTTGCGGAACTTGACCCGGTCGGCGCTCATCAGCAGCGCCACCTTGCCTTCGCCACTGGCGCGGCGCAGGAGCAGGACGCCCGCGGCCTGGGCCATGACCTCGATCTGCAGCACGCCCGGCATGACGGGATTGCCCGGATAGTGGCCGGGAAAAAACGGCTCGTTGATCGTGACGTTCTTGATCGCCACGAGCTCGTCCTCCCCCACGAACTCGACCACGCGGTCGATCATCACAAAGGGGTAGCGGTGCGGCAGCGTGTCGAGCAGCCGGCGAATATCGAGCGAGGTCTCGGTCGCCAGCACCTGCTTCGGGCGCCCCACTTTCTTCTTTTCGCCGCCTTTGCGCTCTTCCATGCGGGCGTACAGCGCCTTGGTCAGCTCCGCGTTGATGGCGTGGCCCGGGCGCGTCGCGATAATGTGCGCCTGCAGCGGCACGCCCAGCAGCATCAGATCGCCGACGATGTCGAGGATCTTGTGGCGCACGAATTCGTCTTTGAACCGGAGCGGGTCCTTCGAAATGATCTTGTCGCCCTTGATGACAATGGCGTTGTCGAGGCTGCCGCCCTTGATCTTGCCCAGCTTGATCAGCTCCTCGATGTCCTCGTACACCGTGAAGGTCCGGGCGGCGGCCACCTGGGTGATATAGGTGTCGGGATCGATCGTGAGCGAGAGGTGTTGCGTGTGGATGCCCCGGTCGTCGGCCGAGGTGCAGGAGATCTTCAGGGTGTCGGCGGGGAGCGCGATGATCGAGGAGCTCCCGCGCGTCACGGACACGGGCTGGTCGAGCACGAACACCTGGCGTTCGGCGTCCTGTTCGACCGGCTCGGCCTCCAGGATCAGGTTCACGAACGGCTTCGCCGAGCCGTCCACGATCGGCGGCTCGCTCGCGTTCATCTCGATCAGCACGTTGTCAATCCCGCAGCCGTGCAGGGCGCTGAGTACATGTTCGATGGTGGCGATCTTCGCGTGCCCGGATTGAATCGTGGTGGCCCGCACCAGGTCGGTGATCTGATCGACCCGGGGTTTCACTTCGGGCTGACCGGCGATGTCCACGCGCTTGAAAACAATGCCGTGGCCGGCGGGCGCGGGCTTCATCGTCAGCGTGACCTGCTCCCCGGTGTGGAGCGCGTTGCCGCTCAGCGAGACCTCACGCAGGATGGTCCGTTGCTTCATGGGCTTGGCGCAGTGTCGGGAGGCGGGCCAAAAGGGCAAGCCCGGAGATACCGCGGAACGGTGCGCGCTGTCCTTTCGGCCACGTTCCGCCCCTGCTCCGCGCGCGCGCGCGGGCGCCATCGCGCCGCCGCCGCGATTTCTCCCTGCGCCCGGCTTGACAGGGCGCGGCGCCACTTCTTACTCCCTCAACTCTTCGCCGCTTCAAACCCTTTCTCCCGAATCCTCCATGCCGTCCGCCAACGACCTTCGCAAGGGCCAGGTGATCAAATTCAACAACGAGCCCCATCTGGTGATGGAGACCCAGCACCGCACGCCCGGCAACCTCCGGGCCTTTGTGCAGGCCAAGTTGCGGAATCTCCGGAACGGCCGCTCCCTGGACCAGCGCTTCAACTCGACCGAACCCATGGAGGTGCTCAATACGGACCGCCGGACGCTGGAATTCAGCTACTCCGACCGCGACAACTTCGCCTTCATCGACCCGAACAACTACGAGACCGTGGAGTTGAGCGCCGCCATGATTGGCGACGCGAAGAATTACCTTGTCGCCAATGGCAAGGTGGAAGTGCTCTTCGTCGATGACCGTCCCGTCACGGTTGACCTCCCTTCCGCCGTTACGCTCAAGGTCACGGATGCCCCCGAGGGCATCCGCGGCGATACGGCCAGCAACGTCCAGAAGACCGTGACCTGCGAGACCGGCCTGGTGGTTTCGGCCCCGCTGTTCATCAAGAACGGCGATATCATCAAAGTCAGCACCGCCGACGGCAGCTACCTCGGCCGCGCCTGACCGCCCGCCCGGCTGCCGGCGCGCCCGGCGGTCCCGACGCTTGCCGCCTCGCCGCGCCGGTTTGTAATCAGCGTATGCAAAACGTATCCCGGCGTTCGTGGGCCGAGCCCTTCAAGATCAAGGTCGTCGAGCCCCTGAAGATGACCACGCGCGCGGACCGCGAGCGCGCCTTGGTGGAGGCAGGCTACAACACCTTTCTCCTGCGCTCGGAGGATGTGTACATCGACCTGCTCACGGACAGCGGCACCAACGCCATGAGCGACAACCAGTGGGCGGGGCTCATGCTGGGCGACGAGGCGTACGCGGGCAGCAAGAACTTCTACCATCTCGAGGACAAAGTCCGCCAGTACTACGGCTACCGCCACCTCGTCCCGACCCACCAGGGCCGGGGCGCGGAGAATCTGATTTCCCGCATCCTCATCAAGCCCGGGGATTTCATCCCCGGCAACATGTACTTCACCACCACCCGCCTGCACCAGGAGCTGGCGGGTGGCACCTTTGTCGACGTGATCGTCGACGAGGCGCACGATCCCGCCAGCACGCACCCGTTCAAGGGCAACGTGGATCTGCAGAAGCTCGCCGATCTGGTAGGCCGGGTCGGCGCCCCCCGGGTGCCGTACGTCTCGGTGGCGGCGACGGTGAACATGGCGGGCGGGCAGCCGATCGCACTGGAGAATCTCCGCCAAGTGCGCGCTTTCTGCGACCGCCACCGCATCCGCATCATCCTCGACGCCACGCGCGCCCTCGAGAATGCCTACTTCATCAAACAGCGCGAACCCGGGCAGGCCGGCCGGACGCTTGCCGAGATTCTGAAGGAGATGTGCGCCTGCACCGACGGCTGCACCATGAGCGGCAAGAAGGATCTGCTGGTGAACATTGGCGGCTTTCTCGCCGTGAACGACGACGCGATCTTTGAGGAGGCGCGCAACCTGGTGGTGGTCTACGAGGGCCTGCACACCTATGGCGGCCTGGCGGGCCGCGACCTGGAGGCCATGGCCCGCGGCATCGAGGAGGCCGTGCAGTTCGATCATATGCGCGCGCGCATCGGACAGATCGAATACGTCGGCGAACACCTCCTGCAACTCGGCATCCCGATCGTCCTGCCCATCGGCGGGCACGCCATCTTCCTCGATGCGAAACGCTTCCTGCCGCACCTCGGGCAGCTCGAGTTTCCCGCGCAGACCCTCGCCGCCGAACTCTACCTCGAATCCGGCATCCGCGCGATGGAGCGCGGCATCGTCTCGGCCGGGCGGAACAAGGAGACCGGCGACCACTATTTTCCGAAGCTCGAACTCGTGCGGCTGACCTTCCCGCGCCGGGTGTACACCCAGGCGCACTGCGACGTTGCGGTGGAGTCGATCCAGGCGGTGCACGCCGCCCGCGCCTCGTTCAAGGGGCTGAAGATGGTTTACGAGCCCAGATACCTCCGCTTCTTCCAGGCGCGCTTCGAACGGCTGCCGTGAGCACCGCGCCCTGTTACGGCTTCACCTGTCATTGGAACTGCCAACCTGATTCAGCCATGAACGAGCCCAACATCGCCCAGAGATCTCCGTTCGTAAAGGACATGGCCGCCGGCACGTATTTTTGGTGCGCCTGTGGCCGTTCGAAAAACCAGCCGTTCTGCGACGGCTCCCACAAGGGCACCGGCTTCTCCCCCAAAAAGGTGGACCTCACCGAGGCGAAGAAGGTCGCGTGGTGCGGCTGCAAGCATTCCCAGAACGCGCCGTTCTGCGACGGCACCCATCGGACCCTGTAGCGTCGCCCGCGCTCCGCGCCGTCCGCCCAGCCGACCGTCCCCCTCAGACCACGCGGGCCCAAAGCACCTTGAGGTAGCGGCCCTCGAGACAGTTGGAAAAGACCGGATGATCGGGGCCGGCGCCGGTGCGGTCAAAGAACTGCAGGCGACGGTTGCAGCGGTGCGCGGCCTTGATGACGTGCGCCTCAAACTGCTCGAGGCTCACTAGACCGGAGCAGGAACACGTGACGAACAAGCCGCCGGGTTTCACCAGGCTGAGCGCGAGCTGGTTGAGGTCCTCGTACTTGCGGCGGCCCTCAAAATGCCCCTCGCCTTCGCGCGTGAGCACGAACTTGGGCGGATCGAGCACGACCGCGTCCCACGCCTCCCCGTTCCGCTGCATCTGCCGGGCGTAGGC
>DATIWI010000315.1:0-10088 GCA_035519475.1 Opitutaceae bacterium
GCGAGCAGCAGGTTCGCCAGATTCACGCAGACGATCAGCAGGACGGCGCCGACCGCGCCCAGCAGCAGAAGCAGCCCGGTCCGCGCGCGCCCGACGAGGGTGCCCTGCAGCGGCGTGACGATCGCGCCCAGGTCCACCTTCTCGCCGGACTCGGCGACGAGCTGCCCCGCGATAACGTCAAGCTCCGTCTGCGCCGCCGCGGGGGCGATGCCGGCTCGGAGCCGGCCGACCACGGCGTAGTTGAACCGCCCCATGAGTTCGGCCCGCTCGTCGGCCGTGAAGGCGAGCGGTCGGAACAGCCCGGCGGTCGATGTCGTCGCGCTATAAGAGAGGAGCGCGTGGGCGCTGGGAAAATGAAACGTCGCCGGCAGCACGCCGACGATGGTGTGGGGTTCGCCGTCGATCCGGACCGGGCGGCCGATGATCGCGGGATCGGCGCCGAACTGGCGCCGCCACAGCCCATCGGTCAGCATGGCGACGCGCGCCCCGGGTTCCTCGTCCTCGCCGGGCCGGAAGCTCCGGCCCAGGGCGGGCTGCACTCCGAAGGTGTCGCACCAGTTGGCGGAGACCCGCAGCGCCGGGATCTCCACCGGCTCGCCGGCGCCCGTGAGCGTGGCGCGGTCCGGGTCGATGGCCGTCAACGCCGCGAAGGACGCGCTGCGTCGCCGCCACTCGAGGAAGTGATGCGCATTCGCCGGCCAAATCTGCCGCGTCGGGCCGCGCACCTCCTCGGCCACGGACACGAGCTGCCGGGAGTCGCGGAAGGACAGAGGCCGGAGCACCACGCCGTTGACCACGGAATAGATGGCCGTGGTGGCGCCGAGCCCGAGCGCGAGGGAGAGCACGGCGACGACGGTGAAGCCGGGCGATTGGAGCAGTTGCCGCGCGGCCAGCTTGAGATCCGAGAACATCGGGTACCAGAAGCCTGGGTCTGGAGATCAAGTCGCGGCGAGGGGCGGGTGAGACCCGACGCTTTGAACTGCAGGGTCGAACTCGGGCGTTCCCTTCCGCGCTCAGCGCGATTCGATGTGAATGCTGCCGTTGACGGTCCCGGCCTCGAGCGCGGCGCGGCCATCGCCAATCGTGCCGCTGAGATGCCGCTTGCCCGAAGATGACGCCAGCGTCAGCGGGAAATCGCAGGTGACGTGGCCGTTCACCACCGAGGTCTGCAGGGCGACCCCGGCGTCCTTGGGCAACGCGGCCGTGATCGAGCCGTTGACGGAGTGGCAGGCGGTCTTCTGGCCGGCGGCCAGGCTGGCGAACGCCGCGTTGATGCGACCATTGACCGTCTTGAGCCGGGCGCTGCCACCGAGATTCTCCGCACGGATGTTCCCGTTGACGGTCTCGACCTGCGCCTCCCCGCGGGTGCCTGTCACCGAGACGCTGCCGTTGACCGTGACGATCCGCTCGAGGACAGCGGTCGCTGGGACGGTGAGGGTGAACCGGACCGAGGCGCGAACGGTATTCCCGGAAAACCAGCCGCCGGAACGCTTGGGCAGCCGGACCTTGATCAGGGCGCGGCTCTCGGCAAGATCGATCGTGAGCTCGACGGCTTTCAGCTCCTCCTCGGTGCGGGCGCTCTTCTCTCCCTCGATCCGGATCTCATTCCGGTCCCACGTGCGAATCTCGACGTCGCCGTTGACGTTCTCGAGCGTGAGCGAGCCGGTGGGGCTGAAGGCCCCGGTCTGTTGGATCGGCTCCTTGAAAGAATAGTCGTCGGCGCGGACGGTGGCTGCGGCGACGAGGCTGGCGGCGAGGATGGCGGCGAGGTGGAGTTTCATGGATTGACGGGGGAGGGAGTGAATTCGGCCGGAGGAGGGGGACTACGGTAATAACCAACGAAACGGCGAAAGGTTACGATTTTCGACCCGGGGGTATTCTTTTTGGGGCGGAACGGTGCGGGCCGCAGGCGGCGCGGGTTGGGCTGGGTTTGCGAATTGGGTTCTGGGAAGCTGCCGGATTCTGCTGGCCGCGGCGCGGCGGCCACTCACTCTGCGCGCAGCGCGTCCACCGGATTGACCTTGGTGGCGCGGAGGGCGGGCGCGAGGGCGGCGAGCAGGGTGACCAGCGTCAGGAGCGCCACGGTCGAGCCCCAGACCAGCGGATCGGCGCGACTCACCTGGTAGAGAAAGCCCTGCACGTAGGCGCCGCCGAGGGTCACGAGCGCGAGCGCCACCGCCAGCCCGAGGGCCAGGCCCAGCACGAGTTGCACGGCAGCCTGGCGGAGGACCATCGCAAGGATCATGCGGACATCGGCGCCCAAGGCCATGCGGACGCCGTATTCGTTCGTGCGCTGGCTGACGGCAAACGACATCACGCCATAGAGTCCGACCGCGGCCAGCAGCATGGCCACGCCGCCGAAGACGGAGAACATCGCGGCGAGCAGGCGGTTTTGGGCGAGGGTTTCGTCGATGAGGCGGTCGGCCGTGTTGACCAGGTAGATCGGCTGGTCGCGATCGAGGCGTGCCACGGCCTGGCGCAATGGCTCGGCCCAGGTCGCCGGGGCGCCGCTGCGACCGCGCACGACGATGGTGACCCAACGCGGCGGCACCTGGGCCACGGGCTGGAAGATCCCGGCGCCGTCGGATTGGCCGTCGTAGGGCCCCTGCATCCGCGTGTCGGGCGCGACGCCGACGATCGTGAGCCACGGCCCGGGGAGGTTGTTGCCCGGCAGCAGGCGAATCCGGCGTCCGAGCGGAGTCTCGGCGCCGAAATGGCGGCGAACAAAGGCGGCGTTGACGATGGCGACGGGTAGCCGGTCCAAGCCGTCGGCCAAAGTGAAATCGCGGCCCGCGGGCATCCGCAGGCCGAGCGTGGCGAAGTAGCCGTCGGAGATCGCCTCGATGGCGGCGAACGGGCGCGAGCGCTCGTCCGCGGGCGGCATTCCCTCCACCTCGTAAGTTCCGTTCTGGGAGATCGCCAGGCGGAAGCGCGTGGTGAGCGCGGCGCTCGCGAAGTGCGGATCGGCGCGCAGGGTCTCCAGCAGCCGGTCGAAGAACATTCCGAGGTTCTGCGGCGTCGGATGATCGGCCTGGAACAGCGTCATGCGCGCGGTGAGCACCGACGCGGTGTCGTAGCCCCAGTTGATCCGCTGCTGGTTGGCGATGGAGCGAACCATGGACGTTGAGACGACGAGCAGCGCGGCCGTGAGGGCGATCTGCAGCACGACGAGACCACGGGTGATGACGTTAGTCCGCCGGCCGCTGCCGCCGCGCCCCCGATCCCGGAGCAGATCGAGCGGGCTGCTGCGCGAGGCGAGCCACGCCGGGACGGATCCCGAGAGGAGCGCGGCGCCGACCGTGACCAGGATGGTCAGCGCGAGGACACGGCCATCGAGGTCAAAGGTTACCCAGGCGGGCGGGGGCGTGCGGAGCGTCCGCGCCTGGCGGAGCAGGCCGTCGGTTGCCCAGAGCGCGAAGAGCGTACCCGCGACGGCGCCGACCGTCGCCAGCGCGAGGCTCTCGACCAGCATCTGCCGCAGAAGCCGCCCGCGGGTGGCGCCGAGCGCGCTGCACACCGCGAGGTCCCGCGTCCGCCGGGTGGCACGGGCGAACTGCATGTTCATGACGTTGACGCAGGCGATGAGCAGAACCACCACGACGGCGCCGAGCATGAGATACAGGATCTGGCGCAGCTGCGGACCGAGAAAGGCCTCGGCAAACGGCGCCACCTGCGCCACCGTGAGATTCTTGTTGGTGTCGGGGAATTCGACGGCGAAGCGCCGGGCAGCGGCGGAGAACTCGGCGGCGGCCTGGTCGGCAGTCACACCGGGTTTCAGCCGGCCGAGCACCGCGCCGCCGAACCCCTGCGGGTTGTTGCGGGGCAGCGGGGCGAACTCCGCAAACATCGGCGCCCAAACCTGCTCGTTCAAGGGGAAGCTGAATCCGGGCGGCATCACGCCGACCACCGTGCCCGCCCGGCCGTTGACCTGGACCGCCTGGCCGATGATGTCGGCCGCCCCGCCGAAGTCGGTTTGCCAGACCTGATGGCTGATGATGATCGTTTTCGCGGCGCCAGGCCGATCGTCCGCGTCGGTGAAGTCTCGGCCGAGCATCGGGGCGACGCCGAGCGTGCGGAAGAAGGTGCGGGTGACATAAACGCCGCCGTAGCGACGCGGCGTGTCCTGGAACGTGAGGTTGATGCTCAGGCGCGCGCCGAAGAGTGCGAGTTCCTCGAAGGATTGCTGGCTCGCGCGCCAGTCGAGATAGTCGGCGGACGTGGCCCCGCCGACGACCTGATGGCGCACGGTGTCGACGAGGCTGACCGACATGAGCCGCTCGGCGTGCGGAAAGGCCGGCGGGCGGAGCATCAGGCCGTTGATGATGCTGAACTGCGTGGCCACGCCGCCGATGCCCAGGGCGAGCACGACGACGGCGAGGGCCGAGAACGCGCGCTCTTTGATCAACGCGCGACGGGCGAATTTGAGCTCGGAGAGCATGGGGGAGGCGAGCGACAGGCTGTAAGCGGTAGGCGACAAGCTTCGGTCCGGATGGCCAGAATGTTTGAGCGGGCGGCTTTGAGCTTGGCGCCCAAAACTTGGAGCTAGGCTCCGGCCTCGATGAATCCGCTCCGTTTCAGCAGGCGCAGCATCTGGGTCTCGGTCGTCCCCGGTTTGAGGTTACGACCGACCCAAGCCTTGAAGTACCAGTCGAGGTAATGCTGGTAGCCCTGAGCGTCCCAGTCGGTGTTCAGCCCAAGGTGCCGTTCCTTGTCGTCATAGTGCCGGATGATCTCCTCGGTCTCCTCCTTGGTCAGCCGGTGGTACTTGCCGTCATGCACGACGCCGAGACCGTCGAGGCGCCCGGTCCGGAAGGCGGGCTCGCGGTCGGCGTAGCCGAGCACGAGGGCGAGGAGGGGGAAGCAGTGGGTCGCTGGCAGATCGAGCAGCTTCCAGTGCCGCTCCATATCGCCGCGATGGACGCCGTTGGTCAGCAGCGAATCGACGCCGAGCGCGCGCGCGGCGATCACGGCGGTCTGGGCCACGAGCAGCGTGTTGATGGTGGCGTTGACGAAATCGACGATTGTGCCGGGCTGATAGTCGTAGCCGAGCGCGGCGGCGCTCGCTTTCATCCGGTTGTAGTCGGCGCAGAAGAGCAGGAGGCAGCCGCCCTGATAGCCGCAAAGATCCTTCATCATCGGCCGGTTCTTCACCACGATGATGGAATAGCTCTGGTTGTTGGAGGCGCCGGCGGCCCGGACGCTGGCGCGCAGGATCGCCTGAAGCGTCTCGTCGGGCAGCGGCCGGTCCAGGAAGTTGCCGTGGGTGCTGTGGAGGCGGTGGATGGTCTTGAGGGTTTCGTTGGCCGGTTCCGACGATCCCTCCGCACCGCCGGCTGGGACCGGCTCCGCTCCGCGCCCGCCGCCGCCCGCGAGAAAGAGCAGCGAGCCGCCAGCCAGCATGCCTCGTTTCAGAAAACCGCGCCGGGAGGCCCGGGAATTGAGAGAGCGAATGTCGTTTGGATTCGTTTTCATGGTCAGGGGGCGGATGAACGTTCAGGAGCGGCGGGCGCCGGGCTCCGCCGACCCGCGCGGCGTGTCACCGGAGCTTCTGCAAGGCATCGCGGGCGACAGCAAAGTCGGGGGCGAGGTTGAGCGCCGCCTCGTATTCGGTCCGGGCGGCGGCCGCGTCGCCCTTTCGCTCATGAATCATGCCCAGGCGCCAGTGCGCGGCGCACGGCGCCGGCTCGCGGCCGACGGGCGAATATTGGAGATAGGCCTGGAGCGCGGTCTCGCCACGTTCGAGCTGCTGCCCGGTAATCGCGGCCAGCCGGCCGAGCTGGTACTGCGCCGGCTGGTTGTCCGGATGCTGGGTGATGAGTTCGTCGATGACCGCGAACGCCTCAGCGTATTTCTTTTCGGCGACGTTGAGGTCGGCCAGCGCCTGCGCGCCGCGGACCGGGTCGCGCTTAGCAATCTCCCTGGCCTCGGCCCGAGCCTTGTCCATGCTGCCGCCCGCGATGCCCGGCGCATGCCAGTAATAGTTGAGGCGCGCGGAACGGGCGTCGAGGTCGTCGGGATCGAGCGCCACCGCCTTGTCGTAAGCGGTCAGGGATCGTCGGGCCCAGCCGGCCTTGGCGAAGAACGAGGCCCGCTGGATCATTTCGACGCAGGCGTCGCCGAGCACACGGAAATAGACCGACTTCGTGCCGTCGAGCGCCGTGGCCTTTTCCAGGAGCTTCGCGGATTCCGCGGGCTGGTTCTGTCGGAAGGCGGTCCACCCGAGGTAGAAGAGGGCTTCGGCGTTCCGCGGTTCCGCCGCGACCAGCCGCTCGAACGCAGCGCGAGCCTCCGGAAAACGGCCGCCGTCGAACAATTGCCTGGCGGCCGCGAGCGGGGGGGCGTCTGCGCCGGCGTCAGCGGCGCGGGCGCCGATGGCGATGGCGAACACCCCGGCCAGCAGGCCGAGGCGAGGCCAACGGAGCAGCAAGCGGGAACGGGGATTGCGCTTCATGGGAAAATCACGGCGGGCGCGGCACGATCGGGTCGACCGCCGCGGCACGGGGCCGGGGTGCCGCCCGGCGGCGGTCATGCGGCGGGCGCGTTCCACAACACGTCGATGTTTTGGTTGTGGATGTCGCGGATTTCCCACTCGGTCCCGACCAGGTTGCTGTTGTTGAGCTTTGCCACCTCCGGAAAGCGCGACGCGAGGGGCAGCCGGGCCTTGAGTTGCGCGATCGTCTCGCCCGCGTTTTTCGCCTGCCGGACTTCGCTCCACAGTCCCTCGAGGTAGGAAACGAACGACGCGATTTGCGCCTTGTTCATGGGCGTGGCGCTGTGGCTCGCCAGAAACCGCGTGTGCGCGTCGGTGCGGTCGAGCAGGTCGTGCAGCACCACAAACCAGTTGTCCACGATGCGGGCGGTGAGCGCCTCGCTCGGATGGATGATCGGCACCAGGTGCGCGTCGAAGATGCCGGCCGTGACGACGAGGTTCTCCTCGGGAAAGCTGACAATCGTATCGCCCACGCCGTGGGCGCAGCCGAAGTAGTCGAGGCGCACGGTGATGTCCCCGCAATGCAGGGTCATCTGCCGGTCGAAGGTGATGGTGGGCGGCACGGTGACGTGGCCCTCCCGCAGGTCGGTGGCAATCAGTTTCCAGTCTTTCTCGTATTCCGCCCACGCCGGGGTCTTCAGGCGCGCCGGATCGTTTTTCTCAAGGTACGCGCGCGCATTCACGACCTGGCTGTCGCAGAGCTTGAGCAGCGAGGCGGGGCTGAACTTGTGCGCCGGATCGGCCAGCGACTTGAGCATGTCGGCGCGGATCGACGCGTGACCCACGATCGGCAGGTCGGCATAGGCCTGATTGCCGGAGACGTGGCAGGTGTGCTCGTGCGTGTCGATGAGCCAGGCGAAGTCCGAGCGCCTGAATTCGGACTCGATCGCGTGGCGGAAGCCGCCGGCGATCGTGCGGGAAAACGGCGCGTCCACGACAACGAGGCCCTTGGTGGTCGCGACCGCCACGATGGCGTTGCCCCACGGATCGCCGGAAAACACGGCGACCCGCGGGCTCAGGCGATCGACCTTGATCTCGAAGTCGGCGCCGCGGACCAGCGCCGCAAGCGTGACGGGGACCAGCAGCGGGAGAAGCCATCTTGAGTTCATGGTGGGGCGGGAGCGGCAGATCCTATTTATTGGGCGGGCTAGGGTGATGGACGGCGGAATTGAGGGCGGAGGATCAGGTTGAGGTCACAGGTCCAGGGTGAGGTTGCTTTGGGTTAATCCGATCCATGGGTCATTTTTGGTTGCGTATGCCGCCCCCCTGAACCTCAACCTGGGACCTAAGCCTTTATTCCGAGCGAAGCGCCACGACTGGGTCGACGCGAGTGGCCCGTCGGGCCGGAAACCAAGTCGCGAGGAAGGCGACGGCCGCGATGGCGACGGTCGTGACGACGACCATCGAGTAGTTTTGGGCGATGATCAGGCCGAGGCTCGGGCGAAGCGCGAGGCCGAGCAGGTAGGAACCCAGCGCCCCGAGGAGCAGCCCGACCAGCGTCAGCCACAGGCACTGGCGCAGGACGATGCGCAGCACGTCGACCGGCCGCGCGCCCAGCGCGATGCGGATGCCGAACTCCGATGTGCGCTGGCTGACGTTGTGGGACACGATGCCGTAGAGGCCGACGCTGGCCAGCGCCAGTCCGAGCAGGGCGAAGGCCAGCAAGACGCCGTTGATCACCACTACATTGTGCAGGAATTGGTCGCGCATGTCCTGCACGGTCCAGACGAAGCGGGCGGCGACGTCGGGGGAGACGCTGGCCACCGCCCGGCGGAGGTCATTGGCGAAGTGCCCGGGATTGGGCCCCCGGACGGCGACCTGGAACCACGACCACGGACCGTGCGTCATGGTGGTGTAATACTGCATGTGCGTGGTGGGCTCGGTAAAGGCGATGGGATCCTCCGCATCGGCGACCACGCCGATGATCTCCCGCCAGACCACTTTGCCATCGCCCCCCTTGACCCCGAGGCGCCGGCCAAGCGCACTGCCGGTGGGCCAGAAATGCCTGGCCAGCGATTCGTTGACGACGGTCTGCTCGACGGAGGTGAAGGAGACGTTGTCGGGGAAGGTCCGTCCTTCGAGGAGCCGGATGCCGAGCGTCTTGAAGAATCCCGGCGTGATCAAAAACGCGGTCCCCTTGGGGAAGTGGTTGCCGGCCGCATCCTGGCCGTCGATCAGGATATCATTCACGGAGCCGCCGCCCGCGATCGGGAACATCGAGGCGATGGTGTAGCCCTGGATTCCGGGAATGGCGGCGAGGCGGGCGGCCAAGGCGTCCTGGAAAGCGCGGCGTTTCTCGACGGTCTCGTAGATCCGTTCATCGATCTGCACGTTGGCCGTGAGAATCGATTCGCTGTCCCACGTGGGCCGCGAGGTGAGGGTGCGGTTCAGGCCCTGGATCATCATCCCGGCGACCGACAGCAGGGTGAGGGAGAGCGCCACTTGGCCGATGACGAGGACACTGCGAATCCAACCCTGGTGCTTGCCGCCGCTGGAGCCGCGCGCCTGCTGCTTCAGGGCGGTGTTGACGTCGTTGCGCGAGGCAAGCCACGCCGGGATCACGCCAAAGCCGAGGCCGGCGAGGATCGAGACGGCCGCGGTGAAGGCCAGCACGCGTCCGTCGATGGGCATGACGAGGGTCGACGTCAGTCCCAGCCGGATGTTGCGCCCGATGAGGTCGTTGCTCCAGCGGGCGATCAGCAGGCCGAACGCCCCGCCGGCGATCGACAGGACCAGGGACTCGGTCAGCTGCTGCTTGATCAGCATCCAGCGGGTGGCGCCCAGGGCGGTGCGGATGGCCAGGTCGCGGAGGCGGGCCGCCGCGCGGGCCATCTGCAGATTGGCGAGATTGGCGCAGGCCAGGGCGAGAATCGCCGCGGCCAAACCCAGTTGGAGGACGATGATCGCCACATTGGCGGAACCGCCGACCCGTCCGGCCAGCTGCACCCGGAAGTGGTAGTTGGGGTAGAGTCGCGGGTTCTCCTTGACCCAGCGCTCGGCCACCGGCGCGAGGCTGGCCAGGGCCTGCGGCAGGGGCACGCCGGGCGCCAGCCGGAGAAAGAGCGCCGCCTCCCGGCGATCACGCCCCTCCTGCTGCTCTTTCGAGAAGACCAGAGGACGGAAATACTGGCTCTCGCCGAACATGAAGGGCGCGGAGTAGGCCTTGGGCAGAACGCCGATGATGGTGAAGAGGCGGCCGCTGATGCGCAGCGTCTGGCCGAGCACCCCGGGATTCGCGTCAAACCGCTTCCGCCACATCTCCTCGGTCAGCAGCACAACGGTGTCGCGCCCGGCCACGCATTCCTCCTCGGTGAAGGCGCGTCCAAGCACGGGCTGCGTTTCCAGCACCTTGAACAGGTCGGCCTTGGCGGCCGTGCCCTGCACCTGCTCCGGCAGCTGGTCCGGCAGGGAGACGGTTTCCAGCGTTCCGGACAGCGGCGCCACGGCGGTGAAGGATCCGGCGGCGGATTTGCGCAGCTCTTCGATTTCCGGCGAGGAGAAGTTGATGAATTCCGCCTCCGGGGTCTGCCCGTAGAGCGAGATGATGGATTCCGGCCGCGGGAAGGGCGCGGTGGCGAACAGCAGCGTGTTCATCAAC
>DATIWI010000316.1:0-4756 GCA_035519475.1 Opitutaceae bacterium
GGGTTTCACGCCGATGTGCCGGAGTTCCGGTTCGCTGACATTGACGGGAAAGAATACGACTACGCCGGCTTCAGGAAGCTCGTGACCGACCTCTTCGCGGGTTTATCAACGCTGAAGTGCACCGCGCAGAACCAGGAGATCCTCGTGCTCAGCCCAGACGCGGCCCTCGTGATCTGGCATGGGGCATTGGCGTTCACCCAGAAAGACGGCTCCGCGCTGCGTTGGGACGACTATAACGGCACCTTCCTCTTCAGACGGATTGGCGGCGCCTGGAAGATCGCCTATCAGCACGAGTCCGGCCTTCCGCCCCAGCCCGTTGCGCCACAGCCGGCAAAGCCCGCCCCGGCGCCCACCGGCGCGAAGATGGAAGTCAGCCGGCCGTAAGAAACCGCGCACCGCGACATCACCGCATCACCTTTGCCGAACGCGACCCCATTTCGCCGGCGCGGGGCCCGCACCCCGCGCCTGTCAAACGCAGAAGGAGGATAGCATGAAAACATGGATCACATTGATCGCGGCCGCCGGGCTTGTCGGGGCGGCCTTTGCCCAGCAACCCAACCTACCACCTAAACAAGCACCGGAGTACAAGGCCTACGACGTGTGGGTCGGAGACTGGCGGTATGAGGGCGAAACCATGGCCAGCCCACTCGGACCCGCTGGGACATTCTCCGGCAAGCAAACGGCCCGATGGATTCTGAACGGTTTCTTCCTCGAATTCCGGTGGGAGGAGAAAGGACCGCTCGGCGAGATCGGGGCGGTTGAATTGGATTGGTATGATGCCGCCACGAAAAGTTACCCCTACCAAGGGTTCCAAAACAACGGCGACATGTATTCCGCGAACGGGACCGTGAGCGGGAATGACTGGAAGAGTTCAGGTAGTGTCACTCATCAGGGAATCAAGTACCAGACCCGCGGCGCATCCACGTTTGCGGCCGACGGTATGAGTTTCACCTGGCAGAGCGAAGTGTCGGCCGATGGCAAGGCCTGGCAGGTCTTTGCCAAGGGCAAGGCGACGAAGGTTGCACACGCCCCGCCCGACACCGTCAGTGTGGAGAAGGAATTGATCAAGCTCGAGGACGGCTGGGCCGCGGCTCTGCTTAAGGCCGATGTCGCTCACATCGATCAGATTCTTGCGGACGAGTACCTAGATACCGACGAGTCCGGCACGATCACGACCAAGGCGCAGGACCTCGCGAATCTGAAGTCCGGCGATCTCAAATTCACTGTCCTTGTTCCGGACGATTACCGGGTCCGCGTCTACGGGGACGCGGCCGTAGTCATGGGGCGCAACACCCTGCAGGGACAGTTCAAAGGCGCGGATATGAGCGGCCAGTACCGCTGGACCGACACCTGGGCCAAGCGCGATGGCCGCTGGCTGTGCGTGGCCACGCACGTCTCGAAAATCCCACAGAAGTGATTCAACCGGTTCTTGGGTGGCGCGCGTGCTCCGCCCGAGAACCGCGGAACGAGAAGAGTTCAAAGAATCCACCGCATTCATCACGGACAGTCCTCGGCCACAGAGGCACAAGAGGCGCACCAGGCCGGATCAATCTTTTCTGCTATTTGCGCTCTTGTGTCTCTACGAGGCGATAAACTCCCTCGATTGAGTTTGCATGCGGCTCCGCCGCATGAGGAATTCCTGCGGCCCGAGAGGCTTCACGGTGGGCGACGAACTGAACAGAGAGTCACACACCCGCCCCCAGAATCCAGTTTCCGGTCAGGCAACCCAGATTAAACCCCAAGGAGATCCTATGATATGAACAAAAAACTATGGCTGGGCGTTCTCGCGGTGTTCGTGGTGCTCGCGGTGTGTGAGGCCATCGTCAACCTGCTGTTGCTTTCCTCAGCCTATGCGGCGACCGCGAGCTTGTGGCGGCCGACGGCCGAAATGAAGATATGGGTGTTCTACCTCGTCTACGCCTTCATCGCGTTCTTCTTCACGCTCATCTTCTCGAAGGGCTATGAGGGGAAGGGCATCGCTGAAGGACTCCGTTACGGCTTCTATGTGGGCATGCTGCTGGCGGTGCCGATGGCGTACGGCACCTACGCGGCCATGCCGATCCCCTACTCCCTGGCCTTGCAGTGGTTCCTCTACGGCCTCGTCGAATACCTGATCTGCGGCATGGTCCTTGCGCTCGTGTTCGGCAAGCAGGCGACTGTCACGGCGGTGAAACCGGTATAGAATTACATTTCATACTTTCGAGCGATCGAACCTTAAGGCCTGATGCCCACCCATGGAGGGCGGACCTCCTTGGCCTGCCGACGTGTCCGCCAAAGCAGCGGCGAAGGCGGAAGCGTCCGCCAAGATCAGGATCACCTCATCAATCCGGCCCGGGCGGCGTCATTCGACGGCGCTCATGGCAAACCGGGCCCTCCAGGTTCCGGATCCATCGAGGGCCCGCCGTCTTTCCGCCAGAACCTCGGCGGCGGCTGGCTGGATCGCCACGGCCCGCTCTGCGGGCCTCGCGATGACAGGGCAAACTGACCCACTGCCCGGCCCACGATCCGGTTGCTTTCTCTCGCGCCCGTCCCTACGCTCCCGGTCACCGGCGCTAAACGAAGGACCGCATGATCGACACACTCCGCCGATGGGCAACACAGCGCGGCTACCAGGTTGGCTGGGGCCTGCCCGCCGCCGCCGCGGCCGCCCGCGATGCCGTCGTGTCCCGCGGGCGTTCGGGAGAACTGAACGCCGATTTCTATCGGGAAAGCCTCGCATGGTTCGAGGATGGCGGTCGCATTCCGTGGGATGGCCCCGCGGCGGTCGTGGTCGTGGTGATGCCGCGCCCGGCCCACACGGTGGGGTTCACGGTTGGCGGCCGGATCATGGAGGCGGTGTTTCCGCCGACTTACGTCCGCTACCGGCCGTTGTTCGAAGAGGTGCGCCAGGACCTGCAGCGGCACGGCCTCCCCGGCGCCCGTGTCGAACAGCTGGATGTGCCGCTCAAATCCCTGGCCGCGCGCCTCGGCCTCGTGCGCTACGGCCGCAACAACGTGACCTACGCGCCCGGGATTGGCAGCTATTGCCAGCTCTTCGGCTACGTCACCGACGCGGCGCTGCCGCTGCCGGCGGATTGGCAGCCCCACGAGCCCGCGCTGCTCGACGAGTGCGCGGACTGCCCCATCTGCCGGGCGATGTGCCCGGCTGGCGCCATCGGCGCGGACCGGGTGCTGCTTCATGCCGAGCGCTGCCTGACGCTCGTCAATGAAAGCCCCGGCGCCTGGCCCGATTGGATTCCCCCGTCCGTCCACCACTGCATCGTCGGCTGCCTGTTGTGCCAGCGCACCTGCCCCGCCAACCCGGAGTTGCCGTTTGAGAACAGCGGGATCGTGTTTACCGCCGCCGAGACGAACGCACTGCTGGCCGGTACGGACGAACCCGAGGGCCCGGTCGGGGACGGCATACGCGTCAAGCTGGAACAGCTCGGCCAAAGCTACCGCGATCCTTCGCTGGGCCGGAATCTTCGCGCGCTCGTCGAGGCCCCTTCGCCTGCGCTGTAAGCCGTATCCGGCGGACGTCGGGCGCCGCCAACGCAGTGCCCTCTATAAGTCACGGCTGCCGCGTCTCGGGATACCCCAAAAAGTGTGACGACCGCGAGCAAGCTCGGGCCCTACGAAATCTCAGCGGCTGCGCCGCATTGACCGCGCCGCACTGCCACGCTTTCCCTTTTGCGGCGCTATGCGCGACCCCGCCGGCCGTTTGAAATCGCCCGACTTGAGCGTGTTGATCTGATCCCGGATCACCGCGGCGCGTTCGAACTCCAGCTTGCCCGCGGCCTCCTGCATCTCCTCCTCCAGCTCGGCAATGACCGCCGCCACGTCCGCGTCGGTGCCCTCCGCCACCGCGAGCGGCGCCGGCCCACGTTCGCTGCCGTCGTAGACGTGCAGGCTCGCCTGGGCGGCGCGCTTCACGCTGCGGGGGGTGATGCCGTGAGCCTGGTTGTAGGCCAGTTGTCTTTCGCGGCGGTAGCGCGTGGTTTCCATCGTCCGGCGGATCGAATCGGTGATGGTATCCGCATAGAAGATGACGCGCCCACGCTCGTGGCGCGCCGCCCGCCCCGCCGTCTGGATGAGGCTCGTCTCGCTGCGCAGGAATCCCTCCTTGTCGGCGTCGAGGATGGCCACCAGCGCCACCTCGGGCAGGTCGAGCCCCTCGCGCAGCAGGTTGATGCCCACCAGCACGTCGAAATTGCCCAGACGGAGGTTGCGCAGGATCTCCACGCGCTCGATGGCGTCGATGTCCGAGTGCAGGTACTCCACCCGGATCTTCGCCTCCCGCAGGTAGGCCGCCAGATCCTCGGACAGGCGTTTGGTCAGGGTGGTCACCAGCACGCGTTCGCCCTGGGCGACGGCGGCGCGGATTTCGCCGATCAGGTTCTCCACCTGCCCCTTCGTCGGGCGCAGGGTAATCTCCGGGTCGAGCAGGCCCGTGGGCCGGATGAGCTGCTCGGCGACCACCTCGGATCGCTCCAGTTCAAACGGCCCGGGCGTCGCGGAGACAAACACCGTCTGGCCGGTGATCTGCTCGAACTCCGCGAAGCTCTGCGGGCGGTTGTCGAGCGCGGAAGGCAGCCGGAAGCCAAAATCGACCAGCACCCGCTTGCGGGCGATGTCCCCGTTGTACATGCCGCCGATCTGCGGCACGGTGGCGTGACTCTCGTCGATGAAGAGGAGGAAATCCTTCGGGAAGAAATCGAGCAGGCAGAACGGTCGTTCGCCGGCCCGGCGGGCCGCGAGGTGCCGCGAGTAATTCTCG
>DATIWI010000317.1:0-3922 GCA_035519475.1 Opitutaceae bacterium
TCGAAGGGCCGCGCGTGGCGTAGGGCCCGAGCTTGCTCGTGGCCGTTCAGGCTACGCGGCCTGACCAAGGTCAGGCCCTACAATTGAACGGAGGCGGACGTAGCGAGGTTCAGGCGGTCAACCCTCTCCGAATGTGCGACCCGAGTCGCCGTACGCCCCCCAAGGCCGCCCGAAGCCGTTTGCCACCGGACCCCGCTTCCCCCAACCTCTTCCACCAAAGAAATATCCAACCCGGCCGTCTCCCTCCTCATGTCCAAGGCCATCGTTTCAAAACTCTACGATTCCGACGTCTTCCGCATGGCGTGCCGCCAGTTCGACAAGGCCGCCGATGCCATCAACCTGCCGGAAGCCATCCGCGACCGCACCAAGTACCCGCGCCGCTGCATGGCGGTGGCGCTGCCGGTCAAGCGCGACAACGGCACCACGGTCGTCTTCGAGGGCTATCGGGTGCAGCACAGCCTCTCCACCGGGCCCTCCAAAGGGGGCCTGCGCTTCCACCAGGACGTCACCCTGGGCGAAGTGGCCGCGCTCGCGATGTGGATGAGCTGGAAGTGCTCGCTCGTCGGCCTGCCTTTCGGCGGGGCCAAAGGCGGCGTCATCGTCGATCCATACAATCTCTCGGCCGCCGAGCTCGAGCGTCTCTCGCGCCGCTACATGCAGGAAATGATTCCCTTCCTCTCCCCCCACGTCGACATCGCCGCGCCCGACATGGGCACCAACGAACAAGTGATGGCGTGGATGATGGACACGTATTCCAACCACGTCGGCCACGTCGAGCCGGCCATCGTGACTGGCAAGCCGCTTTCGCTCGGCGGCTCCGAGGGCCGCCGCGAGGCCACGGGCCATGGCGTCGCCTACCTGGTCAAGTCCTACCTCGACGACCTGAAGATTCCGGTGGAAAAGGCCACCGTGGCCATCCAGGGCTTCGGCAATGTCGGCAACGAGACTGCCCTGGCCATCGCCGAGTACGGCGCCAAGGTCATCGCCATTTCGGACCACACCGCCGCCTTTCACCATCCCAAGGGGATCGACGTGAAGAAGGCCCTGCAGTACGTCCAGTTCAACCGCGTGCTCCACGATTTCGACGGGGGCGATGACATCACCAACACCGAGCTGCTCAAGCTGCCCTGCACCGTCCTCGTGCCCGCGGCGATCGAGCGCGTGATCACCGAGGAGAACGCGGCCAGCCTCAAGTGCCGCATCCTCGCCGAGGCCGCCAATGGCCCCACCACCAACGGCGCCGACCGCGTGCTCGAGATGCGCGAGGAGATTGAGGTCATCCCCGACGTGCTCTGCAACTCCGGCGGCGTGATCGTCTCCTACTTCGAATGGCTGCAGAACCTCCAGAGCTACTACTGGACCCGCGACGAGGTGCTCGCCAAGCTGCATGGCATCCTCGACCGGGCGAAGGCGAGCATCGAATACCAAAAGCGCAAGATGAAGTTCAGCCGCCGGCTCGCCGCGCTGACCCTCGGCATCCAGCGTGTGGCCGAGGCCAAGCAGAAGCGCGGGTTGTTCCCGTGATTGCAGGGCGGGATCTCCCGCCCTCGCCGGGGCGCTCCGGCGGGCAGGCTTGATCCCGCCGCAATTCTCGCGGGGCCGAGTTCCCGCGGAGGCGGGTTCGGGGACCCCGCCCTCCAGCGGCCGCAACCGATAGATGAAATCCCGAACGAGCCATCGTCGGCAGGAGCTACCCGGGGCTACCGCTTCTCTCCCCCGCCCGGTGGCAGATCCCTCATCCGCTCCAGATTCCGGCGCGCGTCGTCGTACCGCGGGTTGAGGCGCAGGGCGGTCTCGAATTCCCGGATCGCCTCCGGGATGCGCCCCGCCTGGCAATAGGCCGCGCCGAGGTTGTTGTGCCCCTCCGCGTAATTCGGATCAATCCGCAGCGCGTCCTGAAACTCCCCAATCGCCTCCGGCGTGCGCTGCAATTGCAGCAGCGCGTTGCCCAGGTTGCTGTGCGCCTGCGCAAATCGTGGTGCGAGCTGGAGGGCCTCCCGGTACGCGGCGGCGGCCTCGTCCAGTCGCCCGTCCTGGAACAGGGCGTTCCCCAGGTTGTAGGGGATCTCGGCGTTATCCGGGTCCTGCCGCCGCGCCGCGCGATAACGTTCGATGGCCTCGGGTATCCGCCCCGCCGCCAGCAGCGCGTTGCCCAGATTGTATAGCGCCATTGGGTCATCGCCCTTGATGCGGAGCGCGGCTTCGTAGTGCGAGAGCGCCTCGGAGATCCGTCCCGCCTGCAGCAGCGCATTGCCGAGATTGATGTGCGCGATCGCATAAGCCGGCTCCATCCGCAACGCCACCTCCAATTCCGCGATGGCCTCCGGGAGCTGTCCCGCCTTGGTCAGCGCATAGCCCAGGTTGTTGTGCGCCTCGGGAAAGCGCGGCCGGAGCCGCAGCGCCGTCCGATAGCTCCGGATCGCCTCCGGAAGCCTGCCCGCGTCGAACAGCACCACGCCGAGGCAGTTGTGCGCCCGCTCGTTGTCCGGCCGCCGGGCGATGGTATCGCGCCAGAGCGACTCCGCGGTGCGGTAAACCTCGTTCCGTTCCGCGGCCAGCCAGCCCAGGCCGGCCGCCGCGGCCAGCAACGCCATCAAACCCCGCCGCCCGCAGTGGCGGGCCACCAGCCCGGCGAGCAGCACGATCACCGCGGCCAGCGGCAGGTACATCCGGTGCTCCACGATCATCTGGATCCGGCCCGGCATGACGCTCGTCGGCGCCAGGATCCCGAAGAACCAGGCGCCGAGGAACCCCAGCACCGGCCGCTGCCAAAGCGCGACGAGCACCGTCACCACCAGCGGGATGAGCACGAGCGCATACGGCCACGCCGCCGCCAGCCGCCCCCAGAAGGTGCCGTACTCAAACACAAGCGGATGCGGCCACACCGACAGCCCGAGGTAACGCACGACCGCCTCAAATTGCGTCAACCAATACGAAGACGGGGTGACGCCGATGTCGAAACCCGACGTGCCGTTGCGATTCCACCCGGCGCTCGCCACCATCGCCGCCAGGAACACCCACGTCCCCGCCAGCGCCAGATACAGCCCGCGCCGCTCGCGCCAAGCCGCGCGGAAGGACCCCGCGACAAACGTCCGGTCAAAGAACAGTAGCAGCACCGGCGCCACCGCGATCACCTCCTTGGTCGCTGCCCCGAGCAGGCACGCCGCCACCGCGCCGGCCCGCCAGAGCCGCCCGTGCGGCGAGTCGAGCGACCGGAGGAAGCAATAGAACACAAGGAGGAAGAACAGCGCCATCAGCGATTCGACGCGCTGGATGACGTAGGTCACCGCCTCCACCTGCAGCGGATGGAGGCCCCACAGCAGCGCGACCGCCAAGGCAAGAAGAGTCGCATCCGCTCCGGGGAGACTGGAGGCCGGAGACCGGAGACCGGTTGAGACTCTCCCGCCTCCCGTCTCCCGCCTCCGGTCTCCGTCGATCGCCCTGCTCCTTGCCCCTTGCCCCCTGCTCCCCACGAGGACCAGCGTCCGCCGCACCACGCCAAACAGGGTCAGAGCCCCGAGGCCGTGAATGAGCACATTCAGCGCGTGATAGCTCCAGACCTGCGTGCCGCTAATCGCGTAGTTCACCGCCAGGGTGAAATTGGCCAGCGGCCGTCCGGTGACGGTCATGTCGCCCGGCGGCAGCCAAGCCGGCCACGGCGGCCAGAGATGCCGGATCATCCGATTCTGCAGGATCGCCGGCTCGTCGTCGAAGATGAGTGCCCCGGAAAGGCTGTTCCGGTAGGCGGCCAGGATCCCAAGGACGATAAGGACCGCCGCGAGCGCGTTCGTCCCCCGCCGCACGGGCGAAAACACGGGGACGGACTGGGCCGGCGATTTCATCACTCTTGAGGCCGCCAGCGTCGCGCTGCGTGCGACTGCCGTCAACGCTGCGGCGGACCCGTGGCGAACCAACGAAGGTA
>DATIWI010000318.1:0-13705 GCA_035519475.1 Opitutaceae bacterium
GCATCGGCGACGTGGTCGTCGTGGGTGTGCGTGAGGAAGAGATAGCGCACGGTGAGCTTTTCCGTGGCGACGGCGCCGAGCATCGGCTCGCAGGTGGAACCGGTGTCGAAACCCGCCGCGAGGCGCGTGCGCGGGTCCCAAACCAGATAGCTGTTCACCGTCATGTCTTCGAACGGCGTGTTGAACATGGCGAAACCGCGCGGCGGGATCACCTGTTCGGGATACCACGCTTTGCGTCCGAGCACCACCAACGGGTCGGCGCCCAGCCTCAGGACGGGCGCGAGGGCGCGCACCGCCGCCTCGTCGAAGGTTCCGCCCTTGACGGCCTGCAGCGCGCCGCGGCTGATCCCGGCCCGTGCGGCCAGCTCGGCGTCCCCCAAATGAAGACCGCGCTGCGCCTTGTTGATGACGTCATCGAAATTGTCTTCCAGCGGGATTCGGGGCATGCCGCTGGAATCAAAACGCCCCCAGGGGCGGCCGCAAGCCCCGGGACGCGATTTGGCCGGCGCCGGCGGGGCATCGCCGGAACGGGGCGCGCCGCGGGCGGGGCGTTTCGCAAAACGCGCTAATGTGAATAGAGTGGGCGCATGTCGAGGTTTGATCCCAGACCGGTGGTGCTGGCCGGCCGCGTGGTGCGGCTCGAGCCTCTCCAGGCGGCGCATGCCGCGGGGTTGTACGCCGTCGGACAGGATCCCGAGATCCACCGCTATCTCCTTGGCCCGGCGCCCGCTTCGCTGGCGGACGTCGAAGCGACCGTGGCCAAGGCGCTCGCCGCCGCGGCCACGGGCGTGGAGGTGCCTTTTGCCATCGTTCATCTGGCCACCGGGCGGGTGGCCGGAACGACCCGCTATTTTGATATCCGGCGCAAGGATCGCGTGCTCGAGATTGGCCACACCTGGCTCGGCCGCGCGTTCCAGCGCACGGCCGTGAACACGGAGGCGAAATACCTTCTGCTTTGCCACGCCTTTGAGGAACTGGGCGCGGCGCGCGTGCAGCTGAAGACCGACGAACGGAACGAGCGTTCGCGCCGGGCGATCGAGCGGCTCGGGGCGCAGTTCGAGGGGATTCTGCGCCGCTACCAGACGCGCTGGGACGGCTTCGTGCGGAACACCGCGATGTACGCCATCGTCTCCAACGAGTGGCCGGCGGTGAAGGCAGGGCTGGAGGCGAAGCTGGCGCGATCCTAGAGGCGGGGCGCCCGCCCCGCCAGCCGTTGGGGTGGTCGGCGCGCCGGCCACGGCAGCGGCAGTCCTCCGATGATTGACGTTGCCTTTGCCCGCTGAAACCGGCTTGGTGACAGCCCAATCGATATCCATGAGCACGCAGAGCTATCTCGACAAGTTATTCTCCCTGGCTGGACGCGTGGCGGTCGTCGTCGGCGGCACCGGCGAATTGTGCGGTGCGATGGCCGAGGGCCTCGCGGGCGCCGGGGCGGAGGTCATCCTGGTGGGCCGTAACGAGGCGAAGGCGAAGGCGCGCCTGGCCAAAATCGCCGCCGTGGGGGGCCGGGCCTGGTTTCACGTCGCCGAGGCGACGGACCGGGGGCAGTTGCAGGCGCTGCTGGCTGCCGTGCTCGAGCGGTCGGGTCGCGTCGACATCGTGGTCAACGGGGCCGGGATCAATTCACCCACGCCGTTTCTCGACATCACCGAGGAGGAATTCGACCGCATCGTGCGGGTGAATCTCAAGGGGGTGTTCTTGGGCTGTCAGGTGTTTGGGCGGCATCTCGTTGAGCGCGGCGTGGGCGGTTCGATCATCAATCTCGGTTCGATGTCGGGGATCATCCCGTTGTCGCGGGTTTTCACGTACTCGGCGACGAAGTCGGCTGTGCACAATTTGACCAAGAATCTGGCGCGGGAGTGGGCCCCCCGGAACGTCCGCGTCAACGCGCTGGTGCCCGGTTTCTTCCCCGCGGAGCAGAACCGGGCGGTGCTCACGCCCGATCGCGTGAGCAGCATCATGGGGCACACGCCGATGAAGCGGTTCGGCGAGGCGCGCGAACTCATCGGCGCGACGCTCCTGCTGGCCAGCGATGCCGGCGCGTTCATCACCGGGGCGGAGATCGTCGTCGATGGCGGCTACCATGCCATGACGATCTAGAGCCCCGCCGCGACGTCCCGCGGGAGCCCTATCGATATCTATAGACGCGTTTACCGCGAAACCGCGGGCGCGGGAATATAATCCCGTGTCGGCGCGGCCGCGCGGTTGCGGAAGGCCAGATGTTATTCTGGCGGCGGCCGGCGGAAGATGAAATTGATAATCAATCAGCGTGCCGACGAACCGCGCGCCCAGCATGCCACCGCTAACTCAGCAGAGGGCGGAACCTCTGACGGGGATCTATAAAGCCGGCCAGCAGGTCACGATCTCTAGATGGCGGCGTTTCACAAATAACAGCTTGTCTGGAGGTCAATCGGGCCCTTAATAATCGCCCATGGTCACCGATAAAATCAAACAATTGGCTGATTACCAAGGAAAGATCGCCGCGTTGAAGAACGAAATCGAGAAGGAGCGGACCAAAGTATTGGCGCATCTTCATGAGAAATATGGATTCAGCAGCGCGCAGGAATTGATCAAGGCAATCCGGGCCGCGGCGGGCCCGGGCGGGCGGCGGCGCGGCCGCCAGTCCCGGCGTCACCGGAAGCATGCCCGGATCACGGCGGAGCTGAAAAGTCAGATCAAGGGCGCGCTGCAGGCGGGCAAGACCGGCGCGGTCATCGCCGAGGAGTACGGCATTTCCCTGCCCAGCGTCTACAACATCAAGAAGGCGTTTGGCTTGGTGAAGGCGCGGAAGAAGAAGTAGGGCGGGAGGCGGAGCGAGGCGCCAGGCCGCCGCGGGCGCGAGCTTTTGCGGGTTTGCCGGCTTGTCGCGGCGGGCACGCCGTGTGATGCTCACGCCCGGCATGACGCACAGTTACATCCAAGCCAACACCAACGGCCGCCTGCATCCGGCGCAGGAGCCGTCGATCTCCCCGCTCAACCGCGGCTTTCTCTACGGCGATGCGATTTATGAGGTCTGGCGCACCTATCACGGGGTCGTCTTTGCCTGGGAGGAGCACTGGGAGCGGCTGCAGGCATCGGCGCGCGCACTGGCGCTGGCGCTGCCGCTCGCGCCGGCGGAGTTCCTGGGCGAAATGCGCCGCACGGTGACCGCGTTTGACGCGCAGGGCGGCGGGCCGGGTGAACTCTACGTTCGCATGCAGATCACCCGCGGCGGCGGGCCGATCGGTCTCGACCCGGGTCTGGCTGACCGCCCCGACTACGTGCTGTTGGTCCAGACCAACAAGGATTTTCCGCCCGAGAAGCTGCACGCCGGGCTGCGACTCTCCGTCGCGCGAGAACTGCGCCGCAACGACCGGCGCACCCTCGATCCGGCGTGGAAGACGGGCAATTACCTTAACAACCTGCTGTGCCTGCGCGAGGCCCGGACGCGGGGGGCGGACGAGGTTGTGATGGCGAACCTGGCGGAGGAAATCACGGAAGCGGCGGTGTCCAACATCTACTTCGTGCGCGACGGCAGGGTGCTCACCCCGGCGTTGGCGAGCGGCCTGCTGGCCGGCGTCACGCGGCGGATCCTTATCGAGCGAGTGGCCCCCGCTGCCGGCGTGACGGTGCGTGAGGCGCGGTTGAAGACCTCCGATCTGGCCACGATGGAGGAGTGCTTCCTGACTTCGACGACCAAGGATGTGACGCCGGTGGCGGCGATCGACGAGCAGCGCTTCCGCGTCGGGCCGGCGTCCGTGGCGTTGCGGTTGAAGGCGGCGTTTGCCGACTACGCCCGGACGTACGCCGCGGCGCACTCCGAACTGCGGGTGCGGTAGCCCGCCCGGCCGCGGGCATCAATAACGCCGCAGGGACGGGTCGATGCGCTCGGCCCACGCCGCGATGCCCCCCTGGACATTGCTGGCGGCGGGAAACCCGCGCGCGCGCAGGAACTCCGTGACGCGGCGGCTGCGGTCGCCATGATGGCACAAGACCAGGATGCGCCGGCCGCGCGGCAGGGAGTCGAGCCGGCCGGGCACCGACCGCATGGGCACGTGCTCGCTGCCTTCGATCCGGCAGATCTGCACCTCGTAGGGCTCGCGCACATCGAGCAGGATGGGCCGGTCCTCCCTGGCGCCGAGCAGACGGCGGGCTTCCTCCACCGGGATCTCGGCGGGAACGCTGCCGGGTTCGCCGCCGCTGGCATCCGGGGCGGGCGCGGCGCACGAGAGGTCATAGGCGGCGGCCTCGATGGCCCGGATGCGCGGCTCGCGACCGCACAACGGGCAACCGGGATCGCGCTTGAGATTGAGGAGGCGGAAGTGCTGGGCGAGCGCGTCGTAGATCAGCAGGCGGCCCCGCAGGGACTGCCCAATGCCCAGGAGGCATTTGATCGCCTCCATGGCCTGGAGACTGCCGATCACGCCGCACAGCGCGCCAAAGACCCCGGCTTCCCCGCAGGTGGGCACGCTGCCGGGCGGCGGCGGCGCGGGGAAAAGGCAGCGGTAGCACGGCGCCCCTTGCGCCGGATCAAACACCGTCACCTGTCCCTCGAATTTGAAAATGCTGCCGTAGACCAGGGGGCGGCGGGCCAGAACGGCCGCGTCGTTGTTGAGGTAGCGCGTGGGGAAATTGTCCGCGCCGTCCACGATGAGGTCGTAGCCAGCGAAGAGGGCGATGGCGTTGGCGGGCGTGACCCCCTCGCGATGGAGGCGGAGTTGCACGCCCGGGTTGAGCGCGGCGAGGCGCTGCGCGGCCGAGTCGACCTTGGGGCGGCCGACAGCCGGGGTGTCGTGGAGGATCTGCCGCTGCAGGTTGTGTTCCTCCACCTGATCGAAATCGGCCAGGCCGAGGGTGCCCACGCCGGCGGCGGCGAGGTAGAGCGCCGCGGGGCTGCCGAGCCCGCCCGCCCCGACCACCAGCACCCGCGCCGCGGCCAGTTTGCGCTGGCCCTCGACCCCCACCTCGTCGAGCAAGACGTGGCGGCTGTAGCGGCTGAGGTCGGCGGGCGACAAGGTGGGCGGCGCGTCGGGCATCGGGAAACGGAGTTAAGTGCGTCGAATCCCCCGAATTCGCAACTGCATTTGCGCCTCGACGGCCGCCCCGACGGCGGTTTCCTCTCTTTGTTATGGTTCGTCGCTATGTCGTGATTCTGGCGGGGGGCAAAGGCGAGCGCTTCTGGCCGCAGAGCCGCCTGCGCCGGCCCAAGCAATTGCTGCCCATCGTCGGCGATCGACCCATGTTGCGGCAGACGCTGGAGCGGGTGCTGCCGGTGTTGCCACCGGCCAACGTGCTGATCCTGACGAATGCGGAGCAGGCGGCGGCGGTGCGCCGCCTGTGCCCGGAAGTTCCGCGCGATAATGTCGTCGCCGAGCCGGTGGGGCGCGATTCCGGCCCGGCCGTGGGGCTCGCGGCGCACCTGGTGGCGGCACGCGATCCGGCCGCGGTTTTCGCCTCGCTGCACTCGGATGCGGCGATCCACGACGTGCGCGCCTTTCAACGGGATCTGCGGGCGGCCTTTGCCGCCGCGGAGGCGGCGCCCGTCATCGTCCTGATTGGCGTACCGCCCACCGAGCCCGCCACAGCCTACGGGTACATTCAGCGCGGGGAGCCGTGGCGCACCCTCAAAGGCCGGGTCATCTACCAGGCCCGGCGCTTCGTCGAGAAGCCCACGCTGGAGGTCGCCCAGGGGTATCTCGCCGCGGGGGATTACTACTGGAATCCGGGCATTTTTGTCTGGCGGGCGGGCGTGGTGCTCGACGCCTTCGCCCGCCACTCCCCCGCGGTCGCGGCGGGCCTGGCGAAGATCGGCGCGGCCCTCGCGCGGCGGCGGCCGCTGGCCGGGATCCTGCGCGAAGCCTATCCGCTCCTGCCCAAGATCGCGGTGGATTACGCGATCCTGGAGAAGGCGGACAACGTCGTCGTCTTCCCGGCGACGTTCGACTGGGATGACGTGGGCTCCTGGACGGCGATCAGCCGACACTGCGCCAAGGACACCGCCGGCAACGTCATCCTCGGTCGGGCGATCGTGGAGGAAGGCAGCCACAACATCGTCATCAACGACGACCGCCATTTCACGGCGGTTCTGGGTGCCGACCATCTGGTCGTGGTGCACACCCCCGACGCCACCCTGGTCTGCACCCGGGAGAAGGCGGGACACCTCAAGCGGCTGCTCAAGCGCCTCGAGGCGGATCCGCACGGTCGCACGCTGCTTTGAACCATGCGCTGCCTGGGCATCGATTACGGCGAGAAACGGGTTGGTCTGAGCTACGGTGACGAGCTCGGGGTGGCGACACCGCTGCCCGCCCTGACCGACGTGTCGCCCCAGAAACGCTTGGGCAAGCTGGCCGCCCTGATCCACCAGCGACGCATCACCGATCTTGTGCTCGGCCATCCCCTGAACATGGACGACACGACCGGCCCAAAGGCGAAGGAGGTCGAGGCCTTTGCCGCCCGTCTGCGGCTGGCCTTTCGCCTGCCCGTCCATCTGGTGGACGAGCGACTGACCTCCTATGAGGCGGAGGCGGCGATCCCCAAGCCCAAGCGCCGGGCCCTGCGGGCATCCGGCCTGATCGATTCGCGGGCCGCCTGCCTCATCCTGCAGGATTTTCTGAACCAGCGATGCCCGCCACCGCCGCCTCACCGTTCGGAATAGGAGGCGGCCGACCTGCGCGGGCGCGGTGGGTCCGGCCCGCCGTTTGATCGCGCGCGCCCATCCCGCCATGCCTTCCCGCCCCGCCCCCGATGTCCAACGCTGGGCCTGCGTGTGCGCGTACGACGGCGGGGGTTTCAGCGGCTGGCAGAGCCAGCCCGACGGCCGCGCCGTGCAGGACGCAATCGAGCGCCGGCTGAAGGCGATCTTTGGCCGCGCGGTTCGCATCCACGGCAGCGGCCGGACGGATGCGGGTGTGCACGCCCGCGGCCAGGTTTTCCACTTCGATGCGGCGTGGACGCACGGCTCAGTCCGGCTGCGGGCGGCACTCCGCGGCGGACTGCCGCCGACCATCCTGGTGCGATCGGTGCGGGCAGTGCCGCGCGCCTTCCACGCGCGTTTCTCGGCGGCCGGCAAGGTCTATTACTATCAACTGCATCACGGGGGGCCGGCCGATCCCTTCCTGCAGCCATTCTGCTGGTCAATCCGCCAGAAGCTGGACGCCGCGGCGATGCGCGCGGCGGCGCGGCGCCTGCGGGGCCGCCACGACTTCCGGGCGTTTGCGGCGAGCCCCGGCGCGATGCGGGAGAACACGGTGCGCCGCCTGCGCCGGCTGGAAGTGACGGGGCGCGGCGCGCGCCTGCGCATCACCGCGGAAGCCGATGGTTTCCTCTACAAGATGGTGCGCGGCTTGGTGGGCGCGCTCGTGGCGGTGGGGCAGGGGAAGCTGACTCCCGCCCAGGTCGGGGCGATTCTGGGCGCGGCGCGGCGGACCCACCTCATTCAAACGGCGCCGGCGCAGGGGCTATGCCTGGCGCGGGTGCGGTATTGAGTCATGACGGCGCGCGGCACGCTGGCGGTCTGGTGGCGTACGGCCGGCGACCTGGTGTTCCCGCCGGTCTGCGTGCACTGCGGCGGTCTGGTCGAAGGGGGCGGGCTGCGGCACGTGTGTGCGCGCTGCGAGGCGCTGATCCTCCGGGTACGGCCGCCGTATTGCCACGTGTGCGGGCACCCGTTCTACGGGGAGGTGCACGGCGAGCGGGTGTGCCCCCACTGTGCGGAGCTCGTCCCAGCATACCGGGAGGGGCGCACCTGCGTGCTGCTGACGGGGCCGGCCCGTGCGCTCGTGCATGCGTTCAAATATCATCGGGCTCTTCACGTGCTGGACGACATCGGGGTGCTGATCCGGACCACGCCGGGGATGGCGGACCATCTGCGCGGAGCGGTGCTGGTGCCGGTGCCGCTCCATCCGCGCAAGGAACGCGAGCGGGGCTACAATCAGAGCCGGCTGCTGGCGGACTGCTTTGCCGCCGCCGGCGGGGGCGCGCGCGTGGCGACGCCGCTGCGCCGCGTGGTCGACACGCCGACGCAGACCGCCCTCGACCGGCGCACGCGGCAGGCGAACTTGAAAAATGCCTTTGCCTTGCGGACGGGGGCGGCCATAAACACCGCCGAGCATTACGTGCTCATTGATGATGTCTTCACGACGGGTGCCACCCTCAACGCCTGCGCGGCCGTGCTGCGGCGCGCGGGCTGCCTGAACCTCGACGTCGTCACGTTCGGCCACGGCTGAATCCCCTCATGGTGCATTTCAACAAGCCCGAGTATCCCACGCGGATCGTCAAGAAGAAGGACATTCCCAAGGGGGTCTGGGTGAAATGTCCGCTCTCGGGCGAGATTGTGTTCAACAAGGACCTCGAGGCCAACCAGATGGTGGTGCCGAAGAGCGGCTACCACTTTCGCATCGGGGCGCGCGACCGCCTCAAAACCCTGCTCGATCCCGACACGTTTGCGGAGTTCGCGGCGGACGTGCGCGCGGCGGACCCGCTGGGATTCGTGGATTCGCAGCCGTATCCCGAGCGGCTCAAGAAATACGAAAGGGAGAGCGGGCTGAGCGAGGCGGTAGTGTGCGGCACGGGCCGGATCCACGGCATCGCCGTGGCGGTGGCGGTGATGGATTTCCGGTTCTGCGGCGGCTCGATGGGGAGCGCGACGGGCGAAAAGGTGACGCGGACGATCGAAACGGCGCTGCGCGAGAAGATTCCGTGCATCATTTTCAGCGCGGCGGGCGGCGCGCGCATGCAGGAGGGCATTTTCTCGCTGATGCAGATGGCCAAGGCCAGCGCGGCGCTCGGGCGGCTGGCGGCGGCCCGGCTCCCGTTCATCTCGGTGCTGACCGACCCGACGACCGGCGGCGTGACGGCCAGCTTTGCCACGCTGGGCGACGTCATCCTGGCCGAACCGGGCGCGCTCGTCGGATTCGCCGGCGCGGTGGTGATCAGGGAGACCACCAAGCAGACGCTGCCGTCGGGCTTCCAGCGGGCCGAGTTTCTCCTGAAGCACGGTCTCATCGACCAGATCGTCAGCCGCCTGGAAATGCGCGACCGGCTGCGGGACATTCTGCTGGCGCTGCACGTCAAGAAGCCGCCGCCGGCGGAGCGGCCGGCGTAGGCCGTCGGGGAAAAGAGGGCGTGACGCGCGCCCGCGCGCCTGCTGGACTCGCGTCCTTTCATGCCCAAGCCCGCGATATTCACCGGCTACGGGCCGGTGCAGGAGTACCTGTTCGGACTCAAGGCCCGGGGCGTAAAGGTCGGCATTGACCGGATGCGGGTCCTGGTCGAGGCGCTGAGGCACCCCGAGCGGCGCTACCCGGTCATCCACGTCGCCGGCACCAACGGCAAGGGCTCGGTCTCAGCGATGCTGGACGCCATCCTGCACGCGGCCGGCTGGCGCACGGGCCTGTACACCTCGCCGCACCTGGTGAGGCTCGGCGAGCGCGTCCAGGTGGACCGCCAGTTGTTGAGTGAGGCGGAGATTGTCGCGTACACGAACGAACTGCGGCCGCTGGCGGAGCAGCCGGCGCTCTTCAGCGACGAGGATCATCCGAGCTTCTTCGAATTCATGACGGCGATGGCCTTTCTGCAGTTCGCGCGGCGCCGCGTCGACGTCGCGATCGCCGAGGTGGGCCTGGGGGGCCGCCTTGACGCCACGAACGTGGTGGAACCGGAGCTGGCCGTGATCACCTCGATCGGCCTGGATCACTGCGAGGTGCTCGGCGACCGCCTCGACCTGATCGCCGCGGAGAAGGCGGGCATCATCAAACCGGGGCGGCCGCTGGTGCTCGGCCGCGTGCCTGGCGAGGCCGAGGAGGTGATCCGCCGGAGGGCGGCGCAACTGGGCGCGCCGGTGACTGCGGTCCGGGAGGCATTCGGCGACGAACTGGACCGCTATCCGCGCACGAACCTGGAGGGCGACTACCAGCGCTGGAATGCGGCCACCGCCACGCTGGCGGCGCGGTTGCTGCCGGCGCGTTGGGGGCTGACGGAGGCCATCATCGCCCGCGGCCTGATGCGGGCCGACTGGCCGGGCCGCTGGCAGCGTCTGCGCGTCGGCAGGCAGGCCCTCATCCTCGACGCCTCGCACAATCCCGAAGGGGCGCAGGTGCTGGACGTCAATCTGGCCAGACTCCGGGCGGAGACCTGCCGGGCGCCAGTCATCGTGACGGGTGCGCTGGGCGAATACCGCGCCCGCGCCCTGCTGGAGGTGATCGCGCGCCACGCGCGCGAGATCCACCTCGTGGTTCCCCACCAGACCCGCGCCTGCGGCTACCCGGAACTGGAGCACTGCATTCCGCCGACGTTTGCGGGGCGGGTCGCGCGCACGACCGTGGAGGCGATCTTCCCGACACCGGATTGCTGCGCCGTCGGCGGGGGGGACGAAACCGTGGTGGTCACGGGATCGATCTACCTGATCGGCGAGGTGTTCGCCCGGCTCGAGCCGCGCCGTGGTCCGGGCGAAGGACACCTGCAGGACTTTTGAGCGCCCGGTTGCCGTGGCGCCGGTGTCGTACCGGTGCGGTCCGCAGCGGCGGCGCCGTTGCCCTACACTCCTGCCAGATTCACCAGCTCCGCCGTCGCCGGCACGTCCTTGATGATCTGCGCCGGCAGCGGGCCGACGCCGAGATAGCGGAGATTGGGCAGGGGGGACGGCCAGGAGCGGCCCTCGTAGGCGACCGCGAGGACGGCCTTCACCATGGCGCCCACGTAGCGCTGGGCCTGACGGGGCAGATCGACGAACCGACGCACGGCGGCAATGTCTTCCGACCAGCCCGGGCAGCTCTGGAACACTGGGCGCAACGTCTTGCGCACCGCCTCGTTGCGCGGCACGTGGCAGTAGCGGCGGCCATCGGGGCCCTCATAGGCGGTGCAGACCAACAGGTCGCCGTGCCAGTCGCCAGCTTGGGTGAGCGCGTCGAGCTTGTTGATCATCAAGTCGTGGAATCCGCCGTAGCGCAGGGCGTCGCCCTTCTCGACCGCATCGTACCAGCCGACCATGCGCTGGCGACCGGTCGTTGAGCCGTATTCGAGCTGCTTCAAGCGGACGCACAGGGGATGGGCGTCGTCCATCTTGGTTAGGAACGTGTGGGTGCCGACCTTGGTGTCATAGGCCTTGGCCACGCCGATGGTGTGGAGGGGCTGCAGCGAAATCCCGGCGGATTGGAAAAACTCCGGTGCGAAGGTGTGCGAAGCCGTGACGTTGGGAGAGAAGCCCTGGCGTTTGTCGAGCCAGTAGGACTGGCCGAACTCGCCGATGACCGTGCGGCCGGCGCCCAGCTCGCGCAGCACGAGCTCGCGGACTTCGCCGATGTGGGCCGCGAGCGCGGTGCCCGCGTTCCAGTAGGCCTCCGTCAGGCGTTCGAGGTTCAGTGTAAAGGGCTCGCCGCCGCGGAACCGGTGGAAATCGAACTCGGCCGCGGGAAACACGCCGAGATCGATGCTCTCGCGGTTGGCCCGCTGTTCGGCCTCGGTCAGCTTCTGGAAAAAGCCCATCCAGGCTTCCTCGCTCACGCGGCAGACGTGCCGGATCGTGCGCAGCGCGCGGTCGGCGCGCTGGGCGAGCTTGCGCGCGAAGTAATTGGGGCCGGCTTGAAAATCGGAAAAGCAGATCTGCCACTGGGCTACTTCATCGCCATAGGCCGGCGTGATGCCGCGGCCGGTGGAACCGCGCGGCTCCTCGCGGAGGACGTTGGTGCGATAGTCCTCCCACGCCAGGTCGAGCAGGCGGTGGGTGAGATCAGAGACCAGCGTGCGTTCGTCGACGAGCAGGCGCGCGAGCACGGCATAGCCCTTGTGCTCGAGCAGCCGGGTCTCCCACCAGATCTTGCGCGGGTCGGCGACCACGCCGCTGCCGATGCACAGGTGCGGGATGGCCGGCACGGCGACGCCGGAGGGCAGGAGATTGAACTTCAGGCCGGCGGCGGTGTGGCCCGAATTGGCGCCGCCGTTGACCTTGATCACGACCGCCACGGGCGCGCGCGAGGCGCGCAGCTCCTCGGCAACCTCCGGGATGAGCCGGCCTTTGCCCTCGTCGCCGAAACTGATGCCGACATCGGCGATGAGCTGGCTGCTGAACGGGGTGAGGGACATGAGTCAAGCGGCAGCCAGAGCAAGCCGAACCCTGTTGCCACGAAGGAGAAAGGGGACGCGCCACCGCGGGGCAAGGAGAAACTGGGAAAAGCGGAAATCGGACAGTAGTGGCCAGGGGCGTGAGATCGAGCGCCGAGAACCGGCACGCCCAGAAGGAGCGTACGTCCGACGGCATCGCGGGTGGCCGACCCCCAGGATCGAAACGCACTCACGCGTGGGTCTTGGTCGAGACCTCGATCACGTCGTGCGGCGCGGCCTCTTTCTGGCCGGCAGCGGTGACGTGCACGTAGCGGGCCTTGGCGCGAAGTTCGGACAGATTGCGCGCGCCGAGGTAGCCCATGCCGGATTGGAGGCCGCCAATCAGCTCGGCCAGCACGCTGTCGACCGAGCCGGACACCTCCTTGAGCGCCTCGATGCCTTCGGCCGAGATTTTGCGCGTGGCGTCATCCTTTTCGTGGCCGTAGCGCGCGGCCGAGCCGGCTTTCATCGCGGCGAGCGTGCCCATGCCTCGGTATTGCTTGTACAGCTTGCCGTTGATCTCGAGAATTTCGCCCGGCGCCTCCCGGCAGCCGGCGAAGAGCCCGCCGCAGATGACGGCGTCTGCCAGGGTCAACGCCTTGACGATATCGCCGGACTTAGCGATGCCGCCGTCGGCGATGATGCGCACGCCGCCGGCCGCCGCGCCCTTGCGGCCGACATAAAGGGCGGTGAGCTGGGGGATGCCCACGCCCGCCACCATCCGAGTCGTGCAGATGGAGCCGGGGCCCTGGCCGATCTTGACGGCATCGGCGCCGCATTGGGCGAGGTATTCCACGCCGGCGGCGCCGGTGACGTTGCCGGCGATGATGGTGAGCCGGGGGAACGCGCCGCGCAGCATCTTCACGATTTCGCCCACGCCTGCGCTGTGGCCGTGGGCGGTCGAGACGGCGACCGCGTCGATGGCCTCGTCCACCAGTTCGCCGACGTGCGCGATGATCCGGTCGCGGTCGAGTTCGCCCGCCGGCGTGCGCACGGGGGCGACCGCCGCGCCGGCCACCAGGCGGAAATGAGTGTCGCGGCTGGGTTTCCGGTGCGACTTGGCCTCACCCACGATGCGCTCGACGTCGGTGCTGGTGACCAGCCCGCGCAGGCGATCCTGATCGTCCACCACCAGCATCTTGTTGATGCCGATGTGCTCGCTGAAGAACGTGTCCGCGTATTTGATCGGATCGCCGCCGAGATCGCGCTCCAGGGCGACGATCAGCCGCGCGCGCGGCGTCATCGCCTCGGTGACCTTCTTGGCGCGGTAGCGCTCCTTGACGATGCTCCCGGGCAGCAGACCGACGAGCCGACCCTGCGCGTCCACCACGGGAAACGTCTGGAAGCTGAAGCGCCGTTGTTCGATCATCGCGAGGACGTCGCCGACGGCGAGGGTCGGCGGAATCGTGATCGGGTCCTGGATAAGGCCGTGGATGTGGCGCTTCACGCGCGCGACCTCCTTCACCTGGTCAGCCGCCGGCATGTTGTAATGAATGAGGCCGAGGCCGCCGTTGAGCGCCATGGCAATGGCCATGCGCGACTCGGTGACCGTGTCCATGTCCGACGAGATGATCGGAATCTGCAGGCGCAGCGTCGCCGACAGCTGCGTGGCGAGGTCGGCGTCCTTCGG
>DATIWI010000319.1:0-3028 GCA_035519475.1 Opitutaceae bacterium
GCCCGCGCCGTCAGACCCGATCCCACAATGTGAAAGCCCGCGGGCGTCTGCATCCACGAGTTGGCCACCACGATCCAAATGGCGCTGAAGTGCGCGCCCAGCGCGACCATGCAGGTCGAGAAGAAATGCATCTTCGGACCGACTTTGTCCCACCCAAACAGCAGCACCGCCAGGAACCCCGACTCGAGGAAGAACGCGAAGATGCCCTCGGCTGCGAGTGCGCTGCCAAACACGTCGCCCACGTAGCGCGAGTAGGCGGCCCAGTTCGTCCCGAACTCGAACTCCATCACGATGCCGGTGGCCACCCCGACGGCAAAGGTGAGCGCAAAGACCTTGGTCCAGAAGCGCGCCATCTGGTGATAGAACGGCCGGCGCGTCTTGAGCCACAGTCCCTCGACCACGACCAGCAGCACACCCAACCCGATGCTCAACGGCGGGTACAGATAATGGAACGTCGCCGTCAGCGCGAACTGGAGGCGCGAGAGCCAGAGCACGTCCATGGTCTCAATCTGAGGCATCCCGGGCCCCGCGACAAAGCGTGTTTTGCTTTGTTAAGAACGATTATGGTGCCGATTGCATTTGCTGCTGGCCTTTCCGCCGGGCTCACGGCCGGCGCGCCAGCACTTGTACCACGGCGGCACGGCCGGTGTGAGCCGTCCCCTCCCGGACGTCCCGCTCGACCTCGCGCAGGATCTCGAGATCGAGCCCGGCCAGCTCCCCGCGCAACTGGGCCGCGGTCATGAGCAACTCCACGCTGCGCGGACCGCCCGTGTCGAACGCCAGTTGCGCCGGCGTGTAGGCCTCGAGCAGGAACGCTCCGCCGGGCTGCAGCCCGCGCACGACCCGGGCATGCACCTCCCGGCGCGGCGCCGGCGGCAGGTGCGCCCAGATCGACACGATCCCGGCCCACGCGCCCGGGGTGATGGGGAACGCCGCGATGTCGGCCACGACCGTCTCGATCATCACCCCGCGCGCCGCGGCCAGCCGGCGCGCCTTGGCCAGGGCGACGTCCGATTGATCGACGGCGGTCACGGCGTGGCCGCGCGCCGCCAGATACACGGCGTTGCGCCCCTCGCCCTCGGCCAGGCACAGCACCGGCCCGGGCGGGATGCGCGGCGCGGATTCCGCCACAAACTCGTTCGGCGCCGTGCCGTAGACGTAATCCTCGCGCGCGTAGCGCTGGTTCCAGAGATCGGCGTCCATGCGCACCTCCGCACGCGAGCACGCGCGCTCAGTGGTAGTAGTCCGGCTCGTTCCCGGGCTTCCACTTGATGTTGCAGCCGATGCTGGGCGTCTGCGCCGCGGCCGGCATCCGCCCGGCCAGCACGGCGTCGCAGGCCGCCCGCAGATCGGCGCCGGTCACCGGCCGGCCGTTGCCGGGACGGCTGTCGTCGAACTGGCCGCGGTAGACGAGCTTCCGGTCGCGATCGAAGAGGTAGAGGTCGGGCGTGCAGGCGGCCCGGTAGGCCTGGGCGACCGCCTGCGTCTCGTCGAAGAGGTAGGGAAACGGGTAGCCCGCCGCCTTGGCCTCGGCCTTCATCCGCGCCGGGCTGTCCTCGGGATAAGCGGCGACGTCATTGGCGCTGATGGCGACGACGCCGACGTTTTTCGCCTGGTAGTCGCGCGCAAACGCGGCCAGCCCCGCGCGGATGTGTTGCACGTATGGGCAGTGGTTGCAGATGAACATCACGACCAGCGCGGGCTTTTGCGCAAAGTCGGCCAGCGCGACCGGGCGGCCGCTGACCGCGTCAGGGAGGCGGAAGGCCGGCGCCAGCGTGCCCCACGGAAGCATGGTGGAGGGAGTGAGTGCCATGGCAGGTCCTTTGGTTGAGGAACAGCCTCAGCCTAGGACCAACCGGCGCGCTTGCCGAGTCCGGAGATCGACCGTCCGATCAGACGTTCACCGCCATGCTGTAGGCGCGAAAGAATTCCGCGGTGAGCGGATGGTGCATGCCGAGATGCTTGAAGATCGCCAACGTGGCCGCCCTGGCGTGGCCGTCGTCAAAGTCAGGGCGATCCTGCAACACGGCGACGAACTCGCGCAACGCCTCCTCGTAGCGCTGCGCGCGCAGGGCGAGGATCCCCGCCACATAGCGTTCCCGCAGCGGCGAAGCCGCCCGCGCTGCGGGCGGCTCGCCCGCGTTCGCGAACAGCCGCGCGAATTCGCGCACCATGGCCGCCGTGTCCGCCCACGGGCTGGCGGGCGGCAACTCGGCAATGAGCGCCACCGCCTCGTTGGGCGCGCTGAACACGAGCGCCCGGGCGGCCAGCGCGGCCAGTTCGTCGTCATCCGGGTCGGCCTCGGCCAGCGGCTGCAGCAGCTGCGCAGCCTCGCGGGCGCGTCCGCCGCGGAGCAGTTCGCGGGCGGTCGCCATGGCCTCGCGTTTCGGGGTGGGCAGCTGCTCCTCCAGCCAGCGGCGCAGCTGCGGCTCCGGCCGGGCGCCGGCGAACTCCGCGACCACCTGCCCGTGATGGAACAGCTTCACCGCGGGGATCCCGCGGATCTCGAAGCGCGCCGCCAGATCCTGGTGTTCGTCGGTGTTGATCTTGACCAGCGTCCAGCGGCCCGCGGCTTCGGCGGCGAGTTTTTCGAGCACCGGGCCGAGCATTTTGCAGGGCCCGCACCACGGCGCCCAGAAATCGACCAGCACGGGCATGCGCTGGCTCTGCTCCAAGACATCGGCCGGGAAATCGACGAGGTCGTAAGTCATGGTCGGGACTGGGTTGGTCTGCCGCTCAATCCGAAATCTTCGGCCGGCAGACGGGCAGGCCGGCCCGGTGCCAGGCGCCGAGGGTGCCGGCGTTCGCGACCTTGAAGCCCTCGGCGCTCAGGATCCGCGCTGCATAACCGCAGCGGGACCCGGAATGGCAGTAGAGGATGATCTCCCGCCCGTCGACCTGGCCCAGAAACGGCTGCCAGTGGCGGCGCGATCCGGTCAGGTCGCTGAGCGGAAGGAGGACGGCCTTCTTGGCCACGCCTCCGGCCCACTCGGCGGGCTCGCGCACGTCGACCAGCACGGCCTTCCCC
>DATIWI010000320.1:0-3029 GCA_035519475.1 Opitutaceae bacterium
TGCCAGGCTCAGGGCTATGACCCAACTGGAAACGCTGTAACCCGGACATTTCATACGGCCGACGGTCGTGGACACACCCCGCCCTGACGGGCACTCCTCTCCGAGAGGGGATTTTGCAGGCGGCGCTCCAAGTCCCCTCTACCAAGCGGGGTGGCGCGAAGCGACGGGGTGTGTGGATCGGCTATTTGTGAGTGTGAAAAATGCAGGGTAGAGCGGCCCAACCTGCGCGGAGCGCGGGATCCACCGGATGTTGCGGGTTTTCCTCGAGGGAAGGCATCGATCGGACGGAGGCGCCTGGTCACGGTGGAGCCCGCCGTCCCCGCCGGGCTGAGATGCCGTGTTTGCTCAATCAGTTGTAGGGCGGGATCGCCGTGGCTCGCCGAAGCCGCGCGGAGGCGGCCCGATCCCGCCAGGAAGACCGCATAGCGACGATTCAAAAACCGGCGCGGTGCGGCGACCGCGCCTTAGAATCCATCGCTGCAAGCTGCAGGACGGCATCGTGCCGGGCGGTTCCCGCTCAGGCACCGGCTGCGACAGCGGGAGCGCCCTTGGGCAGTACCCGCGATACCAGGGCGGCGTGGATCGCGTGCAGCATGGTTTCAGCCGTGAAGGGCTTGGCCAGGAAGGCGGTGGTGCCGAGGCCGAATGGCTCCATCGACTGGACGGTCGATTTCAGGCCGCTGGCGGCAATGATCTTCACGTTGGGGTCGATCTTGCGCAGCGCGTAGATGAGCGCGGCGCCGTCGAGGACCGGCATGGCCATGTCGGTCAGGACCGCGGCGATCGCGCCGCGTTTCTGGGCGAACAGCGCCAGCGCCTCGGCGCCGTTGGAGGCGGTGAGCGCCTGGTAACCGTACAGCTCGAGCGCATGGCGGGTGATGCTGAGGATCGAGGCTTCGTCGTCGACGACGAGAATGGTCTCGCCGCTGCCGCGCGGGGGCGGGATGGGGGCGGCGGTGCCGCGGGCCGTGGCGGTTTCGAGCGAGGCCGGCAGGAAGATGCGAAAGGTCGTGCCGCGCCCCATCTCGGATTCGAGCGAGATGAAGCCGTCGTGGTTCTTGACGATCGTCCGGGCAGTGGACAGTCCCAGGCCCGTGCCCTTGCCGGGCTGCTTGGTGCTGAAGAAGGGTTCGAAGATGCGCTCGCGGATCTCGGGCGGGATGCCCAGGCCGGTGTCCTGGACCTCGAAGAGAACATAGAGGCCGGGCCGCAGCTCCTGGCTCATCGCGGCATACTGCTCGTCCACGCGCACGTTGCGGATGGCGAGGCGGAGGCGGCCGCCCTGCGGCATCGCATCGCGCGCGTTGATGCAGAGGTTCATCAACACCTGGTGGAGCTGTGTCGGGTCGCCCGGGACGGGCCACAGGTCGGGCTCAATCTGGCTCACCACCTCGATCGATTTGTCGACCGTCTCGGAGATCAGGTGCTCGACGTCGCGCACGAGCGACTTCGGATGCACGAGCAGGCGCTGGCCTTCGAGGCCGCGGGCGAAGGTGAGCACCTGCCGCACGAGTTCAGCCCCGCGCTGGGCGCTGGCCTCCACGGTGCCGAGCAGCTTCTGGCTCTCGGCATCCGGGAACCGCAGGCGGAGGAGCTGGGTGGCCATGACGATCGGCGCCAGCACGTTGTTGAGATCGTGGGCGATGCCGCCGGCGAGCATGCCAATGCTCTCCATGCGTTGGGCCCGCAGGTACTGCGATTCGAGGCGCTTCCGCTCGGAAACGTCGCTGTAGATGGCGAGGACAGCCTTGGGCCGCCCGGCGTCGTCGCGCAGGAGGGTCCAGCGCGTGTCCGCCAGGATGCTGCTGCCGTCCCGGCGCTTGATGGTCATTTCGCCGTGCCATTCGCCATTCTGCATCACCTGCTGGCACGCCTGGTCGTATTGCGGGGGGAAGCCGCCCACTTCCCTGGCGGTGTGGCCCACGATGTCCTCCGGATTCAGTCCGATGGTGCGGGCGGCGCTCGGGTTGCAGTAAATCACGCGGTGATCGAGGTCGCGGACCACGATGGCGTCGTTCGCCTGGTCGAGGACCGCCGCCTGCTCGCGGAGCCGCTCCTCGGTCAATTTCTGCTCGGTCATGTCGACGTTGATGCCGAACACCCGGACCAGGCGGTGGTGCTCGTCGTAGACCGCGGTGGCGCGGCTCTGGATCCAGCGGTAGGCGCCGTCCTTGCCCCGCAAGCGGTAGAAGGAACTGGAGGTCGGCTTTTCCCCGTCCCGGAGCCGTTTGAGAATCTGGTCGATGAAGCCGCGATCGTCGGGGTGGACGGCGTCGAGCCAGTCCGTGTGGCGGGAGAAGATCTTTTCGTTCTCGCCGTAGCCCAACATGCGCCGGTATTCCGGGGTCACGTAGAGTCCGCCCGTGGCGGGATTCCAATCCCAGAATCCGAAATTGGCCGCGCTCAGGGCGAGGTTGAGCCGGGCCTCCTTTTCCTTCAGATCCTCCATGATGCGCCGGCGCTGAATCGCGTAGCGGATGGCGCGGTCGAGTGTCGCGGCCGCGAGGACGTCCGTTTCGAGGATGTCGGCGGCGCCGGCCGCCATGGCCTCGATGTCGAGCTGCTCGTTGACGGTGTCGGTCACCAGGATCATCGGGCCGGTGGCGAGGCCCTCGGCGCAAGCCCGGCGGATCAGGTTGATGCCGCTGTCCCCCGCGAGCCGGTAGGCGATGAGGCACGCGTCGTGCGGGCCCGCGCCCGCGAGCCGCCAGCCTTCCTCGGCGGTCCGGCCCCAGACGATCTCGTAGGCGACCGTCTTCACCTCGCCGAGGAGCGCCCGGATGGCGGCGTGCTCCTTGGCGTCGTTACCGACGTAAAGGACCTTCAATATCTCAAGGCTCATGGGAGCGACGCCCGGCGGAGGGGCGGCAGGGTGGGGCTGGTTGGATGAGCGGGACGGTAGCCCGCCCGGGCCGGCGGGTCAAAGCTCAATCACCCAAAACGCTCCATTCTGCGGCGTTTCGGCATGGGGTAAATTCTCTAGGCGCGCGTGGAACCGCAGTGCCAAAGGCGGAAGGCATCGGACGGAG
>DATIWI010000321.1:0-6199 GCA_035519475.1 Opitutaceae bacterium
GGTCGTGGACCGTGTTGAAGAGGAGGCGGGTCACCCCGCCGTTGCGCGCGTCGGGCGGCAGGATCACGAGGCGGAAGGAATGGAGATCCGCCACCCCGCGGAGGGCCGGGCGCAGGGCCGCCACCGCCCCCGCGAGGCGCGCGCGCAATGCCTCCGGTGTCAGGTCGGCGACCGGCAGCAACGCGGTGCAGCTCCGGGGCGTGCGCCAGCGGGCGCGCAGGCGTTCGCCCCAGGATTCCAGTGGCCGCGTCGGCATGGTGTCGGGTCTCCGCGGCGCGGGCGCGCCAGGCTTTCAGAATTCGAGGTTGAAGATGCGCAGCTTCCGCAGATCGAAACGGGCCGCCAGCGCATCGAGCATCAAGACCGTGACGAGGATCGACAAGTCTTTCGCGGGACAGACGTGCGGCCCGGCCGACCAGCTCAGCACCCGCTCGAACTCCTCACGTGAACGGTTGATGCGGAAGGCGGCCGGGTCGGAGAACTGCCGCGGATCCCGATTGATGCAGACGAACGGATACGCCACCTCGTCCCCGGGCCGCAGCGGCAGCGTCCGGCCGGCGACCTCCGCCGTCTCGTCCTCCTCAACGATGCGGTGCACGGAGGTGACGGTGGGGCAGTAGCGGAGCGCCTCCACCACGAACGCCATCCGCTCCCACGGCTGGAGGCGGCCGTAGTCCAGGTCGAACTCGGCGGCGAAGCCGACGGCCTTGATGACGATGGTGCCGAGGCTGAACATCGCCGCGAACAGGGTCATGTCGATGATCATGTTGTCGACTCCCAGCCGGCGGAGCGGCAGGTACGCGTCGCGCCGCACGCCTTCGCGGGTGCCGAGCAAGCCCAACAGGAACGGGCAATAGCGCCCGAAGAGGGAGAACTCCACGAAGCGGCGCGTGTAGTTGAAGGTGATGGCGTCGGCCGCGGCCTTCGGGAGACCCTGTTGGGCGAGGATGCGCAGCATGAGCCGGGTCACGGCGCCGCGGATGCTCCACATCGTGGCCATCCGGGGGTCGGCGGACCACTCGGCGAGCTCCGCCGCGCATTCCGTGCGCAACGCCGCGAGGTCGAGCGCGCGGACGCGCGGCGTCATCACCTGTTGGTCGATGTAGCCGCGGGCGAGGCGGCGCACGGGGTCGGCGGTCGTGATGGGGCCCGCGTTGGTGACGAAGGCCCCGGGGTCGTTGCTCACCAGATCGACTCCCATGAAGCGGTTGCCGCGCAGCGCGGGCCGGGCGATTTCGCGGGCGGCGCGCTCGTGGTCGACGATCATGAGCGCCTTGCCGAAAATGAAATTGCCGCGGTAGACGCGGTGGTGCAGCTGCATGGCCGCGTTCTGCACGTTGGCAAAGACCAGCATCCAGTCGACGAACGAGGTGCCCTCGAAGATCAGCCGCCGGAACCAGCCGAGGCGCATCCGCCACGCCCGGATCTTTAGGGGTTTGAGCACCCAGATGACGGGGAGGGAGAGCGCATGCGCGCAACGGCGCAGGAAATTCATCCGGATCGAGCGGTTGAAACTGGCCCCGCCCAAGCGCATCGCCGGAGGACCAGCGGGGTGCGGGGAGCCGGGCTTTAGGCAATCTTCTAAGCCACAGTTCGCCAACTTATGTCTACCTCGGCAAGGAAATCCTGCGCTTCCGGCGGCATCCGCCTCCCCTCTCGAGCCCTGGCGGGCCATGCGCGCTCCGCCCCGGGGCTGGGCGCCGCCGGCTCACCGGCGCGCCGCCAGCAACTCCGCCAGCCGCGGGTCAAACCGATAGGCCACCGGCCCGCCGATCACCCATTTCCAATCCCAGCCGGGGTGATGCGTATTGACGATCAGATTGAACTCACCCGGCGTGACCGCCGAAGGAACGCGCAGCGCCGGCGTCCGCCCGGCGTCGTACCATTGGTCGCCCAGCGCCTGGGCCGCAGGCAGCAGATCCGCGCCGTCCCAACCGGCGGGCACGCGGGCCAGCGGCGCAATCTGGGCGTCGGGCACCTCGAGCTCGTAGCGCATGTGCGGGACCAGCGCATCGATCCGCTTGTAGTGCACCAGGCGTTCGAGCGCGGCCAGGGAGAGGCTTTGGGCGGCATAATCCAGCAGCCGCCCGCGGGTGTGCCAGCGCCCGTCCGCCCCAAACCCGCTCCGGCCGCTGAAGGCGGCCGTGGGGGTCCGGCCATACCGCTTCAGCACGATGCGGAAGGCCTTCACACCGGGACGCCGTGAATCATCGCCGTGAGCAGATTCTCCAGCCGGCTCATCTCCAGGTCGGTCGCGAGCATCTGCAGCGGGGCCTTGCCGCCCAGGCTGCCGTCCGGCGTTTCCAGCCATTCCGCCACCGCCGCGTCGGTGGCAAACACCTCGCGCGCCAGCCGCCGGACGCGCACCAGCCGGAAGAGGCGCTCCGACTCGCTGGCGGTGAAGCTCCGCCCGTGCCGCTGCCGCCACGCCGCCGTGCGCGGGCTGATCGCCAGCGCGTCGATCACCTTGCTGCGCGACAGGCCGAGCCCCGCCGCAATCTGGGCGAGCGCGGTGGACGGAAACCCTTTCCGCACCGCGGCGATCTGCGTCGAGAGAGGCTGTTCGGTGAGCGTGAGGATGTGCATTGTGCAATATGGCCTAATTGACGATGCAATCTTGCGCCAACCGGGGATGATGTCAAGCGGCGGCGTCCGCTGTGGCGGCCGGACCGCCAACCCCGCCCTCCCTTCCCCGCCTTTCGCAAAACCGCTGGCGGCAGCTGCAATTTGTCGCGATCTGGGCTAATGGTCCCGCTCGGCGCCGCGAACGGCCATCCGTGGTCGTTCGATCCCATCGGCGTCGCCACGCAGTCCTTGATCGTTCCCCATGCCCAACTCGATCGTCAACTACGACGGCAGCATCACCGCCAACCCCCGCCAGCTCGTTTACCCGCAAACTGCGCCCGAAATCCAGGCCGTCCTGCGCGACCCTGTCCGCTACCCGGGCCCAGTGCGGGCCATGGGAAGCTACCACTCCTTGACCCCGTGCGCTTCGTCGGACGGCACGGTGCTGAACTTGTCCCGCATGACGCGAATCCTCGAGATCGACCCGGCCAAGGGGATTCTCACGGCGGAAGCCGGCCTCCAATTCATCGAGGCATCGCGCGCCCTCCGCGCGCAGGATCTCCAGTTCATGACGAACATCGAGATCGGCAACATGACGCTCGGCTCGGCCGCCTGCTGCCAGACCAAGGACGCCCTCGACGGCATCGAGTTCGGTCAGGTCAATTCCTATGTCACCGCGATGAAATGGGTCACGCCGGCCGGCGACCTCGCCGAGGCCTCCGAAGAGCGCAACCCCGAACTCTTGCGCCGGATGCGGGCCAGCTATGGCCTGGCCGGCGTGGTCTACGAGGTCAGCTTCCGCATCAAGCCGGTCGAGGCGCTGCATTTCACCTACCTGCCGCGCCCCGTGGACGAACTCACCCCGGAGGAGGTCGACCAACGGCTCGACACCTCCGAGGGGTTGATTGGCTGGACGGTCGGCCGGACATGTGTCTTTCAACAGCGACACCGCATTGCCGAACCAGGCATCTTCGGTTCCATCCTCGCCGCCGCTCGCCGCCGCCTATGGAACCACAGCGTCGCGCATACGGGACATTTCATTGATCAGTTCATTTCCGATCCGCATCTCCGCGCCGCCGCGGAAACGGGCCTGTTCGACGTGGAAAAGCTGCTTTACGGCGCCCTGCGGCTCTTTGGCGGCATCACCTTGCTGGCCCCCGACAAGACCGTGGACTACAGCCAGACCCCGCCCTCCTCCCGGTACGCCTTCACGTTCTGGGCCTTCCCGCGCAGCCAATGGCTGGCGACCCTGCGCGCCTATCTCGATTTCGCCGACGAATACTTCAAGCGCACCGGGTTCCGCTGCAACATGCCCCTGGGGGCCTATCATATCCGGCGCGACACTCATTCACTCCTGTCGTACACGCACGATCAGGAGATCTTCTCGATCGACCCGATTCATGCCAGTACCGACAACGCCGCCTGGCACCAATTTCTGAGGCAATTCAACGAATTTGCCCATCAGCGCGGCGGCATCCCGCTGCTCAACCAGAGCCCATTCGTCGAGCGGAAGCATGTCGAGGTCGCCTATGGCCAGCGTTGGTTCGAGTTCTCCGATTGGGTGAGGAAGATGGACCCAACCGGCCGGATGTTGAATCCGTTCTTCGCTTCCCTGCTCTCGCCATAGGCCACGCACCGCTCCGGCGGCGGGATCGTCGACGGAGAACGACGAGACGGATTTCGCCGTCTGCGCGGGCGGTCTTCTTGCCTTCTACGTGCTGCGTGCCCGCGGCAAAATCATCGGTTGGGTACCGCTTGGCTTGGCGCCAATCGCCTCGGCCCTCGTCCTTCGCCAGTCGTGCGAATATCGTTCCCGCGACCGTTGATCGGGCCGGCTCTAGTTCCTAAGGTTATCTACTGGGCGTACGAGATTTCCCACGTGTCGCCGCCGATGACCTCGAGGATGTAGGTGCCGGCATTCGAAATGTTCACTTTCGCTGTCAGCGTCGGATTGGTGGAGTTGTGGCACAGATTGGTCACATAGGCACCCGTATCGGCATTCACCAGATTGACCTCCAGGCGGGCGGAGAACCGGCCTTTCAGTTTCTGGTTCATCGTGAACGTGGCGGAGCCCGCCTTCAGATGGAAGAAAGGCGTCACCTTGCCGGTGGTCCCGCTGAAGGTCAGGTCGCCGGAAACGGGCTCGGGCTTGGGGCTCTTCAATATCTCGACCGTCCACGGCCCGTCGGCTTCGTCCACAAAGATCATGTAGTCATCCGATTTCAGCCAGCCCTGACACTCGATCTTCTCTGATGTCGACGGACCCATCCAGTTGGTTATCAGTCCGCCGACCGTATCCTTGGCGGTCACCATGGCCTGGGTGGCTAAAGACAGCTGACAGGTGCTGATCTCGGCCCCGGTGTACGAGATTTTGAGGATATACCACCCGTCTTTGCTGAGCGCGAATCTGTCCGAGGTGATCTTCTTCCCTTGGCCGCCCGTGATGACAATCTTGTCGGGGCCCTGCTGGACGGTGATCTTGTCGGCGACGACCGGCTTGGGAAAGGCAGTTGCAGCGGAAAGAATGGTCGTTGCGAAGATGATCGCCGGATATTTGCGGATGGTGGACAGATTCGTGGCAGGCATTGGGAGAAAATTGTTGAAGCTGAGATACAACTGACGCCCGACCGGACGATCGAGAATAGGAATGCGGAAAATCGTCGTCAAGGTGGTTCACTGGAATGAAGCCTTCCAGCCGTTGATGAGCGCTCCGCGTGCCCTATGGGGTCACGGCGGCGATGCCTCGATGACGATGACCGCCTTCGCCGGAAGCTGACGGCCACGCCCGGGGAAGTAACGAACCCCGCAGGTATAAACATCCCACGGCATGATTCGTGTCATGAGTTGTGCCCCTCGCCGCGCCCCCTCCAAGGGCGCGCTCAGGGTACCATGCTTCGCCAATTCAATAAAACGGCTGCACCATGCGAAGCCCAAAGGGCGAAGCATGGTGCCACTCTTTGAGGCCGCTCGAACGTTCTTTCAGGGCCAACCTCCCCTAGCTGGGCCTTACTGGACATTGCCCCAACCTTCTTGGATGAAAATCCCTCCGGTTAGCGTGTGCTTACGAGACCGGAGACCGCCCTGCATGACCTATGGAGAAAGCGGGACTTGAACCGTCCTTTAGACGGAAGATCCGTTCGCGGAGGGTATCAGCCAACTGATCGGCCGTGCTCTTCGACGCGCGCCGGCGAGGGGCTTGATGGACGCGTTATCGGCGACGACGCCGGGCTAATTCATGAATCCGGTCCAGCCGGCCGGCAATCATCGCCTGTTTCTTTGCCCGCGACCAGCGTTTCAGCTGACGCTCTCGGGTTATGGCGGACAACTCGTTCGAATGCTCTTCTGAGTATGCAATCCGGATTGGAGGGTGACTGCGCGTAAAGCCTGCGCCCGTTCCAGCCAAATGCGCCGCGAATCGTGCTTTCAGGTCTTCGGTGTGTCCGACGTAAATGCACCCGCCGGAACACTCGAGCATGTAGACCCACCAAGTCATAGCTCAGGTCATTGCCTGTGCCCTTCGACGCGCCCCGTCAAGGGGCTTGCTCAGGGCACCATTCGACTCGCGTCAATCGTGGCCCGCCATGAGCGAGCGCCATCTGGCGCGAGTCGAATGGTGGAGGTGGCGGGAGTTGAA
>DATIWI010000322.1:0-11814 GCA_035519475.1 Opitutaceae bacterium
CCCCGATTGGGAGAAGCCGGAGGGCGTGCCGCTCAGCGCGATCATTTTCGGCGGGCGGCGCCCCGCGACGATTCCCCTGGTGTTCCAGGCGTTCAACTGGTCGAGCGGAGTGTATCTCGGCGCCACCATGGGCTCGGAGACCACCGCGGCCGCCGCCGGGACGGTGGGCAAGGTCCGTCGCGACCCGATGGCCATGCTGCCCTTCTGCGGCTATCACATGGGCGACTACTTCCGGCATTGGATCAAGATGCAGCGGCAGCTCGGCGAGACGCCGCGCGTTTTCCACGTGAACTGGTTCCGCCAGGACAAGGACGGCAGGTTCATCTGGCCCGGCTTCGGCGAGAATATGCGCATCCTCAAGTGGATCGTCGATCGCGCCCGCGGGCGCGCGCTCGGCAAGGAGACGCCCATCGGCTGGGTGCCGCGCTACGAGGACATCGAATGGGCCGGACTCGATTTTCCGCCGGAGAAGTGGGACGAGATCATGGCTGTCGACCGGGCCGCGTGGCGCCGCGAGGTCATCGAGCACGAGGAATTCTTCCTCGATCTCCATGACCATCTGCCGAAGGAGATGATTTACGAGCGCGAGCTGCTGATCTGCCGGCTCTGACGCCACCCGCCGGCAGCCAGCCGGTCGTGCGGCGCGAATCCGGCGGCGGCCAAGCCCGATCGTGCCGGCCCCGGGGTCCACCCGGATCGGCTTCCGCGCTTTCGGCGCCGCCCCCCGGCCGGCGGCAGCAGAGGCAATGTCAACTATTGGTTGACATGTTCCCGAGGGATCGGGCCAGGGGCCGGGCGCGGCGGAAGGGGGGCGTGGCAGTGGCGGCCGGCTTACGCCCGCAGGACGGCGACGAGGAAGAGGATGATCATGGCCGCGGCGCAGGCGAGGCGTCCGAGGATGCCGAGGAAGAACCCGAACCCGGCGCCCAGCCCGGCCCGGAGGGCGTCGCCCAGGTTGCGACGATGGATGATTTTCTCGGCGAGCATCGCGCCCAGCACGCTGCCCAGCACCAGGGCGGGGACCGAGACGAACGCACCCACGATGGCGCCGCCGCCGGCGCCGGCCATGCCCCATTTGGTGCCGCCGCCCAGCCGCGTGCCGACCAGCACGCAGGCAAAATCGACCAGCAGGGAGAGAAGCCAGAGGGCGGCGATCCCGCCAACCGCTCCCCAGGAGATCGTCGCGGGCAGCATCAGCTTGTGCAACACCGTCGCGGCGAGAATCAGCGTCGTGCCCGGAAGAAGCGGTACCACGGTTCCGATCAGCCCGGCCAGCAGCAGCAGGGTGGTCAGGCACCAGGCGAGGATCGTGAGGGCGGTCATGAGACGTGGCCGTGAGTGGCCGCCGGTTCAGCGGCAGGCAGGGCGAATCTCTCTTCGCTGGGGAACGCACGCAAACGCAAAGGGCCCGGACGCCTCCGGCCCAGGCGAATCCGCGGCTCAAAGGCGCGCGATGACTTTTTCGCAATCGGCGACGAAGAAGCGCCGGCCCTTCTGCACGACGCGGTGGCCTTCCGCCTCGAGGCGCGCGGCGAGGGCGGGGATGCCCCCCGGGTATTTGGGGTTGAGCTCGCCCTTCGCCTTCAGCGTGCGCCAGTAGGGGGTGATCGCGGTGGCGCCCGCCGCGGCCGCCTCGGCGGCGGCGTGCGCGGCGATCCAGGAGAAGATCCCGGTGGTGATCGGACAGCCCACCGCCGCGTGGTGGCGGCGCGCGATCGCGGCGCGCAGTTCGTTGATCGTGATGACCCGGCCGCGCGGCACGCGGCGCATGAGCGCATCGACTTCGCGCGGGGCCGGAATGGCGACGGTGCGTCCGCCCCAGCGGGCTGCGGCGGCCCCGGCGACCTTGACGACTTTCGGAAGGCCTTTGTCGTCGGCGAGCTTCTGCCGCCACGTTTTCCGCTGGCGGCGCGGCGGGCGCGACGCCGGGGCGGGGACGGTGGGAGCGGCCACAGGCGTCATGCCGGGGAGACGGGGAGTTGGATTTCCGTGAGATAGCGACGGGGATTGCCGCGGAAGATCATGCCCGGTCCTTTCAAGTAGACTTCGCGCGTGGGCCGCTCGACAGTCAGTCCCCGCCGTTTGAGCTCGGCGAAGATCCGGCGGTACGATCGGCCGAGCTGCGGGTAGGGACCCTGATGGACCAGTGACAGGCAGCGGGAGGCAGGCAGCGTGCGAATGACCACGCCGTCCGGCGCAGTGACGGCCTGCCGGAGCGGCAGGCAGGGTTCGAAGTTGGCGTCCTCTTCGCGGTATTCGCCGTCATGGTAGAGGCAGAGCGGCTTGCCGGCGCAGTGCCGCCCCAGCGCGCGCCCGAGCGTGGCGAACCCGCGGCCACAATCGGCGTAGCGGCCGGTCATGCGCAGGCCGGCCACCAGCAGGGGGGCGAGCTGCTTCTCCTCGACGGCGAAGGCCGGGCAGGCCGCGAGCTGCGCGGCCTCGCGCTCGTGCGCAATCATGGTCGCGAGCGCGCGGGCGGTCCGGCGATCGGCGCGCAGGCGGTCCTCGATGAGGCGGCGCTGGCGCTCGAGGTGGCCGAGCAGGTCCGCCTCGTCGTCGCACTCGGCGAGAATGCGGGCGATTTCGTCGAGCGGGAACTGCAGCCCGCGGAGCTGCGCGACGATGCGGGCGCGTTCGGCCGAGGCGCCGTCGTAGAAGCGATAGCCGGAGGCGGCGTCCACCTGCGCCGGTTTAAGGAGGCCCTTCTCATCGTAAAAACGGAGCGTCTTCACGGAGAGGCCGGAGATCTGCGAAAACTCGCCGATGCTGAAGAGCTGGGGATCGAATGGCATGGTCTGCGGGGTTGCGGCGCAAGGGTGCGCCCTCCAGTAGCGGGAGAGTCAAGCAGCCGCGCGGAAACCGATCAAACCTCGATCGGCGGGATGGCGGCCGGCCGGTCGGGCGGAAGTCATTCCTCCGGCGGGGTGAAACCCCGCCTCAGGGTGTTCTCGGCGATCGCGCGCGGGAACCCGCCTTCGCCCCGCTCGCGCGGGGCTACGGCGCGGCAAGCCTGTTGCGGATGTCATTCCTCCGGCGGCGTAAATCCTCTCCGCAGAGTATTCTCGGCGATCGCGCGCGGGAACAGGAAGTTCTGGAGATATTCCCGGCCGCCGGCCTTGGTGCCGCCGCCCGACATCTTGAAGCCGCCGAAGGGATGCCGTTCGACGATGGCGCCGGTGATGCCGCGGTTGAGGTAGAGATTGCCCACGAGGAACTCGCGCTGCGCCCGTTCGAGGGCGCCCGGGCTGCGGGAGAACAGGCCACCGGTCAGCGCGTAATCCGCGCCGTTGGCCAGGGCGAAGGCCTCGTCGAGATCCCGCGCCTTCATCACCGCGATCACCGGCCCGAAGATTTCCTCGCGCACGATGACATGGTCGGGTTTGGCGTCGGTGAACACCGTGGGCGGCACATAATATCCGTCGCCCGCCGTGAGTTCGGGCGGGAGGGTGGCCTGCCATGCGAGGGTGGCCTCCTTCTTGCCCTGCTCGATGTAGCCGAGGATCTTCTGCCGCGCGCCGGCGTCGATCACCGGCCCGACCACCGTGCCGGGCTGGGCGGGATCGCCCACCGGCACGCTGGGACACGCCGCGAGAAATCGTTCCAGGAACCGCTCGTAGCCGCCCGCCAGCACGATGAGCCGCGAGAGCGCCGAGCATTTCTGGCCGCTGTAACCAAACGCGCTGTAGAGCGCGGCAGGAATGGCCTCGTCGAGGTCGGCATCGCTGTCGATGATGAGCGCGTTCTTGCCGCCCATCTCGCAGACCACCTTCTTCAGGTTGGCCTGCCCGGGAAGGGTCTGGCCGGCCGTTTCCCAGATCTTGCAGCCGACCGCGCGCGATCCGGTGAAAGCGATGGCATCGACCTGCCGGTGGGCCACGAGGTGGCCGCCGACTTCGGAGCCAAGGCACGGCAGGTAATTCAGCACGCCCGGGGGCACGCCCGCCTCCGTGAGGATTTCCATCAGCACGGCGCCGATGATCGAGGTTTGCCGGGCGGGCTTCATGATGACCGCGTTGCCGGCGACGAGCGGCGCAACCGTCAGGCCCGTGAGGATGGCCAGTGGGAAGTTCCAGGGAGCGATCGACACCGTGACGCCGCGCGGGATCCACGCCTGCGTGCAGTGCTCGCCCGGCACGCGCTGGGTAATTTCGGGCCGGCCGAGCCGGCGCATTTCGGCGGCGTAGAAACGGCAGAAGTCGATGGCTTCGGAAAGATCGGCATCGGCCTCCACCCAGGGTTTGGCGGCCTCCAGGATGAGCAGGGCGTTGAGCTCCATCCGGCGCGACTCGAGCAGATCGGCGGCGCGCTCGAGGATCGCGGACCGCGCCTCCGCGGGGGTGGCCCGCCAGGCGGGGAACGCCGCGCGCGCGGCGGCGACGGCGGCGTCCGCGTCGGCGCGGGTGGCCTTGGCCCAGTGGCCGATGATCTGCGCCGGCCGCGCGGGATTGACGGACGGCACGTACTCGCGATCGGCGATTCTCCGGCCGCCGATGACGAGCGGCCAGCGTCGGCCGAGCCGGGCGCCGGCGGCCTGCAGGGCCGCGCGCAACTGGTCGCGGGCGGCCGCCCGGGTGAAGTCGGTGTTGGCCGCGTTACGGAATGGCGGAGAGCGGACACCGGATACCGGAGAGTCGTAGCCGGCGGGAGCCTGGCCGCTTTCCGGTTTCCGGTCTCCGGTGTGGAGGAGCTCGACCGGATGGCGCAGGAGCTCCTCCTTCGTGGCCTCGCCGGTGTTGCGCGCGCGGAGAAAGCCCTCGTTGGAGGTGTTCTCGAGCAGCCGGCGCACGAGATAAGCCATGCCGGGCAGCAGGGCGCCGACGGCGCAGTATTCGCGGACGCGATGGCCCGTCTGGAGGAGCGCGGCCTTGAGCTCGTCGGCCATGCCGTAGAGCGCCTGGAATTCGTAGGCGCGCGGATCGATCCCGCGGCGGCCCGCCTGCGCGATGGCGTGCGCGCACGAGCGGACATTGTGCGACGCGAACGCGGAGGTGATGAGATCCGCGTGGTCGAACAGGAGGGCGGTGAGCTTCTCGTAGTTCGCGTCGCTCTCGGCCTTGCGGGACCACACCGGCACGGGCCAGGCGCGCTGCTGCGCCAGCACCGTTTCGTAGTCCCAATACGCGCCCTTCACGAGGCGGACGGAGATGGGTCGGCGGAGGCGCCGCGCCCACGCGATGAGTTCCCGCAGGTCGGCCTCGCAGTCGCGCAGGTAGGCCTGAAGGGCGATGCCGACGGGCGGCGCCGGCCGAAACTCCTCCTCCTCGAGGATCGACTTGAAGAGTGCCAGGGTGAGATCCTTGAACTTGTAGCTCTCCATGTCGAAGTTGATGAAGGCGCCGACCTCGCGGGCCCGCCGGAGAATCGGCCGCAGGCGCTGTTTCAACGCCACAATGCTGTTCTCGGGATCGGCCGGGTGCACGTCGGGCGTCAGCGCGGAGATTTTCACCGAGAGATTGAGCCGCGGCAGCGGTCCGGACGGGCCGAGATCGCTGAAGGCGGGCGCACCGTCCTTGGCGAGCGCGGCGGCGACCGTGTCGAGCACGTCGAGATTGCGCTGGAGAAACGCGTCGGCCTCGGCGGCGCTCACCACGGTCTCGCCGAGCAGGTCGATGGTGGTGGCCAGGCCAGCCCGGGCGTTCCGGCGGAGTTGTTTGACCAGGTCGTCGGGGCCTTCGCCGGCGACGAACTGGCGCGCCATGTCGACGACCTGCGCCTTGACGGGACCGGCGACGAGCGCGGGTACGAGGGACGCGGCGGCCAGCCCGGTCTTGAGCGCGGGATGCAGCTCGACGGCCTTGTCGCCGAGGTACTCCTGCAAGTGGCGGACAATCTCGGTCGAGGAGTCCAGCGAGGGCAGCACGTCCACGAAGCGGAAGAGCTGGGTTTTGAAGGCCGGATCCTTCATGGCCCAGTCCATCAGGCGGGCGTAGGCGCCCTTCTTGGAGAACAGGCCGGGGGCCGGGTGAGCGTCCATGAGGGCGAAGAGCTTTTCGCCTTCGGCGCGCACGGCGGCTTCGAGCGGTGGATCCGGGGGCAGGAAGCCCGTCGTCGGAACGGGAGGGAGCGGGGTGGCGGGAGAGGTTGCCATGTTGGAGGGGCCGGTGGGGACAGGGGCCGTTGTTTCCGCCAGTGTGCCGTAAACCCGACGGTGGGCAAGGCCGGGCAGGCCGTTGATCAGCGGCGGGTTATCCCCTTGGCAGCCACGGCGATCTCTGGCAGGAATGCCCCTGCCACCCCGGGACCATGATTCCGGCGGCGCAGGGCCCACATTGATGCGACTTTGCGCGGCTGGGGCGTGTTCTGCGCATGAACGATGACAATCCAGTGCAAGCCACCGCAGAGGGGCTGACCGCTCCGATCGATTTCACTACGTTCATGCGCAATTATCAGGACATGGTCTACACGACGGCGGTGCGACTCCTTGGCAACGAGACGCAAGCCGAGGACATCTCCCAGGAGGTGTTTCTGAAGGCCTTTGAACACTGGGACAATCTGTGCAACAGCGCGACGGCTGGCGGCTGGCTGAAGACCGTCACGACCAACCTCAGCATCAATCACCTGCAGCGCTACCGGAAGCGGTGGCGGTTTTTCTCCGAATTCAGCCGCCACGGCAGCGAGGACGCGGAGGACGATCAGCCGGTCGAGTTTGCCGCACCCGACAACTTTCTCGATACCCTCAGCCAGGCCGATCGGCGCGCCTGGGTCGAGCGGGCGCTCGAGAAACTGCCGGAGCATCAGCGGGTGCCGCTCGTACTCTATCACTTCGAGGAGCTGCCTTACGAGGACATCGCCAAACGGATGGGGGTGTCGCTCAGCAAGGTGAAGACCGACATCATGCGCGGGCGCGAGGCGCTGGCCAAGGTGCTGATGCACAGCGGCGCGAGCCATGAGAAGTTCGAGATGTAACGATTCCCCCCGCCTGCAACCATCCGCCTGAAATCGAGGAGGCCAATTTCCATGAAACCCCGCATGAATCCCGACGAACTGGAGCGGTTCATCCACCAGACGCTGCGCGCGCTACCGGACCGAAAAGCGCCCGGCACGCTCGAGGCGCGCATCTTGGCGGAGGTGGAGCGCCGCGCCGCCATTCCGTGGTGGCACAAGTCCTGGAGTTACTGGCCGCAAATGGTGCGGGCCGCGTTTCTGGTGCTCTGTGGCGCGCTCGCCGTGGTGGCGGGTCTCTATATTCAGGCGGGATTCGATGCCACGCGCTTCCAAGCCGCGGGGGCGCCGGTGCTGGATCTGGCGACCCAGGTGTGGAGCGTCGCGCGCAACATCGGCGACTTCGTGGCCATGGTCGCCCGGCATATTTCCCCGCTGTGGTTCTATGGCGTGATCGCGTCGATCGCCTCGCTGTATGCCATGCTCTTCGGCCTGGGCGCCGCGGCCTACCGCACGCTGTGGGCCCGCCGCTGATCTTCAACCCGCCATGCTTGCAACCCTGCTTCAATCCATGAAACGCCATCATCTCTTCGGTTTTCCGGGCGCGTTGGCCGCGGTCGCTCTGACCTGTGCCCTCGCCCTCCGCGGCGCAGATTCCCCGCCGCCGCCCGCCACCCCGCCGCCGGCGGACCAGCCGGCCGCGGCGCCGGCTCCGGCGGCCGAACCGGCGAAACCGGAGACCCCGCCGCCGGCTGCCCCGGCTGCGGCGACGACGGCGGCCCCGGCGGCCCCGGTGGCCGAGCCGGCCGAGCCGGCCAAGCCGCCCGAGACCGCGCCGGCGGAATCGACCCAGCTGCCCGAGGCCGCCCCGGCGCCGTCAGGCGAACTGCGCCGGATTGATACCGAGGTGGCGCCGGCGCCTGGGGACAGCGACCGGGAGAGCAGGCGCGCGGGCCGGGGGCTGGCGCACCGGCACATAGTCAGGTCGTACACGGGAAACGAAAAGGTCACTTTTGGCTACGGCTCGCACGTCGCGAAGGATGAAAAGGTGGACGCGGCGGTATCGATTTTCGGCAGCACCGTGGTCGACGGCGAAGTCAGCGACGCGGCCGTATCGGTCATGGGCAGCACGACCGTCAACGGTTCCGCCGGCAACGCCGCGGTGTCGGTGTTGGGCGACACCACAGTCAACGGCTCGGTCGGCGAAGCGGCCGTGGCGGTCGGCGGCGACCTGACGATCAACGGCGAGGTCGGTGGCCAGGCGGTCGCCGTGGGGGGCAGAATCATTCTCGGGCCCAAAGCCGTGGTGCGGGGTGAAGTGGTGGCGGTCGGCGGTGCGCTGGAGAAGGATCCGGCGGCGGTGATCAAGGGCAACGTCCAGAATATTCGCCTGCCGGCGATCAGCTGGCTGTTCGCCTGGGCCCGGTCGGCGCTGTTCAAGGGCCGGCTGCTGTCGTTCGCCCATGGCGCCGGGTGGGCGTGGCTGGTGGCGGCGGCGTTTCTCGCCTTCTACATGCTGCTGGCGCTGATCTTCCGGCGCGGCATCGAGAAGTGCGCGGAAACGCTGGAACAGCGGCCGGGCATGACGGTGGTGGCCGCGCTGCTGACCACGATGGCCATGCCGCTGATCTTTCTGCTGCTCGCGATCACTGGCGTGGGGGTATTGGTCATTCCCTTCCTCGCGCTCGGCCTGTTCTTCGGGAAGCTCTTTGGGCGCGCGGCGATGCTCGCCTGGTTTGGGCGACGGTTCACGGGCTTCCTGGGCGGAGGCATCTACTCACACGCCGTGACGGCGGTGTTCCTCGGCGGGCTCTTCGTCATGGCGCTCTACCTCGTGCCCGTCCTGGCCTTCATCGTCTCGGTGCTCATCGGGTGGCTGGGCTTGGGGATGGTGGTTTATTCGCTGATTCTCTCGATGCGGCGCAATGGAACGAAACCGGCACGCGCAGTGGCCGCGGCCGCACCGGTGGCGGCGGTCCCGCCGGTGGGTGCCGCCGTGGCGTTCGCCGCGGGTGCGGGGGAATCGGTCGCGGGCGCGGTCGTGCCGCCCCTGGTCGCGGCGCCGCCGGTGGCGCCCGTGGTCACCGCCGACACGCTGCCTCGGGCCGGGTTCTGGATCCGCCTCGCGGCGTCGCTGCTCGACTTCATTCTGATCCTCGTGGTGGCGCTGATGATCCACATCGGCTCGGTGTTCCTGCTGCTTTTCGCCGCCTACTGCGTGGTGCTGTGGGCGTTGCGCGGCACCACGATCGGCGGCATCATCTGCGGCCTCAAGGTGGTGCGACTCGACGATCGTACGGTGGACTGGAGCGTCGCCATTGTGCGCGCGCTCGCCGCCTGCCTTTCGCTGGCCGTCGTGGGGCTCGGGTTCATCTGGGTGGCCTTCGACGACCAAAGGCAGTCGTGGCACGACAAGATTGCCGGCACGACCATCGTGAAGGTGCCGAAGAGCATTTCCCTGGTTTAGGCTTAAGGTTTAGGTTGAGGTCGGGCCGGCGGCAGTCATCGTCGGTCGGGAAATGGCAGGCGCACCTCAACCTCAACCCGAGATCGCAACCGCCACGTCGGGCCGGCCGCTTGTCGGCATCATCATGGGCAGCACGTCGGACTGGGAGACGATGCAGCATGCGGCGCAGACTCTCGACGCACTCGGCATCGCCTACGAAAGACGGGTCATCAGCGCCCATCGCTCGCCCAAGTTGATGTATGACTGGGGCACATCGGCCCGCGACCGCGGCCTGCAGGTGGTGATTGCCGGAGCGGGCGGCGCTGCCCATCTCGCCGGGGTTGCCGCGGCGCTCACGCCGCTGCCCGTGCTGGGTGTGCCGATGGAATCGGCGGCGCTCAAGGGCCTCGATTCCCTTCTCTCCATGGTGCAGATGCCCGGCGGCATCCCGGTGGCGACATTCGCCATCGGCAAACCCGGCGCCGTCAACGCCGCGCTGTTCGCGGCGGCGATTCTCGCCCTGGCCGATCCGAGGATCCGACAAGGCCTCGACGACTATCGGGCCCACCAGGCGAAGAAGATCGAGGATGCGCGCCTCCCGTAGCGGCGGCGCGCTCAATTCTTCTTCGCGGCATCCGGCGGCGCCGGCCGGTCGGGCGCGCCGTTGTCCATGACGTAGCGCCAGGTGCCGTCAGGCTGTCGTTTCCAGATCGTCAGGAAGAAGCCGGTCCTGATCCGCTCCTTGCCGTCGGCGCCGGGCAGGTGCCATTCGTAGCGCCCCCAGTTGTAGCCGAGTGTGCCATCGTCCGACACGTCGGTGAACATCGCGGACCAGGTCACCGAGACGCCGGGCTGGTCGGGCCCGATCCGCTCCCGCACCGCGGCGAGACCGCGAAACCGGCGGGGGTCCGTGTCCACGAAGGCGACGTCGGGCGCGGCGAAATACTCGAAGGCGGCGCGGATGCCCTTCTCTTTGGCCATGGCACAGAAGACGTCCTCCATCCGGGCGAGTTCGGCTTTGAGCGCCTCTTTTCCCGGCGGCTTCGCGGGCGCCACCGCGGGCGACGAGGCGGACGCCGGCGGCTCCGCGCCGGATGCCGGTGGAAACAAAAGGGCCAGGGCGCTTGGAAGCAGGAGCAGAAGGCGAGGGAGGTTTTTCATGGGAGTGGTGGGTTGAGGTTCATCGACAAGCAGGTGGCCTTTGGGCTGACGCCGATCATGGGAAGCGACCGCACTCCGGCCGGTGCCACGGGATCGGATCCGTTTTGACTGTTGAAAAGGGCGTCTGGCCCGGGGTTCTCACGGTGGGCGCGGTGCGACGTGCCGGGCGGCGACGAATTCGCGGTAATCCTCCGGCGTGTCGAGGTCGGTGGCGAGTTCGGGAAGATCTACCGTCGCGAATCGCTCGGCGTGCCGCGCGAAAAGCGGCCGGGCGCCCTCGGGACCGCGCAATCCCATGAGCTCATGGAAATGGGATCGCGCGAACAGGGCGGGTGAACCGGGGTGGCCGCCGTAGCGGGCGGCCACGATCGAGGGGCCTCCCTGGCGGTGGACACGGATCAGGCGAGCGACGGCTTCGGCCGAAATGTTGGGCTGATCGCAGGTGACCAGCAGGCCGGCCTGTAGCAGCAACGAGAATGTTTCCAGCACCCCGACACCGGCCCGGATCGACGACGACAGGCCCTCCTTCCAATCACCGTTTTCCACGATCAGCACGGGCAATCGCGCGACCTCCGGCCGGATGAGCTCGCTCTGCGCCCCGAGCACGACAACCACCGGCCAGGCTGAGGAGGCGAAGACCGCGTCCACCGTGCGCCGGAGCAGGGTGCGACCCTCGAGCCGCAGCAGTTGTTTCGGTTCGCCCATGCGGGTCGAGGCGCCGGCGGCGAGGACGACGGCGCCGAAATGAAATGAGCTCATATGGCAAAGTTGGACACAGAGTGCGCAGAGCTGGACACAGAGATCACAGAGCAAAGACCAGACACCAGTCCAAGCGGACATCGATTCCTTGCAGCGCGAAGGAATTGGCCACAAAAAGGCGCGAAAAGTCACAAAAAGGAAACACCATGAAGTTCGAATGCATGAATCAACTCTGCGATCTGATCCGGGAAACGAGTTTTGCTATCCATCGTTACCATCGGCACGGACATCTGGAAAAGATCTACGAAAACGCGTTAGCGCATCGACTACGGAAGCATGGAATTGACGTGGTTCAACAACACCCGCTGAGCGTTTACGACGAGGATGGCACTCTGTTGGGTGAATTCTTCGCCGATCTCTTCGTCGACCATCAGCTCATTATTGAGATAAAAGCTGTCCGGGCTGTAGTCGGCGAGCACGTGGCCCAACTACTTGGTTACCTTCGGTCTAGTCGGATCGAAACCGGCTTGCTCGTCAATTTCGGCGCGCCCGTTCTCTCCGTGAAGAAATACCTGATGACGGATCCTCTTCGCTGATTTTTGTGCGTTTTGGTGCCTTTTTGTGGC